>CALEMB010000103.1 GCA_937902805.1 uncultured Bacteroidales bacterium
AAATGATGGGTCTTGATACCTGTAAACTGGCAATATTCCATAAAGGACAAAGGGTATGTTTTCTCTTCGATGGACCAACCACGGAGTGTGGTGGCTATCTCTTGCGACAACATCTTCGCATTGCTCCCTGAGACAAATATGTTTTTGCAGTAGGATTTGAATACACGCATGACAAACAGTTCCCAATTGGCAATGAGTTGAATCTCATCGAAAAACATATAGACATCTTTTAAGTCTTGGGTGGGATAGAGTTCGCGATAGGCTTCAAGCACTTTATCGAGGTCGGATACGTTCATGCCAGAAAGGCGCTCGTCATCAAATCCTACCCATAGAACGGCTTCGGGTGACAATCCTTTCTCAACTAATGCATTGATGGTGAGTTGCATCCTGGATGACTTTCCACATCTTCTTACACCTACGACAGTGACGATGGATTGGCTGTTTAAAGGCAATTCACCATCGCGTTCCATCACCGGAAACGGTATTTCCTTTTGTTTCGTGACAATCAGCGATTTAATAGTATCCTTTACCATGGTAGTGTTATTATTTCAGATGCAAAGATAATAAAGTTTCCTAAAATAAAGGAAACTTTTTGGAAAACTTTCCTAAAATAAAGGAAACTTTTAGTTCTAAGCATAAAAAAACCTCACCACGGCACCCGCAATTTATGATAGTTGCATGCAACCAAGTCCCTGAAATCAGAGACAAGCAGAGAGGATTCAGAGAGGATGTAGGGAGCGGGCAGGGAGGAGACGGGGTGTCACCCCTTCCGCAAAACGTCAAATGTCAAACGTCAATTTCAATGTTTTTTGATTTTTCGGAGATTTGCAATCCCCGAAATATGTTTCATGCCTTACCATAATATGGTGGATTTGTGGGCAAAGATAATGGATAGTTTGCTGATATGCAAGCCTTCGCGCAAAAACACCGGTTGTTAAACATACTCTGTATGCCCCATAATGATAAATGGCAGGAAGTACAACAATAAGATAATTATGGGAAACATCCAAAGCTTAAACCACTTATTGGCTTTGCTATCTTTGTATTTCTCTTTTATCTCTTCATCGCGGTTTTTGTAACGGTGGTAGTTGAACAGGTAAAACGAAGTCATAACTGCGGCTATACAGAAAACGACAATTTTACCATTCAAGACCATTTCTTTGGGGATAAATAAAGGTTTGATAAACATTAATATGCAATACACCACTAAAGATTGAATTGCACAAAGGAAAAGGGATGCTGTAGAACAGGGATTGTTGTTCCATTTCTGCTTACTATATTGGATGAGCATACGATAATAGAAGTAATCAAAGATTCTAAACATAATCAAAACTATCGTTGTTTGCTATAACTCCAATCAATTATCCTATTCAAATTGTCACCAACTGACACGCTTTGCACCGTTTTATCCTCCCAACATCCACTTCAACAAATGGATGAAAAGAAATGGAAGGAAGAAAATACAGGATAAGGAAGTTGAAATCAATAGGAAGAAAAACAACCAATCCTTGAGCCATTTGTTGGCGGGACACTTGGCAAATTTCTTCTCCATTTCCTTGATTTTCGGAGTGTAAAGCTTGTAGTTATAGAATACCAACAATGCCAAAAATCCTAATGCTATGATCTTAGCAAGCACATTGTTTTTCGGCAAGAGATAAATGTCAAAAAAACCTCTGAGAACGAGCATGACGCACAAAACCATACAGAATTGAAATGCGGATATTGTTAATGCTGCACGAAAACCATGATTCGTGTCAGGTTCATGTTTCTTGTATGAGAGATAGAGTCTGTAAAAGATGTATTCAAACATAGTAATAACGGAAATAATGCTATAACCAACCAACTATATCAAAAACAACGAATTAACAATAAAGCTTGTTACCAATGGGAATAGAAACAGGCCAAACATAAACAAAAACATCATCCAACCTTTCAACTTGTTATTTAAGGCGCGTGATTTGTATTTCTTGCTTAAAACTTCTATTTTGCCGCCATAAAACCTGTAATTAAACCAACATACGACCGCTACTACTGCAAGTGTCGCAACAGTAACAGGAGTTTTATAAGCAACGTTCATGTTTAATGGAAAAAACATAATATAAATCATGTATGCGTTATACACAAGTAGAAATTGGATTGCTCCTACTGCAACAGCAGCAGGAAAATGAAATGGATGGTCAACTTTGTAAAGCTTTTTGAAATAATGACAAGCGAACCAATAATACAAATATCCAAACATGATGAAAATACTTTAATACACGATTGAAAATGTTTTAAAATCAAACCCTACGCCCCCACACCAAGTATCTATATTAGCCCCTATGGATTGCCCTGAAATGGCATACGAGCAAATGTCAACTGCAAGGTACGAAGCACCAATTATCCATCCAGCAGGCCCTGCTAACAAACAAGCAACGCCTATACCTGCATCCAAAAAATGGGAAGGATTAGCTATGCCATTATTATAAGCAATATCCACCCCTGTAATAGCCAACCCAACCATCCCCAAAGCATGATTAGCTTTACTCAAATTTGTAATCTTCCCAGCCTTGATTTCTTTCACGGATTTGGTAATGCCTTTTGCTTTTAAGGCTTTTTGGGTGTTATACGCTTTCTTTTGATTAATCGCCTTTTGTGCCCTTGTTAATGGTTTCTCCCAAAGACTTTTTTTATACCCAGTAACCAACCCTGCGTATGAAACAGTATAACTTATTGTATTAGAAGACAAACCTTCGCTTTTTGTCGAAGTGTTATTTCCTCCGGTCCAAAAGCCGCCGCCACCACCACCACCTGCACTGAGGGTTGGAACATTGGCTTCGCCACCCGAGTATTCTGCGGATAGTCCTCCGCAATTTTGTTCCCCAAGGCGTCTACATTCCTCCATGGCCCAACTATTACCATAGGGAGTAACTGTCACCTCATTCAATCCATAATTATAAGAATAATACTCATTATTGAAGCCCGTGTATGTATACACTCCAGTTACGTAATAGCCAGTCTCGTCTCCATCAGGAGGAGGGGCGATTCCATGCCCATTAGGCAATGATTGCCGCCACCCGCTCGGGTCAACATACTTCAACGGATTATACATACAGTAGGCATATCGGTTGAAGCCCTGCGAGTTTTCAGGCTGCTGCACATAGCGGTCTACGGAGAGGAACGAAGAAATCACTGGGTCATACATCCTGCCGTTCATGTTAATCAAGCCAAAACCGTTAAGATGCTCATGGTCTGTGTGCTTTTAAATGCCTCTTATCTTACAAACAATTTATATAATTCATTCCAAAGAACAGGGGACGCTAACAAAAACATCATTAGAGCAGCTATCATCCAAATCTTGAACCATTTATTTGCAGCTTTATTTTTACATTTTTTGACAATTGCATTATATTTATGACGATAATGGTAAAGATTCACCAATAATAATGAAACCATCGTTACAAGGGAAATGATGATTGCCAACGTTTTATTGCCATGCAACACATAAAACAACAAAGCCTTATCCGTAAAAATGTCGATAAAAATGACAATAGAATACATCATCAGGAATTGTAATAAAGTCACATATAAAGAAGCGGTCCATACCGAATCTCTACCTTTTTCCCTTCTCTCATAAAAAAGATATAACCTATAAAAAACAAAGTCAAACATAACACTTACTATTACCATTCATATAATGGTTCTTTACACCAATTATCTATATGCTCGCTAAAAGTGTTTCCTGTGAAAATCCAACTACCTAACTCCACTCCTAAATACACAATTCCAACAGGGGCAACCCAAATTGAAATAACAGCTACAGCACCATTCACCAAATTTGATGTGTTAAGTTGATGATTTATACCAATATCAGCCACTTCCAAACCTACTCCTAATAGGGCACAAGATCGACTAGCTTTGGCCAGCTTAGCTCCATTAGTTGCCTTGATTTCTTTCACATGTTTGGTAATGCCTTTCGCCTTTAATGCTTTTTGGGTGTTATATGCTTTCTTTTGGTTGATTGCCTTTTGAGCTCTGCTTCTTGGTTTCTCCCACAAGTCTCTTTTATAACCTGTAACCACACCCGCATAAGAAACACCATAACTTAACGAATTGGAAGCTATGCCATAATCCTTAGAAGGACTGCCAGCGTAATTTGTCCCCCAACCTCCACCTCCGCCACCCGCACGGATGGTGGGAACATTGGCTTCATCGGGGTATTCTTCAAAAAGAACCCCATGATTTTGTTCCCCAATGAGTTCTCTACAGTCTTGTTCAGCCTGATTATTACCACCAGAGGAAGAGGTGCAGGCGTAGTCAATAGCATACGTGTCAATCAAACAGCCACCATATAAAACGCCGTCAATCTCGACAAGTCGGTATCCTCCATCTACCGCAGCGGGTTGTGGCGCTTTAAACTGTGGAGGAATGCCCCCGCTTCCGCTAGGCCCAGACATCATCCACCCGCTTGGGTCAACATACTTCAATGGATTATACATGCAATAGGCGTATCGGTTGAAGCCTTGCGAGTTATCGGGCTGCTGCACGTAGCGGTCAACGGATAGGAACGACGACATCACGGGGTCGTACATCCTGCCGTTCATGTTTATTAAACCAAAACCGTTAAGATGTTCGTGTCCCGTGTAGCCCCTATCGAACATAGGCATAATCGAGGCATCGACACACCAAGTTTCAGGGTCGCGAAGGTTGCCCCAGGCGTCGTAGCTCAGCTCTTGCTCCACTTCGCCGTCCGCGTCCACAATGACAGTCCAGTTGCCTTGGTGATCTTTGAGGATATAATGCAGTGTTTCCTCGCCGTCCTGCTGCTCCACCACGGCAAACACGCCGAGAGGACAAGTAAGAAATGTCCACGATTTTTCAGTCGTTCCGTTGGCGTCGCTTTCGGTGATGAACTCGCAGCTCCCCACGAAAGTCTTTTGACGTTCCCAAGTGTCGTCGCTTTCTGACATCCTAATGCGCTCTTCGTTGAAGCCGTATTGGAAACTGACCTCGTTGTCGCCACTACTGGCAAGCCTTATTTTGTCGAACGAAGTGTAATCGATGCTCAACGGGTCGGGACTGAACCAATCGGGATGTGCCACGGCCTCGTTTATGGCATGTATTTTCTCTTCATCAAACTGGGGAGCGCTGAAGATGGTTTGTACATGCGGCCCGCCATATTTCCACACCAAGCCTTGCTTGATAATCATGCGTCCGAGGTTGTCGTATCTGGCTTTGCAACGATGGTCGCCAAAGTATATTTCGGTGAGGCGGTTGAGTCGGTCATATTGGAATGTTTCGGTCATCATGCGAAGGCTGTCCGTTCGACGGGCTAAATTACCAAATTTATCGTAACCATACGACAGATTCTGCAAGTTGTTTGAGGTGGCTATGCCTTTGATGTAATGCATTTTGCTGTCAAACAGCCTGTTAGTCACGATTTGGCCTCCCATGGTGGATTGCAGCAATTGACCCATTGCGTTAGTCTGGTTGGCTTCCCAAAGCGGGTTGCCATCTACATCGCTGATGGTGTTGAGATGACCGTAGGCCGAGTATCCGTTTTGTACGGTCACGCCTGTGGGGTAAGTTATTTGGTGAATACGTGAAGCATCGTCATAATCCAGTTGGGTTTTGTAAATGGTGCCAAATAATTGCTCACCCACCGAAACCAAGCGCAGCCATCTATCGTAGTCGTATTGGATGCTTTGGTTGTCACCGTGCGTGATGGACTTCAGTGTTCCTTTTAGACCTTCGGTTTCGTCATATACAAATGTTGTTGTGGTGTTTTCACTAGAATCTTGTTTTTCAATCAGTCGTCCCATAGGGTCATACTGATAAGAAAATATATCGGCATTTGGAGAAGTGCGTTGTTTCAGGTTGCCGTAAGCATCAAAAACGAAAGATGAAGTGCCATAATCGGGGTCGGTGAGACTGTTTCGGTTGCCTCGATTGTCGTAACCGATGACGATGCGCGAAGCGGCGTTGCTTCCAATCTGGGTGTAGGCAAGACTGCCGTCTGCGTAGTAGTCGTAATTGACGGTGACTTCTTGTGGGTCTCGGTTCGATACCATCCATCCCATAACATTGTCGGTGCGTTTCGTCTTTTGCTCGTTTCCGTTTCCGTCGCTAATGGATGTCCGGGTTATCAAGCCTTGATGTATGATGTTGGTACTTGTCTCATCGGGTGTGGTTATGGTTGCAAGACGTTCTAATCGGTCGTATTCATATTTTGTCGAATGCACGGTTTCACCTTCAAAATATGGGTTTGATACCGTTTCGGGCAATCCTCTGTGGTTATACTGGATATCAGTAATTATAGCTTCTCTATTTGGTCCGAATGTGACTGTGCGAAGAACTTCGCCGCTTTTGTGGTAGAAAGTCAACTGCTTTTCTTTTCCAGTAGTGTGTGTCCAATGATAGTAAGTGGCATTGGCAGGAGCCAGAGGATGCCCTGTCGCCCAACGGTAGGCTTCGCCTATGACGGTGTTGTCAGGGTTGGTTGTAAGCGAAGTGATACCTATGGGGTTGGTATTGTATGAGGTGACCAATCCGTTTTGATCAACAATGGTATCAATGTTGTCATGTGCATCATAGGAATAGGAGGTCTCGTATTCCAATTCACCCGCGATGATGGTCTCCTTGGTTACAAGGCGGCCTTTGTTGTCGTCCCCGTATTCATACATGGTGGTCCGTTGTGGCTCGTCTTGGTCACCGTAGGGAGCACTGATGGTTTCCGATTGTAGGTTACCTGTCGGGTAATAGAGATAGTCTGTATTGATGGTCTGACGGTCTTGCGTCTGCTCTGTGTTAGGAATGTCGGTTTTGTGGCGAATTTGGTAGTTGTAGTTGGAAGCGTATTCAAGGACGATGGTGTTCACCTTGTCCTCCTTGCCGGTCATTGATTGTGTGGTAACTTGCTTTCTCGTCCTTGCCAATATCCAGCTGCCCACTTGGATGTCATAGAATTCGTTGGTGGTTGTCGTTCTGAAGTCGCAATCAGCCACATCGTCGACATTGGTGCTGTGAACACCCGTCCGCGTTTCGGTACAATTGTATTCGTGTGTATAGGTAGCGGATTGTCCGTCGGCATTTAACAGGTAATTATAATCGTTTTCAGTGATTTCTTTAGAAAGCATTCCCGCTGAAGGATTATCTACATTATATCGTTTCAGCTCTTTCTTTACCAAGGCTGGGCAAGTGACAAGTGAGTTTTCCGAGTTGACCGCATTTAAAAAATGGTAAGTTATCTTGCTCGACCTCACCGAGTTTTCGTTGTCGTTGGGGTAGACATAGGTCTCAGTTGTCGACGGCAACAACAGGGCATAGTCTTTCATCACCTCAAGACTGTATTTCATAGTGGAGGCATTGATGTAGTTGGCATTGTTGCTCGTCTTTGTTGTGACTTCTCTGAATCCAAGGAATCCATGCCCGTCACGATGAATACAAGGGCCAGAGAAACTATGTTGAGTTCTCATGGGCTTTCCTGCAGCATTATAGATAGTACTTGTCTTAAGGATTCGGTAGGGAACAGCCATACCCCTAACACCATAGCCGTAATACTTATATTCTTGCAACAGCATGTCATAGTCGAATTGCAGGACATTACCCAAGCCATCAATAATTTTACTAACATTGTTAAGCTCTCCAACAGGTTTTAGAGAGTAGATTTTTGGGGTTCTAGCTGTGATATCATTAGAATTAATTCCCTCTTTCTTTTGCAACCCAAGAAAAGAACAGTTTTCCTTGTTGACGAACCTGCCAACATGAAGGTATTGTGTTTTACAATTAATGTAGACGCCATGTCCGCTACCATTGTACCAAGATCCAGCAAACCAGGATAGGAATTTCCTCGTGTCGGGTTTGAAATTAAAATAAATATCCAAACTGGATCCCATTACAACAGCATTTTTGATAACAGCCACGTCACTTACTCCATCGCCGTCGAAGTCGGAAATGCATATGCTGTACCACGAACTATCTCTGTCCGTGTTTTTCAGCTTTCTAAGGGAGTTGCCATACAACTCTTGCTTAGGCATAATGTAATAATTCAAGTCAGGGCAAAAGCCGGCATTCACCAGACCTTTTCCTGTCGCAAAATACATGTTCCAGATATTTTGCCCATGCTCATAGTTTCCTTCGTGGTGGTATGCGAGTAGGTCGGTAAGACCATCGCCGTTGAAGTCTCCTGAAAACACCTGACTACGTGCATTTTCATCGGAAAACGTTATGTCAGAAATGTCAAGTTTTTTCTTCAACAGATATCCATTATTTTCAAATGCTAGTTTCCATATACTTGAATTGCTCTCTCCCATGACGAAGATTTCGGTACATCCATCTCCCAAATATTCACCTGCTTCGATTTGGTGTGCAGGAATGACATTACCAGTCTCAAAAGCCACATCATAGGTATAACACCAACCTCCTGAGCATGGCACATATTTGCAGTGTTTCGCCGCATTACCAGCTGCATTGATGCCAAAAATTAAGAGACTGCGCTTCCCTTCCCCAAGAAAGTCGCCAAGTGCGATTTTCACCTTACTATTGACATACATAGGTTTTTCCCAGACTGGCTCAAATGAGATATTGTCTTGTGAGTGCCTGTTTTTATAGACCATAATGTCAGTCCGTCCAAGGTTTGATGTTGAATCGTAGCACACCGTCACGAGGTCATCATAGCCGTCGTCATTGATGTCAATCACATATATCCAGTCGAGAGATTTTGGTTGGGTTTCCATGCTGATGTCCGCAAAGTCGAAACCTTGGGATTTGTTGTTGAGGAAGAACTTTGGTGCTACATCGTGTTGATAATACATTGTATCGCCCTTAAATGGCACTACCACTAGGTCTGAGTATCCGTCAGCATTGAAATCGCCCACAAAAGGATAGTTGTTGTATATGGCAGTGTCGGAGATGTCCCAGTGTTGCAACACGCTATTGTCGCCAGTGCTGGTCCAACTGATGCGAGTCGGGTTTAGCGCATCGTCTCCATTTTGGTAGTAAATTTTGGAAAGACGATGGCGCGTTTGTACGGAATCATATTTGATGCGATGGAAATTGTCGAAAGAAATAGGATGCACATCTGACTCGTAAACAAAAGTGTATTGTTCCAAAGGATTTGAACCGTCGTTATGACTGATGTTTATATGTTCGAGGCATTTCTTCTTTTGTAAGATGTTGCCACCTATATATTTGAATGTGTAATCCAATATGTTCGTATTGGAATAAATGAAATCGACAATGAACTCGGGCTTGATTCCTAAGGCATCATTGGCGGTGTATTGAATTTGTCTGATATAGTATTCGCCAGACTGATAATTAGTGTTATAGAAGAATTGTATGGCATTGCCGTTGCGGTCGATTATCTTGTTGACAAGCCAGCTGACAACGCCAAGTCTGTCGTCTTGAGCAATGATGCGTGAATCGACTGTATATCCATATTCAAAGATAGTACCGTTGGCTTTCCACACTTTGAACTTGCCAATATAACGATAACCATTCTTCAATTCATAGTATGCTCTGATTCTTGAATTGTCATCCTGTTCTATTTTGAATTCATCATAGTTAAATTGTTGTTGTGTTTTTATGAGTCTTTGCCCGTCAAGCAAAAAACAGTCGATGTAGTCGTTGAGGGTTATGCCTCCCACCGAACCATCATGATAGCGGGTTTTACCTGAACGGGTAATAGATGAAAGTCCAACCAAGTCCCATTTCCAACCCATCAAACCGTTGCCTCCTTGGCTGTTGTATGTGATAGCCAACGAAGGTTGCATCCCGTTGATGCCGGCAGGCAAGTCTATGGGAATGGAATATACGGCACCACCCATTACACCAATGTCAATAGTGCCCCCTAAGGAACCCACAACACCTTTGTCGCCTTCGTTTGGTCCTCCCTGTTGCCCATTGAAGGGAGGATACACACCAAGCTCATCTACAACCATTTTTGTATAGAAACGAGCGGGGAGATGTTGTGGATTCGTTTGGGTGGATGATCTGAAAAAACCTTCAGTAAGCACAATGGAATCTTCTGCATAAATTTCATAATTCATTATTTGCGAAAACACAGTGTCAAAGACAAAGGACTCACCTTCATATATTACAGTGTCCCTCACATTGTATCTCGGTTCGGCAGGTTGGTTGATTTGTGCCGACATATAAAAGGCACACATCATCAATATAATGGTGCAATTCATCTTTTTCATGATAGGTGGGATTTGGGGTTGTTTAATCCTTAATAATTTTCCAACTCTTCGTAATATTTTGGGATGAGAACAAAAGCAAATAAATGCCTGGTGACATATTTGAAAGGTCGAAATCATGTTTTCCATTCGATATTTCGTGCGATATTACAACTCCGCCAGATATAGTAACAAGGCTTACCGTGGCAGAATTTTCACTTAGACCATACATGGCGACCGTCAATATATCCTGAGTAGGGTTGGGATATATGGATAAGGTTAAGGATCCGCTATCGTCAAGCACTTCAGTAATGCCCGAAAGATTTTTTGTTGAATCAGCGGCTTGGCTTTTTTCCTCGTTTCTGTCGATAGTCAATGTCCGGCTGATACGATTGCCGTCACCATCGTACCCAAAGTGAACAATAGCATTTTGTGCGTGACTTGCCATTGAGCCCGTCATTATGATAGCTATAATAATAGCCTTGCAGAAAATGTTCATGGCGCAAGTTTGTTTAGTTTCCTTCTAACTCATTGATACGCAGCTCCAGCTTGTCAATTTGTTCTTGCTGTTGCAGGATATAGAGTGTCATTTCCTCTATCTTTTTCAGCAAGATGCCTTGCATATCGCCAATTTCGATGCCTTCTGCCAGAATGTTGTTTTCCGATGGTACCTCCGGGAGGTGATGCTTTTCTGTGATGAATGCTTTCAAGTCTGACAGTGACATTAACAGATAATCCGATGAGAACACATAGTCTGGCCAATTGCTTGAATACATTATGTTGATTTTGTCTGTCAAGATGCCTCCTTTTACACAAAGACTGTAGGAGGTATTCGTCGAATTGGTGTTGATACCAACTTTTCCTTGCAAAAGAAGTTTTGAATTAGCGGATCCCATTTTGCTCTTTATCGTCATTATACCATTGTTATCCACCTCAATCCCATGCCCCTCGTCACGCATCTTGATGAAAGTGCTGCTGTTTTCCAGGTCTTTCGGCTCCAAGAACACTCCAGCGTCTTCGCCCTCGTCGGAACGGATATGCAACTTGGCCGCAATCTCGGGCACGGGCACATCACCGATGGCCACCTTGCCAGTGCGGTTGTAGATGAGGTCGCCGTTAGGATAGTCGTTAGGAGAGGGACCGACGGTAAGAGTGGGTTTGGTGCTGTGGAAACCGATAATCAAACATTTGTTGTATGAGTTTTCCAAAAACAAATTCGGATTAGAATACGATCCGAGCATTCCACTTCCTATGGCCATGCTACCCGAAGGACCTGTAACTTTTACTAAATGACCAATGCCGACGCCTCGCAAGCCTAGTACTTTTACGTTGCTGCCTATAGCAAACGATACATTTGCTGCAATTTTATTGCATGAACCTAAAGCAATGGATGCTCCACCCGGATAGAGTATTGTGTCGTTTTCACCGACAGCAAGTGAATTATTGCCTTCAAGGTAGTTGCCTGTGCCTATGGCATTGCTATGATAGGTATTCCCTGTTTGTGTAAGAGTGTTGTTCTCACCGATATTCAAGTTGCTGCCAGGAACGACTTGGGCTTTGATGTTGAAACTAAACACCAAAGCGATTGTTGTAATCAGTATGGCTTTTATGGTTTTCATAATTTTAATAATTTATTGTTATTCATTCTTTTATAAACTTACCGCTTGTCAATTCACAATTCCCAGAGACTACTTTGTATACATATAAGCCAGCGTCAAGATTGTGAATATTGAGCGTGATGAGGTTGCCTGATTTCCCAACCATACCGTCAAGGCACTTAACACCTTTGGCGTCATAGATTTGGATTTGGGATTCCTCGCTGAAAGCATTTTCAACAGCAATGTTGATGATACCTCTTGAGGGATTGGGGTACACTGAACTGATTAATTCAATTGGTTTTTCATTCACAACATCCCAAGTAATTTCAATATCCTCTCGGCGGAATTTCATGAGTTCTGCTTTGAAAAAAGGATTGCCTTGATAAAATGTGCCATTTTGAGAATAAATAGGGACAAGACAACCTCCATCTGAAAAAGCCAAAGGAGGTCCAGGATTGTACAAAACATCGTCTTCTCGAATGACTTTTCTACCAAGCAAATTTAAATGATTGTCAACAAGAATTACATTAGTTTGGAATGCATTTAAACTCCACATTTGATTGTTGCAATATGTAAAAGCGAAAATGGTAGAATCATTGATATAGGCGGTGCTTGTACCATTTGGAGCCGAAGCGCAAGAATCATAAGGGGGAAGATTAAGCTCCGCATGAATGTTCAAGGCTGAATCTAGCAAGTACAGTGAGTGATAAGTAAAAGATTCACGCTGATGGAGATATTTTTCCGTGTCAAATAACAAATACTGATTATCTAACCACTTGCCTTCGCAAGTTATTTCAGAAATGTTATCAGTATTTGAAGATAAATCACCTTGAATATGAATGAAGTCCTGCTTTGCAATGATATTCAATTCCTCATCTACAACATAGATTCCTGGTATTCCGGAATTTGGTGGGAAGTATCCTCCTCCAACAACAACCATCAAGTTGTTGGAATGTGGCTCATAGCAGATTTCCTCAACATTAGAACCATAGGCGATTTCAGGAGGATTGTCAACCATGTTGATGATGTCGCCTTCTTCGTCAAATTCGTAAAACCTTATAACACTCAGACCATAACGAGAATTGTCTTTAAGTGCGGCAGCTAACAACGAAGAACTTCTCCTTGTGAAAATGGATTTCATACAAGACCCTATGGAATTGACGAAGCCATCAAAAATATCGTCGTCTACACAGTATGTCCTTGATGATATGTCTTCGAGCTGGTCATTAAACACATTCACTTTGAGATACCTTTGGAGGCCACTATTAAGACTATCGTCGCATATTCCAAATGCCATGTAGTTTCCATTATTGAGTTCTATCGCACTATAATATACCAGTTTCTTTCCTGGCAAATGAATTCTACGATAGATGTATTCTCCATTTTCGGCAATTTTCACAACATAACCGTCATAATTGATCGTTCCTATGCCCAAAGCAAAATCGCCGTCATCGACAGGCACGAGGTCTTGGATGGAGCCTCTCGAGATTTCCTCTAAATGGATGCTCCATTCTTGTGCGTTTGCGGCAGGTAATATAGCCAACAAAACAATTATAACGAATCCTTTTTTCATAAAGATGACGATGTTATCGTAAGTACTCTTTAATAATTGTATTATGTCCGACGATTTCTCTGCGGCCATATATGGCTTCTGTTGTGTGGTAAATTACCGGCTCATTCATGGAATTCATACCCTGTCCGTCATTAATGCGAATTTTAGAAATGACATGACCCGAAGGAACATTATTACAGGGCAAATCTTCTAACACAAGATACCTTTCTGCAAAATAAAGGTAATTCATCATGTTGGCATCTAACTGATAGTCCGCTAATGTTGGGTTTTCCTTGTAAAACTCGCAATAACGAGGTTCAATCTCAGAAAATCCAGAATAGGGATACATATGATGATTGCCTGGTTCAGTAGTTTTAGTCACAGTATATGTATAGATATACTCGTAGTTTGCCGGTGCTTTTGGCACTAACCAATAATTCAACACTCCAGCCAATGTATCGGCGGCATCCTTTTGATCCCCGTAATTGCCTTGACTGCTTCCCCCATCTTCACCATACCACCACGAAACGCCAGGCGGGAACGGCCCATTCTGGGGTGGTGGAGGTGGCGTAGGGGGTATGCCTTTCACACTTCCTTGAATAGAATGCAATTTGATGGCTTGCTGATTGCCGTGTTGTTCGCCAGCCTCCACGTCCAGAATGAGGAATTGCTTGTTGTCAAGTTCGATGCCTTGATAAATGTTGCGTACCACTTCATACATCTGCCCGTAAAACACGGTCAGGTCGGTGAGGAGTACGGTGTTGTCGGAGCCTACGGGCAAGTAAAGCACGGTGTCGGCGGTCTCAGTGCGGCCATACGATAGATCTGGGTAGGCGTAGGTGAGGTTGAACAAGGCTTCGATGTTCCAGATGGCCTCGTCGAGGGTCACGGTCTCGCCGTCCTTAATGGCAGGGTTGGCTTTGTAGTAGTCCACTTGTTGCTTGAAGCTCATGATGCGGGCCAAGGTGGCTTCGCCTTGTGATGTATCTATTGTAGCTTGTTCTTTGTTGCAGGATACCGTTGTAATTGCCACACTGGCAACTAACAAGATGATGAAACGCAGGTAAAGTCTTTTCATGATATTATAGTTTTGAAATGTAACATACCAAAATGATTAGTTATTTTTAATATCGCCCTCGGCATAGCCATTGGCATTGCTCAGCATAACACTGTAACCGTTGTTTATCGTGTTGGAAAGGGGAATGACAACCATTTGCTGAATGGAAGTGTTGACGGTAGTGCCATAGATTTGTTGTCCATTTTCGTTGTAGATGAAAATGTCGACATTGCCGCAACTTTGCTTGAATTCAATGTAAATGGCATCTTTGCTGGCACCTGCATTAATGGCGTTGGGGCCAACACTGTACATCAAATCGCCTTGTAAATCGATTTTTTCCAAAATACCCGGCAAGTCGATACTTGTTGTAAAAGAAGGAGCTGCTTCAATTGTTACTGCTTTGGCGGTTGAAACGCAAAGACTAAGGGCGCAGAAAGCGATTAGAAGTGTGTTTTTGATTTTCATGACATTTTGTTTTTAGGATGAAACAATCATAGTTTTGGACTTATTTTTAAGCAAGCCAAAAGTATGTTTAGAAAAAAGCAGTAAGAATCCCATTACGAATTATTTCCAATGAAATAATTCGTAATAGTTTGTGTATAAATAAATTGTGAATTGGTAATTACGAACTATTTTATGTAGAATTACGAACGTTTGTCGCCTTTTTCGCGCTGTTCTTCTTCGTGGGCCTGCATTTTTTTCCTTGCCCCGTTGCGCCATTTGTCCACCATGTGTACACTCTTGTTAAACAAAAGGGCTTCTTCGTCGCGCGACACGTTGAAATACGAAAGAATAAAATCCTTTTGTTCCATCTCGGTAAGTTCGGGATATTGGATGGCCAAATTTTTCCTCACATCAGGATACAGCGTATCAAATACTTTCATCAAGGCTTCCCAATGGTCATTATTGCCAAAAACGGCCTTGTTGAGTGCCGACAAGCAGATGGTGTCGCCTTTGTTGCCAAGATAGATTTCAAGTTTTCGCATGATCAGCGCGTCCTTGTTCAGTGCATCCGAAAGTTGTTGGGCATAGTCCATCACCACTTTTTCGCTGTCTTCATGCTTTTGTTGTAGTTCCTTGTTTTGCTGCATGAAGTGGAACAGTCGGGTTTTGGCTTCGGCTTCTTGCTTGCGGGTTCTCGCCAATCGTATTGTTGATAAAACTAAAGCCGCCAAGCCCAACATGGCCAAAATACTCATCACAATGATGATATGATGTCGACGGATGAGTTTCTGGTTCATCCTGTTTTGCATAGACTCGTAATCGTATCGTTTTTGGATGTTGTAAATCACTTGCTCTTGCCGTTGGCTGAATATCTGTGCAACTATTTTTTCATATTTTTCACGATAATACAAGGCCTTGGATGTGTCGCCCCGCTTTTCGGCAAAACGGGAAAGTACGTTGTATGCCGATGCCAGGGTTTCCTGTTTGGTGTGACTATTGGGCAGACTGTTTTCCAAACGGGTATAATAGACCGTAGCGGAATCCATCATCCCGGCAGCCATATAGGTTTTGCCCATGTTGAGGTAGAACATGAATAATGCCGATGTGTCGGAATCGGGCATGTTGACCATCATTCTCAAATTGTCGATGGCCAATTGATATTCACCCTTTTGTCGGTGGAGTACCGCATAATTGTTCAAGGCTTTCTGTTTTGATTTGGTAGAGCCAACCATTTTGGCAAAAAACAAACTCTTTCTAAGACAAGTCTCGGCATCATCATATTGCCCGATTAACATATATGCTGTGCCCATTATATTTTGTGTTAAGGTTCTATATATCGGTCTATTGCCAAATCCTTTGTCGGCAACCTCAAACATGGTAAGTGCTTCCTGTTCCATACCTTCATTAAGAAGCATTTTGCCAATCCAATACTGTGCCTGCGCCACAGCAAGGCTGTCGCCAATGATAGAGCCATATTCCTCCGCTTCCTTGAACGACCGCATTGCGGCCTCGTTTTCATTATAATGTTGCTGCACGAAACCGCTGTAAAGCGCGGCAAGGGCAGCTTTGCCATATTGTTTTTTCTTGGCATAATAGGCGGCGGCACGCTCCAATTCGGGACTGGTGGAGAGGTTGGAATGGTCGTCGAAGAATTCGTTGTCCATGAGGGGTGATATGGCATCGGTGGTGCCAAACATCGCCTCTGCCTGCAACAACGCCATGTCCATGCGCTCGTGTTCGCGAAGATTCGCAGGCATGCGTAACACGCTATCTATCAAGGTTATTGTACTGTCGGGCAAGATGTCGGCCAGCCGCTCGGCAGTGGCCACCATACGCCGAGCCTCATGCGTGGGCGTGTGACAAGCCGCACAGAACAAAAGCAATAGGATTTCTATAATGATCAACCTTGTTTTCATGCTTGCAAAAATATAAAAAAACCCCGCCACAAAAGAACTTGCGGCGGGGAAAAATGCAATACTTATGAAAAATACTCTTTTATTCTTCTTCCTTCTGGCTCTCTTCGTACTCTTTGAGGAGGCGGTTCTGGACGTCGGTAGGCACTTGCTGGTATTCAGCATACTTCATGGTGAAGGTGCCACGGCCCGAAGTCAGCGAGCTCAGTGAGGTTGAATAGCGGTCCATCTCGGCCAACGGCACCTTGGCGTGGATGGTTTGGTAGTTGTGGTCGCTGTCCATACCCATGACGATGGCGCGACGGCCTTGCAGGTCGGTCATCACGGCACCCATGAGGTCGGCAGGCATGCGCACGTCGAGGTCGTAGATGGGTTCCATGATCTTCGGGCCAGCGTTCTTAAAGGCGGCGCTGAAGGCCATACGACCGGCAATCTTAAAGGCCATTTCGTTGGAGTCGACCGGGTGCATCTTACCATCGTAGATGTAGACGATGATGTCGCGGGCGTAGGAACCCGTCAGCGGGCCTTGCTCTAAGCGTTCGTTGACACCCTTCAGGATGGCGGGCATGAAGCGGGCATCGATGGCACCACCGACGACGCAGTTGGCGAAGATGAGCTTACCGCCCCAAGGCAGTTCGTACTCTTGCTTGTCGCGCACCTGCAGTTCGCTCGGGTCGGTGTAACCCTCGAAGTAAGGAGCCAGTTGCATGTGCACCTCACCGAACTGACCGCTACCACCGGATTGTTTCTTGTGACGGTAGCTGGCACTGGCGCTCTTGGTGATGGTCTCACGATACGGAATCTTCGGCGAAGCCGTCTCGATGGCAATCTTATAGACGTTGTCGAAGTACCACTTCAGGGTGTTGAAGTGATATTCGCCCTGGCATTGCAGGATGTTCTGGCGCAGCTCGCGCGACATACCGGCGATGACGGTCGGGTCAGTCTTGTGGATGTCGTTGAGGATGCTGCCGAGCTTTTCGTCTTCTTGTGAGTTGACGGCCTTGACGGCAATCGAGAAGATCGGAGTCGGGAACGGAATCTCGGGGAAAGTGGCTTCACCAGCCTTGGCATCGACCAAGGAGTCACCGATACGGCCGTCCTTCAGCTTGATGGTGCAGATGATATCACCAGCGTTGACTTTCTCGACTTCTTCACGATTCTTGCCGCGGAAGACGAGCAGCTGTGACAGACGCTCCTTATTGCCCGTACGCGGGTTGATGAGGTCTTGGCTCTTCACCACGGTACCACCGTAGACGCGCATCCATGCCACGTCACCGAGGTTCTGCTCGGTGGTCACCTTGAAAATGAACAGGGCGGTCGGGTCGTCGTTGCTATTATGGAATTCCTGGCCGTTATTGGCTTTGATGGCCGGCATGTCGGCAGGCGACGGGCAGGCGTTGATGAGGAAATCCATCAGACGGGTGACACCTACGCCACGCTTGGCAGCGCCGCAAATCACGGGGAACATTTCACGGTTGACAATACCCAGATGGATACCGCGTTCCATGTCTTCCTCGCTGAGGGTCATCTCTTCGAAGAATTTCTCCATCAGAGCCTCTTCACCTTCGGCAGCGTGCTCGATGAGGTTGTTGTGCAACTCTTCGGCCTTGGCCATCTCGGCAGCGGGGATGTCCTGGATTTCGGGAGCACCATTGCCGTTCTTGAAGACCAACATCTTCATCATAATCAGGTCGATGACGGCGTTGAAGTCCTCACCAGCATTGACGGGATATTGGATGGGGGTCACCTTGTCGCCAAAATATTCTTTCAGGCTGCGGACAGTGTTGTCGAAGTTGGCGTTGCTGTGGTCGAGTTGGTTCATGAAGAACACAACGGGCTTGTTCGTGTTGGCAGCATGACGCCAGGCGTTCTCGGTAGTGGCTTCAACACCCGACTGGGCGTTCACCATGCACACGGCGATGTCGGCAGCGCTGAGGCAGCTGACGATGTCACCCGAGAAGTCGCTGAAACCGGGGGTGTCGAGGATGTTGATTTTCTTGTCGTTGTAGATGGTGTACATCATGGAAGCGTTCACCGAAATCTGACGTTCCATTTCGATGGGACGGTAGTCGGAGACGGTGTTCTTCTCGTCGGTGCTACCTTTTCTGTTGATGAGCTTGCCTTCAAAAAGCATGTTTTCGGCAAGTGTGGTCTTACCCGACTTTGCTGCACCGATGAGGGCAACATTGCGGATGTCTTTTGTCTGGAATTCCTTCATTTTTTATCTAACTAGCTAATTATTAAATATTTACTTTTCGCGAAAAAGTCTATAGTGGGCGCAAAGATAGGAAAAAAAGCAATAGCTTTAACGAAATTATGGTAAAACTTAAATAAATATTGGATTCCCAAAGGAATCTCCTATCAAAGTGCGTCTATCTCTTTATAGATTTTCTCCCACCGCAGGGCATCCATCTTGGTTCCCAAAACCTCAATGACGTTGGCGGCTACGATGCCACCCATTTGGCCACATTTTGTCAAGTTTTCGCCTTTAACCAAACCGGCCATGAATCCCGCAGCCCACATATCACCGGCACCATTGGTATCGATGACGTTGGCTTTCATGGGTGGAATGGTTGCCATTTCATTACCGCGCTTGATGTAGGCTCCTTTGGCTCCCACTTTCACCACGGCGATTTCGCAATGCGAGGCGAGGAAATCCAGTGCTTGAAGTGGTTCCATACCTGTCAAAGCAAAAGCTTCCTGTTCATTGGCGAACACATAATCCACGTAGTTTTCGATCAGTTGCATGAAATAATCGCGACTTTCTTCCACCACATTGTAACTGGCCAAATCGATGGCGATTTTCAATCCAGCCTCTTTGGCGGTCATAAGGGCCTTATCCAACATGGTGGGGTTAGCGACGAGATAGCCTTCCACATAGAAGATATCCCAACCTTGGAAAAGTTCCGGCTTAATATCGTCGGCACACATCTCTGCCGCTGCACCAAGACAGGTGGCAAAAGTGCGTTCGCCGTCGGCAGTAACAAGGGCTTGCACACGGCCTGAAGGCGTTTTGCTCTTCAACATCAATGGCTTGACATGGGTTTCTGTCATCTGCTTCTCAAAAAAACGCCCCACTTCATCGTTGCCGATTTTGCTGAGGAAGCCCGTTTCAATGCCGAGTTGGGCGAGACCGCTCATGGTATTGGCTGCCGAGCCGCCTGAAGCCATCTGGTTGCCGAGATAGGCCAGCTTCTCCCCTATTTCCACAGAGGTTTTGGCATCGACGTAAGTCATGCTGCCTTTGGGAAGGTTGAGCTCTTTGAGGATTTGTTCATTGTGAATCTGCGTCAGGATGTCAACTAAGGCGCTTCCTATTCCGAGTATTCTTTTCATAAAGATTCGAAGATTTAAGATTCAAAATTTAAAATTGCTCTATTCTGCAAAGATACGAATAATTTTAATGCAAGATACTGAAAAATTTCTTACTGACAATCAATAAGTTATAAATTAGTTGAAAAAATTCATCAGAAAAAGATTGCAGGTAATGGAAAAAGCCGTATTTTTGCAGCCGCAAAACAGAGATAAATTCTTTGACATTGTGCAGCCTCCTTAGCTCAGTTGGTCAGAGCATCTGACTGTTAATCAGGGGGTCTCAGGTTCAAGTCCTGAAGGGGGCGCTTATTTATGTTTCATGTTATTAATTTTTTGGCCTCGTAGATTCTCCCCGATTCTACGGGGTTTTTTTATTTCTCTCCCCGTTGCATGGCCTCCATGTTGAGAATAGCCTTGACGCTTCGCAAAGGGATGATGTTTCTAAAAGGGTATAACATTCTGACGGCAAGTTTCATCCAACCATTGTAATGCACTTCCAATTGGCAATATGCCTTGCGGAAACCGAAATTGTCCATAAGGAAATCCTGAATGTTGGAATGCTCCGTTATGGTGCGGGCACTGTCGCTCACATAGTTGAACTGCAGTCCTTCGAGATAATGCTGGTTGAGGTGGTGATACAGGCCATAATAAGGATAATAGCCGCCTTTTTTGTATTCTGATTCAATGCCCGTCACCTCATATTCGCAGCAATTGTCCCACACGCGTACCGTGCAAAACCCGACCATCTGCCGTGATGCTTTTTCAAAGATGCCCCAATAGTCGAAGTTTCGTTCCTTGCAATGCTGGAGATATAGTTCAAAGACGGCAGGTGTCATCTTTTTGTCGCGGACGGCATAGTCAGCAAAGGTGGCTTCAATTATGGGGTAGGCCTTTTCTTGAATGGTCTCAAACGAGACTAGTTGATAGTCAAAATATTGTTCCGCGTGACGGACTTTGTTTCGCACTCTTGAAGGCAATGCTTCAAATCCTTCAAATTTGTCCTTGATGACATACCAAAACGAGGTTTCTTCTTGACAATCGAAACCATACGTATTCCTCACCAACAAGCCGCCTTGCTTGAGCAACTCTTTCCATTCCTGCTCTTGAAGATGTGGCTCCTGGTGCGGTGCGCCATTGAAACGCCAGGCCTGACGATATAGGAAATAATCAGTCATCAGAGACGTTTTTTGATGGCGTTGAAAGCATAGCTGCTGAAACATTGCAGCGCTTTGAAAAACGGTAGGTATTCGTGATGACGATACACCGTCCATAAATCATACGAGGCTTTGAACTTGTTGGAACTTGCCGATTTTCTTCTGATTCTATAGGAAACCAAAGGCTCGTCAATGGCTTGGGCCATATGACCGTTTTTTAGGATAGCAAGCCAAGTGGCAGTGTCTTCGCTGGTGCGAAAATTTGGGACGACGACTTCTCCAACCAAGGTTTTGTCAATCATGACTGTCGAGCAACCAATGATAGTATTGTGTAGATAGGCGTCATAGTCCAAATTGCCGGCTGTCTTGACGATTTTGTTTAAGGGTTGTCCGTTTTCATCAATACAATCGTAGGATGAATAGGAAAAACCTACTTTATTTTCAGCCATGAACAGCAACTGGATTTCTAGTTTTTTCGGGTTCCAGATGTCATCGGCATCGAGAAAAGCCAAATATTGGCCTTGTGCCATCTTTATGCATTGGTTTCGTGAGTTGGCTATGCCGGAATGTTTTGTTTTGACCGTATAACGGATTCTGTGATCTTGTTGGCCATATTTTTCAATAATGGCGACGGTTCCATCTGTTGACGCATCGTCAACAATTAACAGTTCCCAATAAGGATATATCTGCTGTTGCACCGATTCTATGGAATCTGCGATGTATTTTTCCATGTTGTAACATGGCATGATTACAGAAACAAGCGGTTGGCTTTCCACAGGTAACAAGTTTATTTTAATCCTTCAATCCAGATTTTGATTTGTTGTTCGTCGTGGAGTTTGCAAACCAACAAGGAATGATCACGATAAGCCACAAGGTAGTCTTCCAAGCCTTCGACCACCGCTTCAGTACCGTCCTCAATGTTGATGATGGTGTTTTTGGTGTCCACTGCGACAACCTTGCCACGTTTGGCATTGCCAGCCTCGTCTTTCTTGGCATGGGTGAACAACGATCCCCAGGTGCCAATATCGCTCCAGCCGAAATCAGCGGGAATAGTGTAGGTATTTGGCGACTTCTCCATCACGCCGTAGTCTATGCTGATGTTGGGGCAGTCTACGAAGTGGTCGTCGATAAAGTCCTGTTCCTTGGGTGTGCCAAAGCTGTAGATGCCTTTGTCGAAGACCTCAACCAGGTCTGGCAAATATTGTTTAAAAGCATTCATGATGCCGTCCAAGGTCCAGAGGAAAATGCCGCTGTTCCAGAAGTAATTGGCTTCTGCAATGAATTTCACGGCAGTGTCGTAGTCTGGTTTTTCCTTGAACATCTCCACCTTTTCGATTCCGCATTCCGCATTCTGTATTCCGCATTCCACATTTTCTTTAGGTACTTGGATGTAGCCATATCCTGTCTCGGGTCTGCTGGGCTTGATGCCTATAGTCATCAAAGCTTGCGGGTTCTTGGCCAAGAAATCGAAACCCAAGCAAATGATGCGTTGGAATTCAACTTCGTTGGTAACTAAATGGTCGGCTGGGGTGACAACGATATTGGCATCTGCGCAGCGGCTTTGGATGTGATAGGCCGCATAGGCAATGCAAGGTGCCGTGTTGCGCCGTGCAGGTTCACAAAGCACTTGGTCGGGACGTAGCATAGTCAAGTGTTCCAATACGAGCTGTTTGTAGGCCTTGTTGGTCACTACGAGGAAGTTCTCATCAGGAATGACGGGGCTGAAGCGCTCGTATGTGCTACGAATGAAGCTCTTACCCGTGCCAAGGATATCGAGGAATTGTTTGGGGTAGTTATCTTTACTGAGTGGCCAAAAACGGCTTCCAATGCCGCCAGCCATGATGATGCAATAATTGTTCATGTAAGAAATAGAGTTGTAGTGACGTGATTTATTGCGTCTCCATATTCAATGGTCTAATGCAGCAAACACGCTGTTATTGCTCTTGAATTCGGGCACGATGACCTTCATTTGGGCCACAATCTTCATCGGGTCGCTAGTCTCAAGTTCGTCATGGAGTTTTTCGATCATGCTGTCCACTTCGGCAGTTTCGTATTTCCGCACGATGGCGTGCATGATTTTCTCGTTATCCGTCTTGATAGTGTTTTCTTCGTTGGCCAGCACTTCTTCATAGAGTTTTTCTCCTGGGCGTAGTCCTGTCTCGATGATTTCCACATCAGGACGGTGAGCCAACGTACGCATCTTTTCGGCCAAATCCCAAATCTTGACTTTCTCACCCATGTCGAAGACAAAGATATCGCCTCCGTCACCAATGGAACCAGCCTCAAGGACAAGGCTGCAAGCCTCTGGGATGGTCATAAAGTAACGGGTGATACGTTTATCAGTGACCGTGATGGGGCCGCCTTTCTCTATTTGTTTTCTGAACAACGGAACGACAGAACCGTTTGAGCCTAACACATTACCGAAGCGTGTGGTGATGAACTTGGTTTTGCCCGTACGGCTTTGCGTGTAAATCTCTGCTATGCGCTTGGTGGCACCCATGACATTGGTCGGGTTGACAGCTTTGTCGGTGGAAATCATCACGAATTTCTCCACACCATATTCCGCTGCAAGGTCGGCAACGAGTTTGGTGCCAAATACGTTGACAAACACAGCCTCGTAGGCGTTTTCTTCCATGAAAGGTACATGCTTGTAGGCAGCGGCATGGAATACCACCTGAGGATGATACATTTCGAACACGCCTCTCATGCGTATCGGGTCTTTCACGTTGGTGATGACGAAAGCCATGCGGTCTTTCATCTCCTTAAAGTCCTCTGTGTTGTTCATCTCGAATTGGAAGTCGTACATCGGCGACTCGGCTTGGTCAAGCATGATGAGCTTGGCAGGGTTGTAATGCATCACCTGACGGCAGATTTCACTACCAATGGAACCCGCTGCACCCGTGACCAACACAACCTTGTTATTGATTTCACGAATGACATTGCTCTTTCCCAAAATGATGGGGTTACGTCCCAAGAGGTCTTCAATTCTGATGTCTTGGATTTGGCTTGTCGACAATTTTCCGTCCACCCATTTGTCGAATGCGGGTATGGATTTCACGGTAAGGTTGAGTGCGAGGCCCTTCTCAATGATTTCCTTGTTTCTTTCTTCGCTAAGGCTGGGAATGGCGATAATCATCACCTCAATTTTATTATCTTTGATGAATTCGGGAGTCAGCGCTATTTCAGGTGTATACACCTTGATGGTATTGATTTGTGATTTGGCGCGTTTAGGGTCGTCGTCGACGAAAGCACAGATTTTGAATTTTGAGGTAGGGTCTTGGTTTAAGGCGCGCATCAGCACAGTTCCTCCGTCGCCAGCACCATAGATGATAGCGTTCATCTTTTCACTAGCATCTTTATAAATTTCATTGTACAAACGTCTGATGGTAAAGCGCATAATGACCATTATCATCATAGTAATGAGATAGTGATAACCCATCACGGTAGTGCTGGGATAATAACTATCGGCAATGAAAGGACTGACATGAGAGAAGAATACTTTGGAAATAACGAGCGCTCCAAATGTGATGGTACAAGAGGCGAATATCTTCCGAATGTCGTTGAATCCCGAATAGCGAAGCATACCGTCGTATGTTTTGCTAATAAGAAAAGCAACGAGATAAAACAATGGCAACAGCCATGTCATCTGCCAATTGATTTTTAAATCTGGCAGAGAGTTATAAAACATCATCAAATTGGCTAAGATATAGGCAATGATGACGATAGCCATATCTACAGCCAAAATCCACACACGGGGAAGTGTGTTGCTTTTATGCTTTCCGAAGATAAAATCACAAAAACGTTTGATCA
The DNA here is from genome assembly GCA_937902805.1 of uncultured Bacteroidales bacterium. GTDB lineage: Bacteria > Bacteroidota > Bacteroidia > Bacteroidales > F082 > Limimorpha. Next base: position 24,998 of record CALEMB010000103.1, read on the forward strand.
GTTTTCTCATAACTTGGAGAATTTAAAACCTGCAATAATACGATATTTTTTTATATCTTTAAAATATTTTTTTCATAAGGTGCCATTTTCCTGTCGACGGTAGATTGGGGTCGGCTCCTTGACATTGGGCGACATGGGCTTCCCATTCGGCTTGACGAGGCAGTGTAGCAAGACGCGCCATGTCCTTTTCCCAGTCGAAATTGTCAACCGTGTCGCAAATCATAAATACATGGTTTTCATAACGATAAATCTGCATATCAAGAATACCGACGGCACGCTGTCCTTCGATCACTTCGGGCCACACATGGGCGTGGAGTTCGCAATATCTTTCGATAAGTTTGGGGTCGTTGACGAGTTCGAGGGTTTGGCAATATCTTTTCATGATTTTTGGGTTTTGGTGATGAAACAACCGTAAAACACGATGACAAAGAAGCAGATTAATGGTAAAACAAAGCTCAAATTCACCGAGGCAATGCTTCCTATACCACTGCCATCTATGATACGGGCTTGCAAAGGAGGTAATACCGAGCCGCCCAGGATAGCCATGATGAGCCCTGCAGCACCCAGTTTGGCATCTTCACCCGTGTCGGTCAAGGCGATGCCATAAATGGTCGGGAACATGAGACTCATGCATGCCGAGACCGCCACTAAGCAATACATTCCTGCCCTGCCGTCAAGGAAGATGACACCTAGCAATAAAACAGCGCCAGCAGTTCCCAAATAAGTAAGCAATTTGGACGGGGAAACATATTTAAGCAGGAAAGTGCAGATAAAGCGGCTGGCGCAAAATATGGCCATGGCAACGATGTTATAGCGTTGTGAAAGTACCTCGGCAGCTTGTTCCGTCATGCCTTCGTTCATGAAGACGCGTGTGCCGTATTGGATGATGAAAGTCCAGCACATGATTTGCACACCAACATAGAAAAACTGCGCTATCACGCCATAACGGTAAGGTTTGTTTTGCCAAAGACGTTTCACTGTCGGACCAAACTTCTGATCCGTGGTTTCTTCTGTTTTGGCTTGTGTCTTCACCAATAACAAGATGACCACAAAAAAGACCACCAAAACAGCGCCAATGATGACGTATGGACGACTCAACACAGCAAGATCCGCGTTCTTAATGGCTTCAAATTGTTCGTCGTTGAGCAAAGCACGTTCTTCTGTACTCAACGGGTTGAGTTTCGCTTGGATGAACTTCATGGCTATAAACATACCCGCCAACGAGCCAATAGGATTAAATGCTTGGGCGAGGTTGAGACGACGCGTGGCCGTGTCTTTGTCACCCAAAGAGAGAATGTAAGGATTGGCTGTGGTTTCAAGGAAAGAGAGGCCACAAGTGAGTACAAAATAAGCGATCAGGAAAGGATAATAGTTGCCTGTTGCCTTGGCGGGGATGAACATCAACGCACCAAGTGCATAGAGTCCAAGTCCCATTAATAGACCAGCTTTGTAAGAGTACTTGCGCACAAACAAGGCGGCGGGTAAAGCCATGCAAAAATATCCGCCATAAAAAGCTAGCTGCACCAAAGCGCCGTCTGTGACGCTCATGCGGAAAATCTTGGAAAAGGCTTTCACCATGGGGTTGGTGATGTCGTTGGCGAAGCCCCACAGAGCAAAGCAACAAGTCACCAAGCTAAAGGCCAAAAGGTATTTCTTTTCTACTATTTTGTTCATTTTCTTCTGATTTTAAGTGCAACAGCTTCTTGATGCTTTTGACAGAATGAAGTAGCCTCTTTGACCACGCAAGCCAAATAACCGCCACCACCGGCACCAGGCATTTTCCAGGCCATCACATCATCCATGGTGGAGTATTTGTCAATGTAGCTTTGCACCGACCCTTGAATCATGGCAGGGAACATGGCCGTTTGAGCGTTAAAAGAGGCTTTATAGGCTGCTGCAAACGCGGTCAAATCTTTGTTCATAATGGCAGTCCAACAATCATCGGCAGCTTGAGCTAAAGCCTTAACTTTCGGCTCGGTGATATCCTTGCCTTCCACTACCGAACAGCCTGGACGACGCGGCTCCATAGGAATCATAACCAAACTGTTTTCAAGCCAACTTAAAATGGCTTCGTCTTGACAGGTCTCGATTTTGATTGGCCAGTAGAGTTTGTCGTAGTAATGTCTTACCAACCCTGGCATACAGATGCCGATGCTGTCTTGTGCTCCACTGATGATGCCGTCGCTGCGCTCAGGGTCGTTTTCAAAGCAAAAGACGAGTTTGGCAAGCGTCTCGGGGTCCATTTCGGGAAGTTGCATGGGCCAGATTTTCTTGATGGTATTGCGTGTTGAGGTAGAGAGGCCGCAACGTTCGCGTATTTCAAATGTCGGCTCCAACGAAATGGTAATCGCCCAACCAGGAGCAAAACACGAAACATACGGCTGGTCGATCCAAGTGCCGGCCAAGTCCAATCGTGTAGGTATCTGACAAAGGTCGCGTTTCAATGACGTTGATGAACGCGCTTCCAAGCCTTCCGAAGGTGTGCGTTGTAGCACCACGTATTCTATGCCACGCTCCTCACAAAAACGGCGTTTCTCTTGCGAGGAACCATCTTCGTTGACTACAAAAATGTCGGGTTTCAAGCGATCTACTGTGCCTATGAAATCCATTACACCATCACCATCGTTGATAAAGGCATCTTTCACATAACGGATGGCCTTCACCATAAAAAGGCGTTCCTTTTCGGGATAGAGCGTCTTGTGGTTCTTGTAGTGCAGTATAGTCATATCTGAGCCTATGCCAACGTAGAGGTCGCCATATTGCGCCGCCTGCCTGAAAAACTCGACATGGCCACTGTGCAGCAAGTCGTAACAGCCTGAGACAAATACTTTTTTTGTCATAGCGTCTAATTTTGCCGCAAAGATAAGGAATTGTTCACCAAAAACAATCAAAGTTGCGTGACTTCCGCTAAGGCAGCCACAAAATACCAACGACCATTGCTCTCGCAGTAGCATTTGTAACGGGTGCGTTGTTTCTCCCCTTTTTGGAAAACGAGACCGTTTTTCAACATAAATCTAGCGCCATCTGACAGGCTTTCCACTGTGGTCGCAGTGGTGGTGTTTTTGTCATATTGTCGCAGCACCCGTTGCAGGTTCTGGTCAGCAGTGCTGCTGGCTTTGATATGCTGTAAGTGCTTTTGCAAGGCATCAAGAATTTCTTGTGGAAAGATGCTTACGATCATAAAAGGCTGTAACAAAGATGCAAACTGGTTTTGCCATTCCGTTCCATGGGGCTGCACCCTTCGTGATCCATATTGCTGATACACATCATAATGCGCCACCTCATGCAGATAGGTGATGAGCATTTGGTAGGGGTTCAAGTCATAATTAAGGGTAATGGTGCAGATGCCGTTTTTCGTCCTTGGTGGACGAAAATCACCTAACTTGGAATTGCGTGGCCGCTTGAAATGCAACATGAAACGTCGCTGTGAATACACCTCGCCCACCATCGTCACCGATGTCTCAGGGAAGTAGCGTTTCAACAGTTCCAGTTCCTCAGCCTTCATCGTTGTGCAGCAGTTCGTATTCTAAGGTTTCCTGTGGAGTATAACTCCACTTGGTGCAGGAGTTGCAATGCCGAGGAGCACGACGGCGACCTGGTACTTCCTTGGTTTTGCAGGAAGAGGCTACGAGGGTTAAGCCTAACAGTAACAATATCAATAGTTTCTTTCTCATTGCGATAACCAATTTGCCGGGTCTTGTCGGCTTTGTTCTTTGAGGAGTTCGAAATGCAGTTCGGTCTTGTTTTCGGTCTTGTTGGTATGGACCGTGCCGAGGTTTTGCTTGGTCTTCACCTTGTCGCCGCGTTTCACCATGACGTCTTCAAGGTTGGAATACACCGTGAAATATTCTCCATGGCGCAAAATCACCACGGTGTTGGCGCCTGTCAGCTTGGTGACACTGGCCACTTCACCAGCGAATACGGCACGTGCCTTGGCACCATCAATAGTGGCGATGTCGATACCGTTGTTGGTCACAATGACCTTGTCAGACACCACGGAAGTATGTTTACCATAAGAAGATGAAACCACACCACGTTCCACAGGCCAAGGCAGCTTGCCCTTGTTGCTGACAAAGCTGGTCGATAGTGTCTTCTCATCAGGTGTCAGTGCCATACCTTTTTCTTTCGGTGCAGGTGCAGTGGTCTTGCCCTGGCTTTTGTTTTTTGCCGCCTCTTCCTTGCGCTTTCTCTCCGCCTCTTCGTTGGCCTTTCGGATTTCCTCTGCGATAATGTCGTCGATGGCTTTCTGAAGCTTTTGTGCCTGCTGTTGCTTGTTATTGATGTCTTGCTGTATGCTACCTTCTTTTTTCTTCAGGTTGGCCACTTGGCTGTTGAGTTCTTCCTTTTCTTTCGTAAGTTCTTCCTGCTGTGCTTTCTCGTCTTTCAGCATGGCGGCTTGTTCCTCGCGTGCCTGTTGGCTGGCTTTCACAGCATTGCTGATTTCCCGTTCGGTGTTGGCGATTTGGTCCATCTTTATCTTTCTGGCATCGGTGAACTCACGGATATAACGCAGCCTGCGGAAGGCTTGGTTGAAGTCTTTTGAGGCGAACACAAAGCCCAAAAGATTGTAATTGTTACGGTTTTTGTTGGCGAAAACAATCATCTTCGCATATTCCTTCTGTAGCTTGCTGAGGGTGGAATTCAACGTTTTGATGTTGCTTTGTCCGGCATTGATTTCTTCATCGAGGACGACAATCTGCTCATTATAAGCCTTGATGAGTTTTTCCCTTTGCTTGATTTTCTTGTTGAGAATCGACACCTCGTTAAGGGTCATCTCCTTGTCTTTGGTGGTCTTTTTCAGCAGTTGATTGGCGGTTGAAATCTCGTTTTGTAACGAGGTGATTTCACTCTGCAACTGCTGTTTCGACTTGCCTTTCGTTTTTTGTCCAAACGATGGGTAGGCCAAAGCCAACGACAACAAAACCAATATGATAGGCAATCTCTTCATTTCATTTTCGGCAACAGAATACGCTCCATTTTATCGGTGATTTTCAAAGGAAAGGACGTTTCTTCATCCAATTGTACTTTGTTGTATTTCACTTTGGCGGAATAGTTGCCAAAGGCGAAGTTCTTCAGCAGAACTATTTGGTTTTCAACGGGAGGAACGCCTTCATTATTGTCCAAAAGCAGAGTTTCAATCCAAGGCAAACCAATAGGCATTCCAAAATGTTGAGCAACATCAGCCAAAGGTTCAGCCATATAGGTCTTTTCCAATCGGTTAATGACCCAAACGGAATCAGTGCTAACTTTGACGCGTGCCACTTCCACGCCCATTGGGGCCGTCAAGCTGAGCCAAACAAGACTGTCTTTACGCATCCTCAACTGACCAGACAAATCATCGAACGACAATCCACTGCCTTCAACTTGTATATCAAACTTGGCGGTTAGCCATTCAAATGACTGCTGTGGCGTAGGCTGTACCATTTTTTTGCGCGCGGAACAGGAAGAGGCCAGCACCGTGATGCTAACTAACAGGATTGCTATTTTTGTTTGGCGTGACATCAAATGGAAATTAAATCTTTATACCAACGGTAATCTCCATCATGGACGCGTGGGCGAATTGGTGGGCCTTGCAATCGATGGCGAGGAAAAGTCCTTCCAGTTTCGGGAAGTTGTATTTCATGCCAACTCGCTGATAACAACGTCCTTCTTGGTCATGCAAGCCTGCGTGTTTATGTAGGTAGATTCCGAAATTGCCAAACACGGTGAAATTGCCGTAGTAGAATTGCTGCAAAAAACTGAGACCACAACTGAAGGCGTCGTAATGTCCATATTCGTCTATTGTTTCGTCGCCATAGAGAATGCGCTCAAATTGTTCCACGCGCTGAAGATATTCACGGTCGGTGTGATACAAATCGAGGTTGACACCCGAGGAGACGTGTGGAAGGTAACGGAAATTAATGTTGCCCCCTGCGGTCAGGATGGGCCAGGGCGTACTAGTGCCAAAGACTTCCCATTCGGTTATGCTTCTGTGAAGGCCGCCACCGACATAGAATTCTCCATAGACAAAGCGCTCCTTCGGCCACAACTCAGGCTCATATTTGCGGGGCGGAGGAGGCATATTGTAATAGCGTAGCGAGAGGCTCGCTCCAGTTCCATTCAGACCACGGTTGGGACACGAAAGGTAGCCTGTCGAACCATGCTCAACATGTATGTCAGCACCTATTTCCCATCGCTCGGTGAACCGAAACTTCGCCTTGAGGCCAGCCCGTGCAAAAATAAGCAAGGGTGACGATACAGCGGTGTTCAACGGATTGTTGTTGGAATCATGGATGACATTGCTGAGCCCGAAGCCGATTTGCCCGTCGAAACCTATCGAGATCCTTTTGGTCCTAAAAAAGTCGCCTTCCATAAAGCCAGTCATGTTGACGACGCTTCCCAAGCGTGATTCTTCGTTATACTTCATGGTAGACAATCCCAACCAACCAAAGGAAAAGCCGACGTTGGGGTATCCATATAGTCTGGCGTATGGATGGTCGTTCTCGTTTGTTTGGTAACCGATACGCACATCAGCGACGGGATAGCGATAACTCGCCAACATTTCATCGTAACCGTCAAAAGTATTGACAACAGTTCCCACGCCTCCTTGCACAGCAACATTCCAATGGCGTTGGGCATGAAGCAAGTTTCCTGTCATTGCCAACCCAAACAACATCATTCCTGCAACGGTTCTATATAGTCTTCTGCTTCTCATGTTCGATATCAAATCACTTCTTCAATTTATTGATAATTGCATCATAATGCTTGGTATAAGTCTCGTCAGGCTCTTTCAGCAGTTTCAAGGCTTTTTTCATGTATTTCTCCGCTTCCCTATAGTCGCCCTTCATGTAAAGTACCCAGGCGTAGGTATCTAAATAAGTCGGGTTGTCGGGTTCCATAGTGATGGCTTTCGTCGACATCTCAAAGGCTTTGTCCAAGTCTTGGTTTTTCAAGGCGAGATAATAGGCGTAGTTGTTAAGCACCAGCACATTGTCTGGGTCGTTGCGCAGCGTGCGTTCATAAGCATCGAAGGCTTTCTCCTCGTCGCCCACTTCGTGATAAATGTCACCCAAAAAAGCGTCAAAATTGGCCATCTGAACCTTGTCTGAAGTATATCTCCTACCCTTTTCCAAATACATAATGGCATCGTCATTGTTCTTCAGAACAGCGCTGGCGACACCGGCATACCAATAGAACACCGGTTGCATGGGATAGTATTTCAGAGCTGCGATGGCGAGGTCGCGCACAGCTTCGTTTCCATTAAGCCTTGATTCGCAGATGATGAGGTTTTGCCAAGAATAAAAATCGGTGCTATCGATGCCCAACGACTTCTGATATAATGCTTTGGCTTTCACGGCATCCTCTTTCATGATATAGTAGGAGCCAAGAATCAAATAGCCGAGTTTGTTGTCGGGATAGGTCTCAACGAAAGCCTCGCCACATAGCTTTGCCTGTTCGTTGATTTGTTTGGAGTTCTGGTTTTTCTCAATCCAATAGTCGTAGATATTGGTCTTGGTGTTGAGGTCAAGGTTTTTGTTGCGGATGGCGGCCAACAACTCCTCAAAAGCCTTTTCCTTGTCGCCGTTGTTCTCGTAAAACTCCAACAAGGAAATGTTAATATACGGGTCGTTGGGATTTAGCTCCTTGATTTTCTCGTAGGTCTTCAAGGCTTCCTTGTTCTTGCCCGTCTCGGCATACATCTGCGCCAACATGCTGTAATAGCGCGGGTTTTCTGGGTTCTCCTCTACCAGTTTTTCTAGCTCTGCAACCAGTTTTTTGTTGTTGCCTTGTCTTTTGTAAATGCCCAGCTTTTGTTCGGTGATAATCTCGTTTTTTCCGACTTGCTGTTCCAATAAATCCATCTTTTTCAAGGCCTTGTCGTAGTCTTCGGTGATGAGATATACATCGATGAGGTCGCTAAGCATCTCGGGGTCGTCGGGATACTTGGCGGTCAAGTTTTCATAGAGTTTGGTGAAGTCGTCGTATTGCTCTAGATTGCGGTAGAACATTCCAAGACGTATTTGGTACCATTTATTGTCTGGGTCGATTTCAGTGGCCCGTTGGATCATGTTGAAGGCATCTTCAATGCGCCCCACATTGTAGTATTGTTCGCTTAGTTCAAACATCGAAGCGGCATCATCGGGCAAGTAACGAAGGGCTTGCTCAAAGTTGCGAATGGCGCCTTCGGTGTCTTCACGGTACTTGCTTTGAAGACCGTCCGAAAAATAAGTGGCATTTTTGCGTTTGTCGGGCAGCTCTCGAAACATGGAGCCTGTATCTTGGGCTGCGACACCTAAGCAAATGAAAAACAAGAGCAAAAAGAGTACTATAGGCCTTTTACCGTCATGGCGGAGGCACATCCGCCATCTCCCAAGCACAAGGGAAAGCCTTTCTTGCTTAGGAGATTGCGGGTCAAGCCCGCAATGACGGGTAAGGGTATAAAAAGATTTATTCATGATACTAGTGTTTTCAGTTTTTTCCAGTATGACCAAAACCGCCTGCACCTCGTTCCGTCTCCGACAGCGTTTCCACTTGAACGGTCTCGGCTTGTTCGCACTTGGCAAAGACCATCTGCGCAATACGGTCGCCGCTGTTGATGACAAACGCCTTGTCCGACAAATTAATGAGGATAACACAGACCTGTCCACGATAGTCGGCATCCACAGTGCCGGGCGAGTTCAAGACACTGATACCGCTCTTGATGGCCAAGCCGCTGCGGGGTCTTACCTGTCCTTCGTAGCCTTCGGGGATTTCCATGTAAAGTCCTGTGGGCACCAAGATGCGTTGCATGGGTTCAAGGGTGATGGGGCCTTCAGGCAGATAGGCACGAAGGTCCATGCCAGCGGAGTTTTTGGTCTCGTAAGCGGGCAAGGGGTTATTTGAGGTGTTTACGATTTTGAGTTGCATAATTATTTCTTTTTCAATATTTTACTATTTACGACATTCATCACCCCTTTCACCAAGTCCTTCTCCATCCAACAAATGAAAGCGACGAAGACTAACAGAAGGGCTGTGTTCACGACCAAGGTCAAAGCCGTGTTTTCGATATGGATGTATTTCTGGGCATAATACAAAGCGATGGCAATGGCAAAGTAAATGAAGGCGGTTTTCAAATTGTACGGTATTGGTGCCTTCTTCTGTCCGACCAAATACGATAGGACCATGCAAGTACCGTAGCCAGCAAAACCGCCCCAGGCGCAGGCCCAGTAGCCGTATTTGGGCACAAAGATAAAGTTGATGGCTAATAACACAGCACAGCCGATGCCAGAGAATATGGCACCCCACCAAGTCTCGTCAATGAGTTTGTACCAGAACGACAGATTGAAATAAATACCCATGAAGATTTCGGCCATCATTACGATGGGCACCACCCCCAGACCCTCACGATATGCAGGTCCGATGATATATTGCAAGAGGGGCATGTACATCACCACGGCGAGGAAGGCCAACAGCGTGAAAATGATGAAGTATTTCATCACCTTCGCTTGAAGTTCCTTGTCGTTTTTGTCGCGTTGTCCGCCAAATACGAAAGGCTCGTAGGCATAGCGGAAAGCTTGGGTAATCATCGCCATAATCATCGCGATTTTCACGCAGGCACCATAGATGCCCAGCTGTCTGTCGCCTTCCTCACCGGGAACGATGAAACGGTAACAGATCTTGTCAGCCACTTGGTTCAAGATGCCCGCCAAGCCCAACAGCAGCAGCGGCCAAGTGTATTTCAACATCTGTTTCAACACGTCGTGGTCGATGCCGAAACGCAACTTCTTGATTTCGGGGAGGAAACCGAAAGTGATTAAGCTGGTACAGATAAGGTTGATGATGAAGATATAGCCGACTTGGTAGCTGTTTTCGTACCAGCCCATTAGGGCGGGATGGCTTTCTTTCAATCCGGGTGCGAGGAAGAAAATGAACAAGTTCATGCCGATGCTCATAAAGATGAACAACAGTTTCAATGCGGCAAACTTGATGGGTCGGTTTTCATAACGCAGGCGAGCAAACAAGATAGCCTGAAAGGCATCCAAAGCCACGATGATGGCCATAATCTCGACGAACTCAGGGTGGTTGGCGTAATCCAGGACATTGGCGATAGGCTTCAGGAAAACGCTCACCAGAATCACGAAAAGCAATGCCACAAACCCCACCGCCAAACCCGAGGTGGAAAATGCTTTGTTAGGGTTGATGCCCTCTTTGTTGGCGAAGCGGAAAAAGGTGGTTTCCATGCCGAAGGTCAGGAGGACCAAAAGCAAAGCAGTGTAGGCATATAAATTGGTGACGATACCGTAGGCGGCCGGACCACCAGCTTCAGCGCAAATCTTGAAGGTATAGACAGGCACCAGCATGTAGTTCAAGAACCTACCGATGATGCTGCTTAAACCGTAGATGGCGGTCTGCTTCGCTAGTGAACCTAATCTGTTTTCTGACATTGGGTTTTGTTTATTTTGGGTAACGCAAAAATAGGTTTTATTGTTGTATTATTGGATTCAAGTTTTTGGGAGGGTGATAACAAACTCCGCCCCCTCCCCTTCTTGGCTTTCGAAGGAAATCGTTCCTCCAGCCGCTTGGACGATGTTGTAGGTCAGAGAGAGACCTACCCCAGAGCCACCCGTCTTGGTGGTGAAGTTGGGCAGGAAAATCCTGTTCTTGTCCTCTTCTTTGATGCCCTTGCCGTTGTCCTTAACGGAGATCACAAAAGCCGTTTCCGTTGACTCCAACCTGACTTCAATCTTTCCATCGGCCTTTGAGCCTATGGCCTGTGTGGCGTTTTTGACGAGGTTGCCGACAGCGCTATTTAAGTTAGTTTTGTCGCCGTTGTAGGTGTGGTCTTTCGTTTGGTCGTATATGTAGCTGAAAACGATGTTTTCCTTGTTATCGTAGAGGTTCACCACATTGCCGACCAACTCGGCCAAATCTAATGGCTGCGGGTGGTTTTCAGGCAACTTCGCATAGCGGGAGAACGACGAAGCAATATCGGAAAGGGCGTCGATTTGCTCTATTAAAGTGTTGGCGGTGCGTTCTGTCTGTTCGGGCGTGGCTTTGCCGTTTTCGATGTTGCGTTGTAGTAGCTGCACACTAAGGCGCATAGGTGTGAGTGAGTTTTTGATTTCGTGCGCCACTTGTCTTGCCACATCACGCCAAGCCGACTCTGCCGTGGTGCGTTTCAGTTCTGCAGCACTCTTCTCCAGTTCTACGATGAGCTGGTTATATTGTTTCACCAAAGCCCCGATTTCATCGTTGCGTTTCCATTCGATAGGTTCGTTCTTTTGGTCGATTTTGATGTCGCCCAGCTTGTTTTGTATCAGTGACAAGGGCTGTGTCAGCCTCTTGGTAATACCTATGACGAATATCAATGCCGCACCAAGCAACACCAAGATAATGTTGACGTATGTGAGCATATAGGACTTGATTTCCTTTTGTAAGTCGGTCTCACTCGAGAAATATGGTGTATTGAGAAACGCCAAAGTGTTGCCTTGCGCATCCGTGAAGGGCAGGTATGCCGATTCGTAGATGCCTTTGCCCAGTTGTTCTTTGTGAGTGTAATACAGGGCTTTGTTTCGGAACATATTTTGGTAGCCCTCGGCATTCATGATGGGGGCCTGTAGCGTGAGTTCGTAGATTTCAGGTCTTGTGGTGGCAATGAGTTTTCCGTCGAGACTGTATAGGTTCAGGTCGGTGAAGAAAGTGTTCGCATAATGCTGCATGATTTCCGACCAGGTTTCTCTTGAAGCGTTTCCAACCAATTGCTTGAAATTAATGTTGTTCTGCATCTCTAAAGCCAAGGTTCGCGTCGTTTCAAACTGTGCAGACATGGTCTTTTGGTTGTATAAGCTTCGCATGTAAACCACCGAAACAGGTCCAATGGCGAGGAAGGCCACTCCCAATGTGACGAAAATGACGGTTTGCAATCTTTGCCTGAAGCTACGGTCTTTCCACGGCTTTTGTTTTTTGGGCCTTATAAGCCAATAGATGAAGAGATATGGAATCAATAGACCCAAGAAAAATATCGCAAACGGTCCGGTGATTTCCGACCAACCTTTTCTAAGCGTGCTGATGACAAGAACACCACTTTCGCTGTTGTTAATCGAGTAGTGTTTGTAGCCGTTACTGTAAGTGAAATCACGATCTTTGGTGCTGATGTCTTTTAGGAAATTCGGGTAGATGTATTTTCCGTATTTGTACACGAGGATGTTGTCGCGGTAGCTGGCCACCGAGTAGTCGTAAGGCTTCTCGCTGTTTTTTTCCTGTAATAACCGTGGAAAACCGAAACCTTCTGGAGCAATGGGCTTGTAGAACTCAAAATAAAGTGTCCGTTGTTGCAGTGAATCGGCCGACAGTATTTTGATTTTGGATAAATAGTTGGGATCTAAAGTGTTATAGTCCATGAAATAGAGGCCGTCCCCTACCCTTTTTTGGCTGTTTTTGGCCAACTTGTCAAGGAAGAAATCATCGCAATTGGCGACCGTATCCTCGGGTTGGATGTCAATGAAATCTTCTGGTGAGCAAATAGTTAAGGTAGCTTGGTAATCTTTCATGGTCTCATTGAAGAGCAGCTCTTTGGAGTAACCAAGTACCACATCTGCTAATACATTGCTTTCGGCAAACAGAATCTCTTGGAAGGAAGTATCTTTTTTGATGTCGTTGGCGAATTGTTGGAAAGCGTTTTCAAAAGCGATATCACGCTTTGCAAATAGATGTTCTGCCATTGCAGCCATCTCCTCGTTTTCCTTTTTACTGTTATGCTTATAATAGATATAGGTGGCGGCGATGGCTATGAGTAAAATCGCCGCGATGCCGTATTCTACTCTATATTTTTGGAAATGGTTTGATGTTGTTTTGCGTGGTATTAGCAGCACTACGGCAGCAATTAACAATAGCAACACAAAACCTCCGATAATGATTTTGGTGTATAGTCCCAACGCCATCTTCTCGATTTGGCAATTGGCGAGATGTTTTCCGCTGGTTGATAGGATTTTGTATCCTTCATCCTCTGTAAAGGACACTTTGCCGTCGATAAATCCATCAATTGGGACAAACCTGTTTTGGAAGAAGGTGTTTTCAAGTCGATAGGTCGTGTTGATAAGCTTGAACACATAGTAGTTGAGGTTGCCCTTGCTGAAGGTGCGCACGTAATAGTCGCCAGTGAGCAGGTTACAAATCGTGTCATTATCGACGTGTACCTTCCTTCGGATGAGCTTCGGGCCTACCAGATTGTTGTTCCAATATAGCAGTGAGTCATCGTGGAAAATATAAAGTCCAACTTCTGCCAAGTCATACTGATGGTAATTAGCATTATTGTTGATCAGGTTTTGAATGTCCTTTTCAACCCCCTTTACGGCATGTTGCACCATCTTGGCGCTGACCTCAGGTCGTTTCATACCCATAGAAGTAATTCCCGCCGCAATTAGTATTACTGACGCTAAGAGGAGCATCACCCATCCCCTAATCCTTCTATTTTTCGTCTTTTTGTCCACTATGTATCTATTATATTGTGAACCAGTTGTTTACAAAATCTTTGTTTTAATCCACTTTTTTGTCTCTTATGATATCGTCAATCTTTTTGCTCCGAAAATGTCTTAAAAGCCCTAAAACGCTCCAATTTTTCAATTCTACACTTTTTGCTTCTCAAACACATATACCCTACTCGACCACTCTTTTGACCTCCTTGCTTTACAATTGGATAGCCAACCTCTGTATATTCCTCTGATTAACGGGAAGTTGTGGCATCTGTATTGTTCGCTCATGTATGAGATGTAATAAGCATCCCATCTGAGTTTATCCGTTTTTACCAAGTTTAAACCATTGGTTTTAAACATCTTTGCTAATGTTTCTTTGCTGAAATGGTTCAAATGTCTGGGCACATCGTATGCCGCCCATTTCTCATGGTAATATTCTGCATCGTACGATTTGTAGTTTGGTACCGCGATGACAATCCTTCCGTCTTTTTTAATAAGCCGTTGAAGTTGAGCGACTTGCCATTTCAAATTGTCCACATGTTCCAAAACATGCCACATGGTAATCACATCGAATGTCTCATCTGGGATTTGTTCCAAATCCTCGCTGGAATGAATTTCCGCTTTGATGCGTTTCCTCGCGATTTCTTTGGCGTCTTCCGAGGGTTCTACGCCCGTGCAATTCCATCCATGTTGTTCAGCGGTGTGAATGAAATCCCCTACCCCACAACCTATATCCAACATCTTTCCGACGCTTTTGCCTTTGGTGGCCAAGTTGTATTTGTGCTTGAGGTTGATGGATTTCACGCATTCATATATCTTAGGGATAAACCCTTTTTTATTTTCCTGGTGGCTGTAATACTCGTCTGATTTGTAGTACTCGCCTATTTTTTCCTTTGACGGTCGTGGCTCAGTAAACAGCAATCCACAATGGCGACATTCGTAGATTTGAAACTCTTCGCTTGTCAAAAACTCATCCCTTAGCCAAAGGTGAATTTGGGTTTTTTCTGAGTCGCACCAAGGGCATTTATATGTGTTCATATCTTTAGTATTTCATGTGAAACAAACGAGCTATCTTCCTAAGAATATGGCTAATACATTAATATCAGCTGGTGAAATTCCGCTGATTCTTGAGGCTTGCCCCAAGGTCTCGGGTTGGTATCTGTTCAACTTTTCTCTTGATTCGTATGACAAGGATTGTATATTGTGGAAGTCAAAATCTTTGGGAAGTTTTACGTTCTCCAAGCGGTTCAACTTTTCAGCCAGTTCGTTCTCCTTTTGTATATAACTGTCGTATTTAATGAGTATCTCAGCCTCTTCGAGACACTCTCTTTCAAATCTATCTTGAGTGTTGTATCGTTCTTTAAGAATGGGAATACGATCTGTCATATCAAAAAGTCCGATTTGTGGTCTAAGTAAAAGAAAAGCCATCTTCATTTTTTGTTCTATGGGTGCACTTTCCTTTTCTTCTAGAAGTCCATTGATTTCTTCGGGATAGACAGATGTTTCCTTCAGAAATTCCATGATTTCCTGCACTTTGGCTTTCTTTTCTAGATATTTTTGGTAACGGTCTTCCTTGGCTAAGCCTAGTTTGTAGGACATTTCCGTCAAACGGGTATCTGCATTGTCCTGTCGCAATAGGATTCGGTACTCTGCCCTGCTGGTGAACATCCTATAAGGTTCGTCCACACCTTTGGTAATGAGATCGTCAATCAGTACGCCAATATAGGCTTCAGAACGCGACAACACTAGAGGTTGCTCGTCTTTCAATGCCAAACTTGCGTTAATACCTGCCATCAGACCTTGACAAGCGGCTTCTTCGTAACCCGTCGTTCCATTGATTTGTCCGGCAAAATACAAACCATGTATGCGTCTAGTTTCAAGGGAATGGTGCAACTGTTCTGGCGGGAAGTAGTCATATTCGATGGCATATCCTGGTCGGAAGATCTTGGCGTTTTCGAAGCCTTCGATCTGTCTCAAGGCTTTATATTGGATGTAGTCCGGCAAAGATGAGCTAAAGCCGTTGAGATAATACTCTTCTGTTGTCCAGCCTTCGGGTTCTACAAAAAGTTGGTGACTATCCTTCCCTGCAAAACGCTCGATCTTATCCTCGATGCTTGGGCAATATCTTGGCCCCACGCCTTGGATGCGTCCATTGAACATAGGTGAGTATTTGAAGCCCTTACGTAGGGTTTCGTGTACTTTCAACGAGGTATGTGCAATCCAGCAGCTTCTCTGTTGGGTGATTTTGAAGGGTTCAGTATAAGAGAAACCGACCACTTCATCATCGCCCTTTTGCTCAATAAGCTTGCTAAAGTCTATGGTTCTGCCGTCAATTCTTACGGGTGTACCTGTCTTCAAGCGTTTGGCCTCAAAGCCGATTTCTTTCAGCTGTTCCGTGATACCATGACTGGCTACCTCTCCCATTCTGCCGCTTGGGAAATGCTGTTCCCCGATATGGATTAACCCGTTAAGGAAGGTGCCGTTAGTAAGAATGACCGCCTTACTTTCAATCTCGCCGCCCATCAGGGTCTTTACGCCTTTGATTTGGTCGCCCTCCACTAACAATCCCACTACTGTATCCTGCCAAAAGTCGAGGTTGGGTGTCTTTTCCAGGAGGCTACGCCATTCGGCAGAGAACATCATCTTGTCGCTTTGGCATCTTGGACTCCACATGGCGGGACCCTTCGATTTG
Source organism: uncultured Bacteroidales bacterium (assembly GCA_937902805.1). GTDB lineage: Bacteria > Bacteroidota > Bacteroidia > Bacteroidales > F082 > Limimorpha. The sequence continues at coordinate 41,120 of CALEMB010000103.1, forward strand.
TTCAGCATCCTGAATTGGATCATGGTGCGGTCGCTGACGATGCCCGAATAGCCTCCCATGGCATCGATTTCGCGGACGATCTGTCCCTTCGCGATGCCGCCCATGGCGGGGTTACACGACATGGAAGCCATCAAGCGCAAGTCCATAGTGATGAGCAAGGTCTTGCTGCCCAAATTGGCCGCCGCTGCCGCCGCTTCGCAACCAGCGTGACCGGCTCCCACAACGATTATATCATAGCGTTCAAAAATCATCTTTTGGTCAATGTTTCACGGGAAACAATCTATTTAATATTTTGAGTATCAATTATATAAATCATGGTACTATGACTATTGACCATGACTATGACCCGTTTGACCACGGTTTTGTTCATAGTCAGAGGTCATGGTCATATAAAATTCCAAACATTTCTCTTCCTGGTTACGCATCTCTTTTTCATCCTCGTCAGTATGGTCGTCAAAGCCGATGAGATGCAACACGCCGTGGATGATGACACGGTGCAGTTCGCTCTCGTATGTCCTGCCAAAGGTCACAGCATTCTCCTTGATGCGGTCCACGCTGATGCAGAACTCGCTTGACAGCACGGTCTCACAATCCGTCAGCGGAAAAGTGACAATGTCGGTATAGAAATCGTGTCCAAGGCGTTCCTTGTTGATTTCCAGTAGTTTGTCGTCGCTACAGAAATAGTAGTACAACTCCCCTATCGTCTTGCCATAACCTTGGGCCACCGCCTCAATCCAAGCCTTGTCGCGCTGTGGGTCAATGGGTGGCATCTCCACGTCCAATGTGCTGAATCTGATCATTTTAATGCGTGTTTTTCTTCAGGTAATAGTCGTTGATCTTGTCCTTATAGTAAGGTGCGTATTCAATCGGGTTGGTGCGCAGGAACTCCTGGTTTTTCTTGAGCGACTGCTCGTAAAGATATTCGTCAATCTTGCGGTCGAAATGCGAACCCTTGTACTCGTTCGACTTGCGTTTTTCTTCTTGCTCACGCTTCTCCTGTGCTTTCTGCGACTCCAGCATCCTGGATTCTATGCGTCGGCTGCGCTCAATCATCTGTTGGTTGATTTTCTTGTTCACCAGCTCCTCCTCCAATTGCTCCATATCCTTGATGATTTCGTTCAGTCCGTCATCGCCAAGTTGTCCGTTTTCCTTCATTTCTTTAAGCATCTGCTGCATACCTTGTCGTATCGTCTCTTGTTCTGCCGCCATGCGCGCAAATTCTTCGCTCATGTTGGGCATAGGTTGTCCCGATTTTTCCATCTGCTGCATCTGTTGCTGCATTTGTTTGAGTTGTTCTCCCAACTGCTTTTGCAACTGTTGCATGTTCTTCGAGCTCTTGCCGCTTTGTCCGGGTTTCGGCTTGGGACAAGACTGTCCCATTCCCATCGACTCCATGCTGTCTTCCATTTCCTCCAACGACTCGGCAATCATCAAAGCCAAGTTGTTCATCGACATCATGGCGGTCTGTTGGTGGCGAGTTGCTTGCGAGAGCTTCAAGCCGTTGAGGTATTTCATGGCGTTTTCCGTCTGATTTTCAATGGTATGCAGCTCGTCAAAGATAAAGTTCTGAACCATCGGTTGGCGCATTGCCAAATTGCGCAACGAGTCGCGAACCATATTAAAGTTATCAGCGATTTCCTTTTGCTGTACGATTTTCTGCACCAAAGAGGGGTCATCGGTGCGCAAACTGGCGATGTCGGTCATCAGGGCTTCTTGTTCATGTGAGGCGTGGACTACATTTTCCAGCAGAATGCGCATCAAATGGGCATCCTCCGCCATCTGTTCCATACCGCCCATCTGCATCATCGACATCATGTTTTGCGCCATCTTTTGCATCTTTTTGCCCGCCTGCTGTTTCTGGCTCTGCGACTGCTGCTGATTGCCGTTTTGCTCGTTTTGCATGGCATCATCGAGGTTCTGGTTGATGTCTTGTTCCATTTCCTCGTCCTTTTCCATGTTGAAAGGTTGTTGCAGGTCCTTGTTTTTCTCCAAAAGCTGGTCGAGTTCGTTCATCATCTTGTCAAACTTCTCCTTGGCCTCCTCTGCGGATTTCTGGTCACCGTTTTGGTCGCCGTTCTCTCCTTCTGCTTGATTCTGGTTATCAGCGTTTTCATTTTGCAAATCCTCACCTAGTTTGTCCAATTTGTTGGCCAGGTCGGTGAGGTCTTTTTCCATCTTCAGCTGCTCCAAAAGGGCCAGGTTGCGGTCGAGCAGGTCTTGCAAAGACTGGTTGTTTTGCTTGATGTTTTGCATCATCTGTTGCATCTGCTCGCGTGGCATCTCCTCAAGGAGTTTGTCGATTTGTTCCATGAGTTTCTGCAACTCCTCGGGAATCACTTCGTTGAAGAGTTTGTTGATTTGCTCCTGCTTCTTAATGAGGTCTTCGTTGCCCAAGTTGTGTTCCTTCATGAAATCGGACAGCTTGTCTTGCTCTTCCTGTAGCTTGTTCCATTCTTCCTGAATCTGTTGCTGTCGCTCCATGAGGTCTTTCATTTTTTCCTTGTCGGACCAGTCCAAATCCTTCTTTTGGACGAGGTCTTGCAGCATTTTTTCTATCTCGTCTTGCAGTTTATTGGCCTCTTGCGACTTCTCGGAAAGGCGGTCCATAATGTCTTCCGACGATTGGTCGGCAATGCTATCCAAAGCGGCCTCAGAGGGCTTGTAATAAGTGAAGGTCTCGGAACGCTTCGACTTGGGCCCGTGGTAGCCATCGTTGTCCCAAATCTCAAAATACACCTCCATATCTTGCCCGGGCATGATGCCGAGACTGTCCATGTTGAACTGGTAGAAGAACGAGGAGCGGGTCTGCTTGAGGTCCAAAGGCACAGTCTTGACAATGTTTTTCTCGATGGGTTCCTTGACTTTACAGTTGAAGGTCAGGCGGGTGAAACCATAATCGTCGGTGACGAGACCCGAGAAATAGACATCGGTGGAAAGCTCTTCGTCAAACGACTCCACGCGAATGTCAGGATAGGCATCAGGCAGCACATCGACGGAGAAGGGTAGGGGATCCAAGGTGTTGTTCCAGGTGTTCTCCACCTGTATCTCGAACTTGGTGGATTGTCCCGCCACAAATTGATATTCGAAAACATCATCTTTGGCGGTCAAGTCGGTGACAAGCGAGTCACGAGTCAAGATGACCTTTTCAGTGTCGCGGGTGATGAAGTTGAAGGTGAGGTTGGTGCCTTGTGGGACGATGAGCCTCGTTTTAGCCTCTAAGGTCTCGTTGCTGCGGTGGATATACGCCGGATAGCGCACGCCGCAGCGGTAGGAGAGTAGGGTAGGGTTGGGGTGCACTGTAATATGGATGGGACGGCTGGTATATTCGCCGCCAACCACATTAAAGGTCAAATCGTTGTAAAGGTTTTTGAAAGTGTAACTGAAATCGTTGACAGAGCCTTTGGTCATCAGTTGTTGCCCTAACTCGCTCTTCACATAGAAAGCATCGGGGATGCGACCGCCTGTAACGTGGATGTTGAACTTCACCTCCTGACCTTGGGTGGTCTCGATTTCGTCCTGATCAATTTCAACCTGATAGGGGAGGGGCTTCTCAAAACTCTGCTCGTAGTTGACGATGCGCTGGGTGGGCTGCACGGCAAACGAGGGCAAAAACACCATCAGCAATATTAATAAAAGGAGTAGCCCGAAAAAGACGCCCAGCCATTTCAAATTACCGCGCAAGTCAACGGCATCAGAAAAGTGGATAGGGGAGAGGCGTGCACTGCGTTGCTCGATAGTCGCGGCCAATAGGGCGTTATCTGCGGAGGTCCCTAAGCCTTGAGATCCCTGAGCTTGTCGAAGGGCCGAAGGGCCGACCCCTTTGCTAGAGTTTTCCATCTGATGGCTCAGCTGTATGGTATTCAGCAGCTTGTCCTTGATTTCGGGGAAAAACCTACCGATAAGTACCGAGGCCTGTTCCACCGACATCTTCTTACGGAAACGGATGAGGTTGACCAGAGGAATGAGGAAATGATACACCAATACAAAGCCGCTGCCCACCAGCAAAAATAGGAACAACACAAAGCGACCCTTGGACGGGAACCATGAGAAATATTCCAATCCATTGATGAGCAAATAGAAGACAATCCACAACACGGCACCCACCAACACGCCTTGTATCAGGCGGTTAAGGTAGTACTTCCGCGTGAAGCCCTCGATTTTCTCTATCAATTTATTAGGTGCAGACATATCAGGTGCAAAGATACAAAAAAATGAGAACCCGCAGGTTCTCATTTTTTTGTCTAGAGCCACATGTCGGACTCGAACCAACGACCTACGCATTACGAATGCGTTGCTCTACCAACTGAGCTAAAGTGGCTTCTCAATGCGGCTGCAAAAATACAACTTTTTGGGAAATGTTATACAAAAAATGAATAAAATTTCTTTGCTTACTCATGCCATATTGATTCATTATTTGATGCTTCTGTATAACAATGTCATAACTTAGAGGTATCAATGCCATACCCTATACAAGGTCTTGATAAAGTCATAGTAAAGTCATAGTAAAGTCTCGGTTAAGTTTCGGTTGAGTCTCGGTTAAGTTTCGGTTGGGTCTCGGTCTGCTTCTTCCATTTTACCCCATACATTCCAACTCTCAACCCCTCCCCTACCCTATTGTAATCGGTATAGCATCAAGAAAAAAGTTTTATAAACTCATCGACATGCTTTTTTCTCTTTTCTCGCTCGCTGCAAAGATACAAATTTTCGCCCAATTTACCATGTTTTTTCGTTTTTTGTTTATATATATGTTGAAAAATCAACGATTTAAAAATTTTCTACCGAAAAATACAACAAAAAAACTAAAAAATTAGTTGTATATGTAAAATATTCTCTATATTTGCAGCGTTATATCATCAAAAAGACCACAGCCATGAAAGAATTGACTAAAGGAGAGGAACAAGTGATGCAAGTCATCTGGAGCATCGATCAGGGCTTTGCCAACGAGATTATGGCGGCCTTCCCCGAGCCCAAGCCGGCCTACAACACCGTGCTGACCGTCATCAAGATATTGGAAAACAAAGGCTTCGTGAAACACGAGACCTTCTGCCGCGCCAACCGCTATTCTGCTGCCATTAGTAAAGAGGAGTATTCAAAGCATTTCCTCGGCAGCGTGGTGGAACGCTATTTCAACAATTCCTATTTAGACCTCGTTTCGGCCTTCGCCAAAAAGGAGAACTTCAGCGTTGAGGAACTGGAGGAAATGAGAAAAACCATCGACGAGGCCATCGCCTCAGAAAGGAGTTAAGCCATGAACGCACAAGAATTAATCATCGGTCACGTGCTGCCCATCGCAGCCACCGTCGCGGTGCTTTGGTTGGTGTATCGCCTATTGTTCCGCAATAGCAACCGCCTGAAATTCAACCGTTTCTTCCTGCTGACGAGCATGCTGTTGGCTTTGGCCATGCCCTTGCTTGGCCTGCTTTCAGGGATGGAAGTGCCGCAGATGGCGACCTTGAAACAAAACATGTTCAACGGCATGATGTTGAGCGAAGTCGTCGTGACGCCCGACGGTCAGCCCGTCTTGCCCGAAGTGACGGTGACCACCAATACTACGCCTTCACGTTTCAGCCTATGGCAAGTCTTTGTCGGTATTTATTTAATAGGTGTCGGCGTGATGACGCTGCTGTTTCTCATCAAGTTGGGAAGACTCGTGGTGCTCATCATCCGTTCGCCCAAACGTAAGATGAGTAGCTGCACGGCAGTGTTTACTGGTCGTGAACAAGGCTCGTTTTCCTTTTTCCGTTATGCCTTTTTCCCCAACGAAAATGTGGACCCCGACATTATGAGGCACGAGATGAGCCACATCACCCACCACCATTCGTGGGATATCCTCTTCGCCGAGGTGATGATGATACTGCAGTGGTTTAACCCTTTCATCTATCTGTATAAGAAGGAGTTGCAGAGCCTTCATGAATATCAGGCCGACCGCGACGTGGTGGCCACCGGCGTTGACAAAAAGAACTACATGATGCTGATTCTGCAGCAGTGCACGGCTGTCGATTTCAGCGGAATGAGCAATAACTTCAGTTTAATCCTTACCAAAAAACGAATCAAGATGATTACAAGAAACGAAAAGGCCAAGGGCCTCTGGTGGAGGCTCTTGGCAACATTGCCGGTGTTGGCCGTCCTGATGATTGCCAACACGAAAGTGACGGCACAAGAACAACAACCCGAGAAAAAACAGATTAATGTCGAAATCGGGCAATTCGAAATTTTTGACGACAATGGCTTCCCGATGGATTTGACGGATACCATCATCTATAACGAAGACGGTTCATACGTCCATTTTAAGACTACCGAAGCCCCCGACCCGATGACAGGCGAGATGCGCAGCAAAATCACAGCCACTTCCTGTAATGCCGATGGAACGCCCAACGAAAACATCAAATTCACTATCAACGCGATAGAGAAACACGGTGATACGACGATGTACACCGTCGAGCCGTTCACTCTCGATGCTGACAATTTCAGACTCAGCATCCAAACCACGGAAGACAATCCTGTTCAGATTATAAGGAATAACAACGACAGCATCTATCAAATCGTTGAAGAGATGCCTCAATTCCCAGGTGGAGAAAAGGCCATGATGGAATACGTCGCCAAAAATGTCAAATATCCTCAGGAGGCAAAAGACAAGGAAATCCAAGGTAGGGTGTTTGTGGGTTTTGTCGTTGAAAAAGACGGCAGCGTTTCCACTGTGAAAGTCTTGCGGGGCATCGGCGGTGGCTGCGATGAAGAGGCTGTTCGTGTTGTCAGTTCTATGCCGAAATGGAAGCCTGGTATTAAAGATGGCAAGCCTGTCCGTGTTAGCTACATGATGCCGCTTAATTTTAAGTTAACGGAGGGCCAACCTGCAAAGCCTTCAAAAAAAGCTGACGCAAACAAACCGGATATGAAACCTGATAAAGACGGTGTCTATCAAATCGCAGAGGAAATGCCACGATTCCCCGGCGACGACAAAGCCTTGATGGTATATCTCCAGAAGAATCTGATCATGCCTGAGAAATACAAAGGCAACACTGATGAAAACCCAAGTTTGGCCGAATACCGTACGTTTGTCAAGTTTGTGGTCAACGAAGACGGCTCGATTTCTGACATTCAGTTGCTCAGGAAGTCAGCCGAGTTCAAGGACCTGGACGAAGAGGCTATCCAAGTGGTGAAGTCCATGCCGAACTGGGAACCTGGCAAGATAGAAGGCAAACCCGTGAAGGTTTATTTTAACCTTCCCATTGTATTCAAATTCAGGAAATAATCCGATTCATAGGGCTATAGGGCTGCCGTATCACGGCAGCCCTAATCTATTAATAGCGAACAAACTGACTTGTGGTTGAGTCAAGTTGGTTCTAGTTTTGGTGTAGCTTCATTATCAATGCATTACAGTCTATTGGTTTTACTCCCCTTTTGCTCCCCTATTGTCCCCCTTTTGGGCAACTCCAAGGTAACTACGACACACCTCATAGATAACAAGAAGGATCAATTAAGGATCAACTGTTCCCACCGAATCTTTGGGACGAACTGCACGCCGTCGTTGTCGCGATAATACGCTAGTTTGTCGCCAGCATCGACGGCCTGCAGTTTAATGGTCTCATTGCCTTTGCCGATGGCCAAAATCAACAGCGGCTCGTAGGGCAACTGAAACGCTTCTGTAATCTTTGCCTTGTTGAAAGCTCCAATCATAATCCCGTTGAGACCCATCTCGGTGGCTTTCAGCAACATGCTTTGCGCAGCAATGCCCAGGTCGATGTCGACAAACTTGTTTTCAGGAATCGTGCTGCAAATGATAATAAAGGCTTCGGGCTCGGTACCAGGGTAGGGGAGGTGCAGTTCAGGTAACAACCCACCGAGTTTCATGTTTTGCACGATGATATCAGCACCCGTTTCCTTGGTCACTAACTTGAAGCGAAGCACCTGTTGGTTTTTTGCAGAGGCGATTTTGGTGTTCACCGCCACAATGCGCTCCAACATCTCGCGCTTTACCACATAGTCCTTCTGGTAGCCTCGATAACTACGGTTTTTCTCAAACAGCATGTCAATTGAGGTGTGCTTTACCACGGTCTTCTTGGCACCTTTGCCAAAGACTTCCTCATAGCGTTTTTCCAAATATCCGTCGGCCATTTGTTGTTGAATTAGCGTTCGTCGATGATTTTGGCATTTGGGAAATCGGCGGGATTAAAGGTGACCTGCTTGTCCGTCACGCCAATCTTGAAGTTCTCCATCGAGATGCCGATGCCATGTGCCTTGGTCTTCAGGTAGATGCAGGAATAGTCGGCTTTTGAAACAGCTATATTCATCCGCTTTGGGTCGTCCTTGTCTTTGTTCGACTTGTTTTTCTTGCACAAGATGTACCACACCTTATCGTCGGTCTTTTTCTCAAAAGAGAGGTCGTAACCTTTTGTGGCACCTTTGGCGAGATCCACATTGCCTGAGTTTTCCTTGCTTTCTTTTGGCTTGGCGTTGGTAATTTTCACCTCGTTGGTTTCGGGGTCATAATCCCAATCGGTCACGCCGTCGCTCCAACTGATGTTTTTCTTGCCATCGTTGTACAGTTCTATCTTCAGTTTGTCGCCCAGGGCATAATTGGTGGATCGGAACTCGCCGATGATGGGAATGGGCATGATGAAATCGAAGGACATACCGAGGGAATCGCCTTTGCTGAGCTTTGCGCTCATGCGTTCGACGACTTCTTCAGGGGTTTGTGCTAAGAGGTTTGCAGGGGCTATCATCGCCACGACAAAGCAGATAATCAATGCTATACGTTTCATTTGTTGTTGGGTCGCACGGGTTTGGTTGGCGGTGCGACGTGGCAAAAATAGAAAAAATCGAAGATTTCAACATTTTAAGTGAAAAGAATTTCAAAATATTGAGCTATGGCTTTTTTTGTATCTTTGCAGCACAACGAAGCACCGATGAAATTAAATGCAATGAAAAATCTAAAGCTGAAAAAGCCATCCTTGACTGTTCAAATTGGCATCGCATTGGTATTGGCAGTGCTGGCTGGTATATTGCTGAGAAACCAAGCCGACTTTGTCAACCAATATATCAAGCCCTTCGGCATCATTTTCTTGAACCTGCTGAAGTTCATCGTGGTGCCGCTGGTACTTTTTTCCATCATGGCGGGTATCTTGTCGATGAATGATGTCTCAAAGGTCGGCAAATTGGGACTTCGTGTCCTGCTTTATTTCATAGTGACGACCCTCTTCGCAGTGACGTTGGGACTGGTTGTGCCTTCCTTGTTGAGAGGTATCTTGCCAGTCATTCATATCAACACGGAAATGACGGCAGAAACCATCGAAACGCATCATTTCTCAGTGATGGATCAGATAGTGAACATGTTTCCGAGCAACATCCTTGAGCCGGTGGGCTCAATGGAGATGATGCAAGTCATCGTGATAGCCTTGTTTTTCGGCATCGCTATGGTGCATGTGGGGGAGAAGGGAGAGATGGCTCGAAAAGTGACGTTGAGCTTCAGCGATGTAGTGTGCAAAATCCTGGAATACATCATGGCGCTGGCACCCATCGGCGTGTTCTGCATGCTGGTTCCCGTGGTGGTCGACAACGGACCTGTGGTGTTGGGTTCGTATGCCGCCCTGTTGGCCTTAGCTTACTTTTGTTTCTTTGTCCACGCAGGGGTGGTCTATTCCTCGGCAGTGGGTCTGCTGGGAGGCCTCTCGCCGCTGAAGTTTTTCAAGGGAATGCAGCCAGCCATGCTGTTTGCTTTCTCCAGCGATTCGTCGGTGGCCACGTTACCATATACGATGCAATGTACAGAGAAATTAGGCGTTAATAAAGACATAGGCAGCTTTGTGCTGTCGTTGGGTGCGACCATCAACATGGACGGTGTAGCCATCTATTTGGGCGTAGCTTCGGTGTTTATGGCCAATTGCTGTGGCATCGATCTTTCCATGAGTCAATATTTGGCCATTGCCTTTGCCTCGACGGTGGCTTCCATCGGTACCCCTGGCATCCCTGGGGGCAGTTTGGCCCTGATGGCGATGGTGTTCGCTTCGGCAGGCATCCCCGTCGAGTGTGTTGCCGTGGCTGCGGGCATAGACCGCATCATAGATATGGGTCGCACCGTCATGTCGGTCACTGGTGACGCTTCCTGTGCTGTTGTGATGCAAAAACATATCTCTTTGTCTGAAACGGTAAATTAAAACTACATACTACTATGGAAACAATTTATGATTACAAAGCCCAGAACAACAAGGGCGCAGAAGTGGACATGGCCCAGTATCGCGGTCAAGTCCTGATGATTGTCAACACCGCTTCGAAGTGCGGTTTCACTCCCCAATACGATGGCTTGGAAGCCCTCTACCAGAAGTACAAGGACCAAGGTCTGGTCATTATTGGCTTCCCTTGCGACCAATTCGCCCACCAAGAGCCCGGCAGTGACGAGGAAATCGCCGAATTCTGCCGTCTCAACCACGGCGTGACCTTCCCGTTGATGAAGAAAATCGACGTGAACGGCAAAGACGCGCACCCCATCTACGAATACCTGAAGTCACAAGCCCCGACCGAGGAATACAAAGGCTTGAAAGCCAAGGCTTCACATACACTGTTCAAATCCATCAGCAAGAGCGTGGAGAAGGAGGGAGACATCATGTGGAACTTCACCAAATTCCTCATCTCGCGCGACGGTGCCACGGTGAAGCGTTTCCCGCCCACCACAACACCTGAAGAGATGGAGGCCGACATTGAACAGATGCTGAAATAAGAAAAACGGATGCAAAATGGACACATTTAATGATTTCATTTATGATATTCCCGTAAGAATCTATTTCGGGCGCGACCAACTGAAACACCTTGGCGCAGAACTCAAAAAATACGGCACACGCGTACTGATGACTTATGGCGGCGGCTCCATCAAGAAGATGGGGCTTTACGACCGTGTGGTGAAAGAAATCAAGGACGCTGGACTTGAGCTGCACGAACTTTCGGGCATCGAGCCGAATCCGCGCATCGGCTCTGTCAGGAGAGGTGTGCAAATGTGCAAGGAGCACCATATTGACGTGCTGCTGGCTGTGGGTGGTGGCTCTACCATCGATGCCACTAAGATCATGGCTGCCGGTGCTTTTGTTGAGCATGACCCATGGGACTTCCTCGACCTCAGCAAACGTACCCCCATCGAACGTGCCTTGCCCATCGTCAGCATCCTGACGCTCTCGGCTACGGGCTCCGAGATGGACACGGCTGCCGTCATCAGCAATCCCGAAACCAACGACAAAATCGGCCGTCTGGATCGAGCCTTGCTGCCCAAGGCCTCCTTCCTCGACCCGACCAACACTTTCACTGTCAGTCCTTATCAGACCGCCTGCGGATCGGCCGACATCCTGTCGCACCTCTTCGAGGTCTATTTCAACATGGACCAAGACCTTTACATGCTTGATTGCTTCATGGAAGGCCTGATGAAGACCGTCATCCGCTACGCTCCCGTCGCCATGCGCCAACCTGATAACTATGAGGCGCGCGCCAACCTGATGTGGGCTTCCTCGTGGGCCATCAACGGCTTCGTGAACGGCGGCAAACGCAAAGCCTGGAGTTGTCACCCGATGGAGCACGAGCTTTCTGCTTTCTACGACATCACCCATGGCCTCGGTCTCGCCATCCTCACCCCGCGCTGGATGGAATACTGCTTGGACGAGACCACCGTGTCGAAATACGTGCAGTTTGGCACCAATGTCTTCGGCATCGACCCGAGCCTACCCCCAATGGACATCGCCCACCAGGCCATCGAGAAGTTGAGCGACTTCCTCTTCAACACATTGCAGTTGAAGCGTACCTTCCCCGAGGTAGGCATCGACCGCACCCACTTCGCCGTGATGGCCAAAAAAGCCGTCGGTGGCGACACCCTGCCGGGATTCAAGCCCTTACAGCAGGCTGATGTGGAGGCGATCTTTGAGATGTGTATGAAGTGACCCTACAAGGAGAATATGCTTGTCTCATCGGAGATATACAACCAAACGCAACTGAAAAAATGATGACACTCAAAGAAGCCATTCGCGCCCGACACAGCGTGCGCCAATACACAGAGAAGCCCATTGAGGCAGAGAAGATACAACAACTGCAAGACCTCATCGACAAATGTAACCGAGAGGGCAAGCTGCACATCCAGCTGGTGATCGAGGAACCGGCCGCGTTTGCTGGAGGAATCGCCAAGTACAGCAAATTCGTTGGCGTGCGCAACTATATCGTCATGGTATGCAAGAAAGGCGACGACGTAACTCTTGGCTACTACGGCGAGAAAGTGGTGCTGCTGGCGCAAATGCTCGGGCTGAACACCTGCTGGGTGGGCGCTTCCTACCGCAAACAACCCGACCAATACAAGGTGGAGAGCGACGAGACGTTGGTCTGCGTAGTGTCGCTCGGCTATGGTGCTAACCAAGGGAAGCAACACCCGCAGAAAAGGACCGTTGCCGATGTGACCGACGACCAACGCACCACCGGCCACGGCCAACCTTTCCCCGAATGGTTTGTAAACGGTGTGGAATCCGCCCTGCTGGCTCCCACCGCCGTCAACCAGCAGAAGTTTGCTTTTATCCTGCATGATAACAACAAGGTGGAGGCGCAGAAACGCTTCGCTATCTTTGCCAGTTATGCTCCCATAGACCTTGGCATTGCCAAATGCCATTTCGAGATTGGCGCAGGGAAGGAAAACTTTGAGTGGCTGTAGGGTGAGGACGGAGCTTGGCTCCGAGGCACAAGCCATCGCCGAATCCGATGCCTCAACCCCGACTGCATTTTCGTCAAATAAAAATAAAAGGTGCTCCGAAACGGATAATACACTATCTTTGCGGTCCGAAATTGGGATAGTATTATCCATGCAGAAGCAGCATATATGGGATATTATTGTTAGGAAGCGCCTGGTGTTTCTTATAGCGGTGATCGTCGTGGCGCTTGCCAGTGCGCTGATGATTCCGCATACCATTATCAACACCGACATGACACGCTATCTGCCGGACGATTCGCCGATGAAGCATGGCATAGACCAGATGACGGAGGAGTTTGGCGAAGAAGCAGTAGGGACGGGCATCGTCAGGGTGATGTTTTGGTCGCTTCCCGACAGTTTGAAGACTTCAACCAAGGACGACCTTTCCGAAATAGACGGGATTTCCAATATTTTGTATCAGGACGGCAGCGCAGAATACAACCAAGGCGAAAAAGTGTTGTACGAATTGTTGTGCGGCAGCCAACGCAGCCAGCTGGAGATTGCCGACGATATTTCGGACAAATATGGCAGTCGGGTTATCGTGGAAACAAGCGAAAAGGGTAACACAGCCCCAGTAAGCGTAATCCTTACCGCCTTTATCTTGCTGCTTATCGTGCTGTTCATCATGTGCGAGTCATGGCTCGAACCGCCCATATTCCTTGCCGCCATCGGTGTGGCCGTGGCCATCAACATGGGCACAAATGCCTTGCTCAAGAGCGTTTCGGCCACCACAAACTCGATAGCCGCCATCCTTCAGCTTGTCCTCTCCATCGACTATTCCATTATCCTCATGAACTGTTACAGGCAGGAGAAGTCGTCGGGAAGCGACAATATTACAGCGATGGTCAACGCGCTCAAAAAAGCCTCGTTGTCCATTGTCAGCAGTGCCTTTACCACCATCGTCGGACTGATGGCTTTGGTGTTCATGAAGTTTAAAATCGGTGCGGACATGGGCATCGTTTTGGCGAAGGGCGTCCTTTGCAGCTTGGTGGCGATTTTCACGGTGTTGCCCGCGTTGATATTGGCTTTGGACGGCGCCATCGAGAAATCGAAGAAAAAAGTCTTTAAACTCAAAACAGACCGCTTGGCTGGTTTCAGCATGAGGTTCCGCATCCCGTTAGCCATATTTTTCGTGGTCGTATTTGTGAGTTCTTATTACTTCCACAACAAGACGGAGATTTCATTTTTTCCCGAACAAGAATCCGAAATCGCTAAGTATTTCCCTCAGAAAAACATCATTGTACTGCTATACGAAAACTCCGATTCCGAAAAAGTAATAGACCTGTCAGACAGCCTGTCCGCAGACCCGAATGTGAAGTCCTTCGTTTCGTATCCGTCGCTGATGCAAAAGCAGCATACGGCAGCATACTTTAAAGACGTGGTCGGCAACTTCTCGTCAATGGCGGAAGAAGAAGGCTACAATCTTGCTGACATGGACATCAATCTCATTGTGGATGCCATTTATTATATAGCCACAAAGAATCCTAGCGATGAGAGGATGAGCTTCCATGATTTTGCCTCGCTTGCGGCAGGATTGAGCGCTGACACTATGCTAGTGGCGCAGTTGGGAGGTTCTTCGAACGTCAGCGAAGAAGAACTGCAATACCTCGACCTTCTCGTTGCGCTTACCGACACCAGCCTAATTGACAAAAAGATGACAGCGCAGGAAATTTCGGATATGATGGGCATTGACGAGGAAATGATTTCACTGATTTGTCCTCCAGGGGAAAAGACTACCCTTCGCGAAATCATCAAATTGTCCAAAGAACTGCTCAACAGCAGTATGATTCCTACGCAGAAAAACGATAAAGTGCCAGAACCCCAACTTGTTGAGCAACAGGAGGAAATCGTTGTTGAAAAAGATACCATCGTTATTGTGGAAGAGATTGTCCAGGCGGAAGAAGCAGACATTGCAGACGATGAGGACATGATTTACAAAGATTCGACATTGTTCTTGAAACAATATACCGCTTCCGAAATCGCCCAAATCATAGGCATGGGCGAAAAAAGCGCTTCAATCATAATCAACCTTTATGGACGAAGCTCGGGACAAAAGACAAAAACCATGTCGCTGTACGATTTCATCCATTTCGTCCACGACGACCTTGCCAACAGGAGACTTTTTGCTTCGCGGATTGACGCAGAAAGCCGCAGGTTGTTGAAGCACAAAGAGGATCTTATGGATGCGACACTTCAATCAGGTAAAGTCGAAGTTCCAGAAGAATCGGTAGCTGAGGCCCCAGAAAAACCAGTAGCCGAAGTCATAGTTGAGCCTGTCGATTTGCGCGAAGAACCCGTGTCAGCCTATGTCATGCCAAAGGTCGACAAGGAAACCATTGAAAAACTCAACCAGGCCGAGGCGATAATGAACATCGCCACCGAAGGAAACAGCTTCGATGCTGCCGAGATGTATTCGTTGCTCAACTCGTTTGGTGCCGAAATGAAATTGCGCGATATCGAGTTGGCTTACCTTTACAACGGTATCACCCATTTTGATAACGATAGTGTGGAATTGTCGGCAGAAGAGATTCTCGGGACGTTGAACGATTCAATCATTAACAATCCACGCTTTGCCTCGATGGTGAACGACGACATGAGGTCTGGATTGGATGAAATCAACGTCATGGTCGTTGAAAACCTTGGCCGGTTGCACGGCCCCAATTATTCGCAAGCCATCGTTTTAACTGAACTTCCCAAGGAATCCGACGAGACCTGCCGCTTTGTGGAAGCCCTTGGTGCACGGTGCGACACCGAACTTGCCGGCAACCATTACTTAATTGGCGAGTCAGTGATGATGGACGAGATGCACCACCGATTCGGTGACGAAATGTTTCTTGTCACGCTCATCACCATCTTGTCCATTTTCCTTATCGTGGCCCTCACTTTCCGCTCACTTGTCGTGCCCGCCATCCTTGTCATGACAGTGATGTCGGCCGTGTTTATTAATGTGGCGGCGAGCGGTATAAATGGTTCCCTGCTTTATTTGGCTTACCTTATTATGCAAAGCATATTGATGGGTGCCACCATCGACTATGGCATCCTCTTCACGAACAACTATCGTGAAGCCCGAGTGACGGAGTGCAAGATAGAATCCATTCGCAAGGCATACATGTCGTCGACGCACACCATTCTCACATCAGGAATGATTATGACACTTGCTCCGTTCGCCATGTCGCTCATGGTAGACGATAAGATGATAGAAATGATACTGCGCTGCATTGCCGCAGGTGCATTGGCAGCCGTATTGTTGATTATCTTCGTGTTGCCAGGCCTTCTTGCCGCATTCGACAGGTTTGTCGTAAGCAGGCGGTCTAAGGCAAAACAACAACCTTCCGAAGAGGCTTAATTCAAGATTATTTCACGAGAAAAGGATACTTTTTCTTGATGTTGTCGGCGAGGAACTGCGCCACAAGCTCGGTGGGGAACTGTGTCACGTTGAACACGAAATCGTAGTTGCGGGCATCGTAACGCGACACGCCGGCGACCGTCTTCGTGTAGTTGTCGCGGGCATCGTCGATTTTGTCAATACGCATACTGGCGGCGTCTTGGTCTAAGGCATACTTCTCCATGACGCGTTTCACGCGGGCTTTCCTGTCGGCGATGAAAAAGATCTTCATGGCGTAAGGGTTGTTCCTAAAGACATGGAAACCGGAGCGTCCAATGATGACGCACGACTCTTGTTCAGCCAGTTCGCGAAGGATTTGTGCCTCAGCAAGATAGATTTGTTGCGAGGTCACCTCGCGGTCTTCTTGTTCTGTATAGCCACCTCGGCTAGCGGCACCGAATTGTTGGTAGAAATGGCAGAATTCGCTCCACCAGTTGGGCTTGGAAGCTTTAATGCGCCGCAATTCATCAAGGGAGAGGTTGAATTTCGAGGTCATGGTATCGAGGATGGCCTTGTCGTAGACATTGAAGCCAAGCAACTCGCCGAGTTTGTAGGCGATTTCCCTGCCACCCGAACCGAACTCACGGTTGATGGCGATAATGATTTTCGGATTTTCCATTGTTATTGGTATTGATGGGACAAAAATACAAAAATTCTGCAAAGCGGACAAACTTTGAATTTTGGGTTTTTGCATTTTTACATTATCTTTTTCTATCTTTGCCCCCATGAATAACACATTTAACATCCGTCCAGCCCAGCCCGAGGAGGCGGGCCTTGTCCTTGAGTTCATCAAGAAACTCGCTGTCTATGAGAAATGCGCCGATGAGGTGGTCACCGACGAAACTACCTTGCACCATTCCCTGTTTGTGGAACATTCTGCCGAAGTGGTCTTCGCTGAGGAAAACGGTGTGGTCATAGGCTTTGCCCTGTTTTTCCATAACTTCTCGACCTTTGTGGGACGCAAGGGGCTTTATCTCGAAGACTTGTTCATCCTTCCCGAAAAGCGCGGTTTGGGCTACGGAAAAGCCTTGTTGAAATACCTTGCTCGCCTCGCCGTGGAGCGCCATTGTGGCCGCATGGAGTGGATCTGTCTTGACTGGAACAAGCCCGCGCTGAAGGTATATCGTAGCATCGGTGCCATTCCCATGGACGAATGGACCGTACAACGCCTTGACGAAGGCGCCTTGAAACGCTTTGCAGAGGCAGAGTAAAACTATTATCATCATTATTTGTGAGCGAAGCTTCTGTTTTTCATCACAATTAATGAGATATAGGTTGTAAAAATATTCCTATTTTTGCGACATGAAAAAACGAATCCTGCAAATCAGTTCCTTGGTGATGGCCCTTGTGGTGCTTTTCGTCTCGATGGGTTGGGACGTGAAGTTCCATTATTGCACCGAAGACCACCATTTGTCAGGAAGCTTTGTTGATGCGGCGGAATCGTGCCATCATTGCATTGGGCATGAGCATGGGCACGAAGCCCACTTCACGCATCAGGATGTGGTACAATTCAACGCCAAATGCTGCTGCGAGGATTTCGACAGCGTCATCCAGTTCACTGACAATTTCGTTTTTTCTCCAGAAAAACACCTTAATATTCAGTTGCAGCCGATGGTCTTAGCGTATCACGATATTCAAGAGCTGTTGCCGAAGACACAACAGGTGCTACATTATTTTACCGCACGAAAAATACCCCATTTCTTTTCCGCCAGGGAGTTGCTGGTGTTTTTCTCAGCTTTACGGTTGAATCCGTTGGTTTTTTGAATCCTTTATGACGCGTCAGCGTCATTGCGAGGAGGTACGACGAAGCAATCTAGGATAAAGGCTATTCATGCTGGATCGCTTCGTGCCTCGCGATGACGCAAAGCGGCAGAACGGACAATACAATTTAGTGGCTGCCACGATGTGACAGCTCTACAAACGAATTTTAAATTTTTAAATCTTAAATTTTGAATCCAATGAAAACCAACAAAATAACACTAATATTCCTATTACTGCTGGCCTTCGCTTCGGGCGCGTTTGCGCAAGGCTTTATCGAAGGCACGGTATATGAAGAAACCGAAAACGGCGAACGCACCCCGCTGCCAGGCGTGAACGTCTACTGGAAAATCGTCAACGAGGGCGTGGTGACTGATGCCAATGGACATTATAAAATCCCGCTGCACGAACGCATCGGTTGCCTCGTATTCAGCTGCATCAGCTATGAGAACGACACCGTTCACCATATGGTGGAGCCTGCGCATTACGACCACATCTTCCATTCCGTCCACATGCTCAACGAGGTGGAAATCCATGCGCGCGAAAAGGCCTCTTTCATCAATCCCATCAAGGCGATGGCTGTGCAAGAAATTACCTCCGAAAATTTGAAACGAGCTGCCTGCTGTACCCTCGCTGGGAGTTTTGAGAACAACGCTTCTGTCGACGTGGCTTACAGTGATGCCGTCACGGGAGCCAAACAAATCCAGCTGCTCGGTTTGAGCGGCATCTATACCCAGATGATGACCGAAATCATCCCCAATTTCCGTGGCTTGGCCTCTACTTTCGGCCTCAATTATGTGCCTGGCACTTGGATGAACGGTATTCAAGTCTCCAAGGGAACGTCCTCGGTGAGGAACGGCTTCGAGTCCATTACGGGACAAATCAACGTGGACTATAAGGAACCAATGCCCGACAAGAGCGAAAAGGTGTTCTTGAATTTGTACGCCAACTCCATGTTAATGACGGATTTCAATTTTAACGGACGTGTCAAGGTGGGAAAGAACGATGGCATCATGCTCTTCGGCCATGTGAGCCACAACCACATGAAAATGGATGGCAACAAAGACACTTTCTTAGACGACCCTATCACCACGCAATACAATGTCTTCTTGCGTTATAGTCATCCGCATGTCGGGAAGTTTGGCTGCAAATTGGGCCTTAAGGCATTGAAGGAAACCCGTCTCGGCGGACAGATGGATTTTGACCCCAAGCACCGTCTTGATGAGGGTTACACCCTCTATGGCATTGGCATCAACACCGAGCGTTATGAGGCTTTTGCCAAGGGTGGCTATCATTTCGATCGTAAGGACACCAGTTTAGGAACGCAGCATCAAGTGACCTACCACAAAGTGAACTCCTATTATGGCCTCACCGACTACAATGCCAACCAAATCTCTTATTATGGCAATTTGTTGTTTGACTCCTATATCGTCAACGACCATCACACCTATTCCGTGGGTGCCAGTTATACCTATGATAAATACAATGAACAGTTGAACGACAGCGCTTTCCAACGTGTTGAGCATGTGCCAGGTGCCTTTGTGGAATATAACTTCAGCGACGACCACCATTGGAATGTGATAGCTGGCTTCCGTGCCGACTACAACAGCTATTACCAGAAGATGTTGTACACCCCTCGTCTGCATGTGCGCTTCAAGACCCATGACGAATTCGCCGTTAGAGTTTCAGCAGGAAAAGGTTACCGCTCACCCAACGTGTTGGCAGAAAACTCCACCATGATGGCTTCGGCACGCGAGATTGTCTTTGTGGATACGCCCAAGATGGAAGAGGCTTGGAACTATGGTATTAACATTACAAAGGGTTTCGACATCGGTTGGCGCGAACTAACGATTCAAGCCGACTTCTATCGCACCGACTTCGTCAACCAAATCGTCCTCGACCGCGACGCCGACGCACACCAGATTCGCATCTACAACCTTGATGGCAGGTCGTATTCCAATAGTGCCCAAATCGAAGCCAACTGTGAAATTTTCAAAGACTTCGACCTCACCTTGGCCTTCCGCTACAACGACGTGAAAATGACTATCAACGACACCGTGCGCGAGAAGCCTTTCGTCAACCGCTACAAAGGTTTAATCACGATGTCGTATGCCCCTGGCACTTGGCAGTTCGACCTCACGACGCAATTCAACGGCGACAGCCGCGTGCCCGACTTAAGCGGCAACGCTACCGCCGTGGCCAACGGCCAAAACATTGAACGCTCGCCGTTCTATGTCATCATGAACGCGCAGGTTATGAAGAAATTCGGTAAATGCTGGGAGGTCTATATCGGAGGTGAGAACCTCACCAACTTCAAGCAGAAATACCCCATCATCTCAGCCGACAATCCGACCAGCGAAGACTTCGACGCTTCGATGGTTTGGGGACCGTTGAGTGGTATCCGTGCCTATCTGGGCGTGCGGTTCCAGATCAAATAAAGGCTTATTTTGCTTTTGTCAATGCTGCTGCACCGAGGATGGCCGCATCGTTATCGGGCAACTCGGAGACACGAACGTCAACACTGCCGTCGTACACGAAGCACAGGTGCTTCTTGAATGACTCGCGAGCGGGTTTCAGCAACACTTCGCCGGCCTTCACGGGACCGCCCATCAGGAAAATGGCTTCGGGACCGCTGAAGGCCACGGCATTGGCCATGGCGATGCCCAGCCAATAGCCCGTCTTTTCAAAGACCTTGATAGCCAAGGGGTCACCGTATTTGGCGGCATCCCCCACCATCTTGCTCGTCAGCTCCTCGGGCGGCACTTGTGAGAGGGCACCAACATAATCAGGAGCGCCTTGTATCATTTCGAGAGCGGTGCGACGGATACCTGTGGCGGAGGTGTAGGTCTCCAGGCAGCCTTTGCGACCGCAGCCGCAGGGACGGCCTTCGGGGATGAGGATGGCATGGCCGAGTTCGCCAGCACCGCCTGTCTTGCCGTGTACCAGTTTGCCGTCGACGACAATGCCGCTACCCACGCCCGTGCCAAGGGTGAACATCACGAAATGCTTCATGCCTTTGGCACCGCCGTAGACGAGTTCACCATAGGCTGCGGCGTTGGCATCGTTGGAGACGACGACGGGCACGTCGATATGCGAGCGGAATTCCGATCCAAGGTTGACAATACCCTTGAAGTTGAGGTTGGTGGCGTTCTCGATGCAGCCCGTGTAATAGTTGCCAGCCGGTGCTGCAATGCCGATGCCGTCGATGGTGTCAACATGGTTTTCGGCCATCAAGTATTTGATTTGTTCGCAGATGTCCGCCACATAAATGGAGGCATCGAAATATTTGTTGGTAGGAAGGTTTTTCTTGGCCAGACAGCGGCCGTCGTCGCGTACCAAACCTATGTCAGTGTTGGTGCCGCCAATGTCGATTCCAATGGAATAAGTGTTCATAATAAAGTTGTTTTGATGGTGCTAAAATACGGTTTTTTGGTGAAAACGGGAGAAAAAACTATTTTTGCAAGACAAAAGCAGAGAAAATGTACACCAAACGCACCTTTTTAGCCATCCATATCCCGACGGGAACAGAGTATCCCGTCATGGTGGAGCGACTGAAGAAAAACCTCCAACATGAAAAATACATCAACTATTGCAGGCCGGAAAACATCCACCTGACGCTAAAATTTCTTGGCAGCACGCCCGTCGACGACATCCCTAACATTATCGAGGCGTGCCAAAAGGTGGCCAAGCGGCACCAACCCTTCACCATGGACTTCGACCGCACGGGTTTCTTTGGCAGCAACAATGTGCCTCGGGTGCTGTGGCTCGGCATGAACGACCAGCCTAAGGCCTTATTTGACCTCGAAGCCGACCTCTTAGATGCCTTCGACGACCTGGGTTATCTCCGTGATCGCCAGAATTTTGTGCCGCATCTCACCGTCTGCCGCATCAAGTCACTGGTCGACAAGCAGTTTTTCCTGAAGATTTGCAACGGCATCGAGCAGAAGACCTACCTCCATGCCGATGTGAAGGAATTGGTGTATTACCAAAGCATTTTGCAACCCACCGGACCGATTTATAAGCCCTTGAAGATAATCCCCTTGGGCTGATTTGGCACTATATTTGTCGCAAAACGCCTGGTGGCATTAAAAAAAGCACTATTTTTGCAATTTGTTTGTCTTCTATGAGTTATTCATTAGATGAACTTTGAAATACGAAGCATCAACGCAGTTAAATCTTGAAATCTTGAAAATATGAAATCGAAAATCACAACCGTAATGATGATCCTCTTGGCCGCATTCATCACGCTGGGAGGTACCACCAGTTGCAAGAGCAAGAAAAAGCTTGCCAAGGAAGCCGCTGAGGCTGAGTATAAATCAAAAGTGGAAGAGGCAACAAGAGACTTGAACGCCATCCTTGACGACGAAACCCTTTGGACGCTTGAAGAAAAAGAGGCCCGTGTGCAGACCATTAAGGATTGGAACTTGCAAAACGCCGAAGTCGACGATCTGATTTTCCAAGCGGAGAAGAAGCTCGCTCGTGAACGTGCCCAAAAAGAAGAGGAAGCCCGTCGTGCCGCAGAAAAACAAGAACAAGCCGCTGCCGCTGATGTTGTACTAGGACGCAACTTCAACAGCATCGCCAATGCTGGTAGCGTCAGCCAAGCCAACCGCGTCATCAACGAGACCTTGGATATGTTTGAGTCGCCCAACGTTCCCGTGCTTATCATCATCAAGCAGAACGCTGGCTTCAACGACTACGACCGCCCGACGACCATTGAAAATTACCTCAACTACATAAAGGACCAAAAGAAGGCCACCGAGAAGATTAGCGACATCAAGTATAACAACAACGGAAAGATTAACGAACTTGAATTGATAAAGAAATGAAAAAGATCATAGCCACATTAGTGATAGCCTTGTACGTTGTGGGTAGTGCCATGGCACAGGACGAACTGAGTTTCGAACGCAAACAAGCCATCGACAGTCTCGCCTTGGAGAAGGTGAGAGACTTGAGCAAGTACGTTAAGATCGTCGGTTCCAAGGAGACCTCGTTCAGCGAAGCCAACCGCGTCATCGACCGTGCTGAAGAGCTCTTCATGAGTGATGCTGAAATCGGTGTGTCATCGCTGGCTGCCAACCAAATCACGTACTATCGTGTCCGCAAGTATTTCGAGCACCTAATGCGCCTCAACTATGACCGCGTCGAGATTGAATGGTACAACATCGAATACGTCAGCGACTTGCAACGTCAACCCGACGGCACCTACGTGGGCGTCATCACTATTTTCCAAACCTTCCGCGGCTACGATGCCGAAGGCAACCTGGTGTATAAAGACACGACCAAGAAAGACATCACCGTCTACGTGAAACGCAAAGAGACTCAAATCGGCGGTCGCACCATCGGCTTCTGGGATGTGTTGCTCGGCGACATGCGTGTCAAAGAAACCTCCAATAGATGAGAATAGCTAGAAATATTATCATTCTGGCACTTACCTTTGCCTTCGTCTGGCCTGTTGCAGGTCAGACGATTGGGGATTTTAAGATGGATGAGACCGAGTTGTATGCCATGACCAAACAGATGGGCCAGTTTATGCGCAGGTTCAACTACGAGGAAGATCAATTCGGCAACAAGCTCAACCCCAAGGATCCCAAGTATCGCAGCAACGAGATGCGCCGCCAGTCGTTGCCCATCCTTTTCGATCAGGAAAAGTACGGCACACAGACAGACCTGCAACGCTATTTCATCGAGGATGTTACCAAAGGCGATTCCACCTACATGACTTTCCTCGGCGGTCGTTGGTATTCTGAGGTCTCCACCACCTTCAAATACAAAGGGAAAAACGTCCCTGTAATCTTGTTCTTGGCCGTCGAGAAAGAAGGTTTAGGCTCCAAGTGGGTGCTCACCAACGTGTATTTCTCGGAGTTCAACAAGCTCTTCCCCTCAGGAGAACTTGCCGAGAAGGAAAGACATTTCCTGCATCCCATGAGCCACGAGTTGGACTTCATGAATATTTACAAGGCTTTCCAAGACCCCGATATCATCGAGTATTACGCTTTTAAAGATTTTACCCCCGATTACTTGACCCTGTTTTTCTATGAAATCAAACAGGGTAACTTGGTGTTCCAACATGTCGACGGAGTGAAGTTCCACGTTCTGCAAATCAAGGACTGGTATTTCGAAGTGTCGTGGTTCAACCGTTCGGGCCTTAATTCTGGCTGGCTGATGTCGAACGTCGTCTACATGCCGGAAAAGGAAAAAACCAACCTTATCAAATTTTACCAACCATGAAAAAATTAGCCATTCTTTCCATATTGTTGTTTGGCATGGCAATGGGCAGTCAGGCCCAAAAACTTTCAAAAGACGAGGCTGCCAAGTATGATACAGAAATCAGGCAGATGCTCGTTTATTTGGAGGAGACGATGAACTTCATTGGCGATAGCGCGACGATTGCCGCGGAGAAGGAAATTGTGTTCACTGAAAGCTGGAGCAAAATTTTCATCGACGACAAAGTGCAGGTGGAGGACGACCTCGACAACAACCGCACTTCACCCATTAACAAGGATGTCCAAGCTTACCTGAAAGACATTGACTTTTTCTTCAAATGGGCTATTTTCAAGTTTGATCTGCAAAACATCACAGATGGTGTCAATGACGATGGTAGCGTCTTTTTTAGGGTCACTTTGACGCGGCACCTCACCGCCCAGACCATCGCGAATGAGAAGGTGGACAATGTCAGGAACCGCTTCATCGAAATCAACCTCGACCGACAGAACAATAGCATTAAGATTGCGAGTATCTACACCACCAAAATCAACGAAAAAGAAACTCGCCGCAATTGGTGGAACAGCCTGTCGATGAATTGGAAAACTCGCCTTGGCAGCGGCATCAAGCTTTACGATAGCATTCCCATGGAAAGCGTCGGGATGATTAGTGCTGTGGACTTCATGGCATCGTATCCCGTCGTCGACCCTGCCACGGGTCAAACGGAACTCAGGGACAAGGTCTTCAAGTACGACATGGCCGAACTCGATGCCAAGCTGAAGCAGGTGACTCAAAAACAACGTCTTGACATGTCGGGCATCAGCGCAATCATTACCTTGGAACCGTTGAGCGAAATGTCGGACCTCACTTGGCTTGACATTTCCGGCACTTCCATAGAAGACCTTTCAGCCGTTCGTAACCTCAACAAGCTGAAGGTGTTGCGTGCCAACTCCACCATGATAGATGATATTTCGGCACTGAAATACAACATCACCCTTGAAGAACTTGAGGTGGCTAACACCAATGTTGAGGACCTCAGCGTGCTGACCTCATTACATGGGTTGCAGAAGCTCAATCTTGCTGAGACACAGGTCGACAGGGTTTCCCATCTGAAGCACTGTCCCAATTTGATTTCCCTTAATCTAAGCGGCACCCGTATCGCCAACATCGGCTTTTTGCAGGATTTGCTTCAACTGAAAGCCTTGGACATCAGTAACACCACTATCCGCGATCTCAGCCCCGTCAGTAACCTGAAAGACCTGCAAAGCTTGAACATCTCAGGTTCAGCAGTCAGCAATCTGCAGCCTTTGAGTGAGCTGCAGAACCTGCGTGAGTTGTACTGCAGCAACACTACCGTCCGCGACCTCTCACCTTTGAAGAGCAACCGCCGCTTGAGTAAGATATATTGCGACCATTCCAACATCGGCGACGAAGAAGCCAGCGCCTTCACCAAGGACAACCGCTTTACCTTGGTCATCTACGACACCGAAGCCTTGAGAACCTGGTGGAATAGCCTTCCTATTTATTGGAAAGCCGTGTTTTCCAAGCAGATACAAGTTGACTCAGAGCCAACCACAGAGCAGCTTCACCAGATTATCAACCTTCAGGAACTCGACCTTTCGGGTAACACCTTTATGCAGAACCTGGTGCCCGTCAGCCGTTTGACCAACCTCCGTTCGCTCAATATTTCCAACACTGAGATAGGTTTTCTGCAACCCATCCAAGGTCTGGGCAACTTGGAATCGCTCAATATCTCGCATACCTACATCAGCGATCTCAAGCCCTTGCAGGACATGAGTAGCTTACGCTATCTCAACATCGAGAACACCCCCGTCAACGACCTTATGGTTTTGGCGAATGACAACAGCATCCAAGTGATTGATGCCGACAGCACCACCATCGGCAAGAGCCAAGTGCTGGCACTGAAAGAAAAACAAAGACAAGTAACAGTGGTCTACCAAACCGAGGCCTTGATGGTTTGGTGGAACGGTCTCGACCCCATTTGGCAAGCCATCTTCCGAAACGCCATCAGCACGCAGTCGGAGAGGCCTAATCCCTTAGAACTACACCAAATCTTGGATTTAAGAGAGCTTGAAATCACTCCCGAGTTCCCTGTCGTCTCCATCGCGCCGATAACCAACCTGATGTGGTTGGAACGCCTTACCATCAATAACCAAAGTGTGAGCGATTTGATGCCTTTGGAGGGCAAAGAGTTTTTGATCGAACTCAACGCCCAAAACAACCCCGTCAGCAGTTTAAAACCCATCGAAAGTAGCACTATGCTGGAGTTGTTGAACATCGAAAACACGCAAGTCAACGACTTGGGACCACTATCGAAGATGAATAACCTCATCACATTGAACGCCAGCGGCACCTCGGTGAAGTCGCTGAAACCTCTGTCGGGACTGATGAAACTGGAGAACCTTTTTGTCAACAACACCAACGTGCGTAGCATCTCGCCTGTGGAAAACATCCCCACACTGAAACAGCTGAGGGTTTATAACACCAAGGTGAAGAAACGCGATGTCGAAAAACTGCAACAAAAGCGACTGGATTTGAATATCATCTATTATTGAGCCTCAAATTCGGTCTAAATCTTTTATAAAGCGTTTTCTTTTGGAGGAAACGCTTTTATTTTGTACTTTTGCAAAATCTAGTTCAAATATTGAATTTTAAATTTCAAATGCGAAGCATTCAACGAAGTTAAATCTTAAATACAGAATCATGGAAATCAGAAAGTTAGAACAAATGTTCGAGGTTTTGCGCAGCAAACCCAAAAAACGTCTTGTGGCCGCTTATGCCAACGATGACCACACCATCTGTGCAGTGAATGCCGCCGTCAAGGAAGGTCTCATCGAAGCCACCCTCATTGGTGACGAGAATGTGATTGCCGAAGTGTGTAAGGCTGAAAACATCGATATCAATAGCTTTAAGGTCATCCACGAGCCGGTCGATGTGAAAGCCGCTGCTATGGCTTGCGACCTCATCAACGCCGGAGAAGCCGACATCCTGATGAAGGGTCTGCTCCCCACCGACAAGTACATGCGCGCCATCCTCAACAAGGAACGCGGCCTCTGCCCGCCCAATGTGACGCTGGCCCACGTCGCCGTCATCGAGAACCCCAACTACCACAAGCTGATGGTAGTCTCCGACTGCGCCATCATCCCGCTGCCCGACTTGAAGCAGAAACAACAGCTGCTCAAGTATGTGACCACCGTGGCCACTAAGCTTGGTGTCAGCTGCCCGAAGGTCGCGATGGTGACCGCTACTGAACAGATGAGTGCTGGCATTCCCGCCTGTGTCGATGCCGCCATCATCGCCAAGATGGCCGAGCGTGGCCAAATCAAGGGCTGCATGGTGGAAGGTCCCATCTCCTTGGACCTCGCCTTGGATGCCGAGACCGCTGCCATCAAGGGCATGAAGAGTCCCGTGGCTGGCGATGCTGACTGCCTCGTGTTCCCCAACCTCGAAGCCTCCAACGTGTTCTACAAGTGCTGCTCGAAGTTCGACAAGAGCGAAATCGGCGCCATGTTGATGGGTGCCAAGGTGCCTTGTGTGCTCAGCTCGCGCGGCGACACGTCGAAGACGAAGCTCTATTCCATTGCTTTAGCAGCAATGCTGGCGTAATTTTGGACACGCTTCGCGTCACTGCGAGGCACGAAGCAGTCCAGCAAGCAAAACCTCTGGATTGCTTCGTCGTTCCTCCTCGCAATGACGCAAAGCGACTGAAGACATCACAATACCAACATAAATATAACATCATGTCACACAAAATATTAACCATAAATCCTGGATCCACCTCGACGAAAATCGCCGTCTTTGACGGGGAGGAACAAGTCTTCAAGAAGAACCTCAAGCATAGTGCTGAGGAAGTCGCGAAATATGAGCACATCTCCGACCAAAAGCCCTTCCGCACCGAAGCCATCAAACGTGAGCTGAAGGAAGCGGGCATCGACTTGAGTGAAATGGCTTGCGTCGTGGGTCGTGGCGGCTTGCTCCGTCCGCTCGTCTCGGGTGTCTACGAAGTGAACGATCTCATGATTAAGGATCTCATGGAAGGCTACAATGGTGAACACGCCTCCAACCTCGGTGGCTTGATTGCCAACGACATCGCCAAGGAACTCGGCGTGAAGGCTTACATCGCCGACCCCGTCGTCGTCGATGAGATGGACGAAGTGGCACGCTACTCGGGTCACCCGCTGTTTCCGCGCATCTCCATCTTCCATGCCCTGAACCAAAAGATTATCGCCCGTCAGTTGGCGAAAGACCTGGGCCGCAAGTATGAGGACATGAACATCATCGCCATCCACCTCGGTGGCGGCATCTCGGTCAGTGCCCACAAGAAAGGCCGCGTGGTTGACACCAACAACGCCTTGAACGGCGACGGTCCCTTCACCCCCGAACGCGCTGGTTCGTTGCCTGCCGGCTTCCTTGTCGATGCCTGCTTCAGCGGCAAGTACACCAAGAAGGAAATCGGCCAAATGTTGAAAGGCAAGGGCGGCTTTGTCGCTTACCTCGGCACCAACGACGCCCTTGAGGTTGAAAATGCCGTGAAGGCCGGCAACAAGGAATGGGAGAAGGTCTACAAAGCCATGGCTTATCAAGTGGCCAAAGAAGTCGGAGGTCTCGCCGCCTCAGCTATGAGCATGGATGTCGACGCCATTTTCCTCACTGGTGGCATGGCCTACGACAAGGGCTTCTGCGCTTTGGTGAAGAGCCATGTGGAGAAAATCGCCCCCGTTTATGTCTATCCCGGCGAAGACGAGATGAAGGCTTTGGCGTTGAACGGACTGCGCGTCCTCAATGGTGAAGACACACCGAAGGTTTACCATGAGTAAATCAAATCATATTGTAGAGACGGTGCACGCACCGTCTCTACCATTTCACCCATTATGGATGATGATTTCTTTGGTGACAGCACAGGTACTGTTTATACAAACCCTGAATTGGAGCGTGCCGCAGCCTATTATGCCAAAAAAAAACAATATGACAAAGCTGCCCTCGCTGCACTCTATAGCGGCTTTATGCAACAACACTATAACGAAAATGAGAATGCCATGTGTTCGTTTAAGGAAGCAGAACAATATGGCAGCCTCGTTGCCGACAGCCTTACCATGGCGCAGGCACAATACTGGATGAGCAAGTTGTTGCGTGGATTTATGTGGTAAAAAAGATGCTGCGGACACATTATCAGGGATGTTGAATTCCCTTTTGGTGCAGCGACCTCCGGTAAATTATGACTATTATTATACGGAAACCATAATAATAGAAATTCAAATAGGCGAACATCATGATTTTCCCCAGTCAATTTTTCCCAACATTACTCCGCGCTATTGCGAGTTCTACATAGAAAATCCCACGGAAAACGACAAATGGATGGATGCCGACAGAATGAATTATCATTATCTTGCCGAAAAATATTTGGTTTTGGTGGATTTACCAAATTCCGAAATCCCGTCGGGTCATGTTTTATTTGAAGTCATGGTGGATGATTATAAAATTTATAATCCATACACTATAGGCCATCGAACAACGGCATGCTATGGCAACAGGAACATCATTGGCCACAATTCGGTTGTCAAAGAGTATTTGCAATAATTAAACTGAAAAATCAACATGAAAAAAAGCATTATTCTTGTAGGTATACTCGCGGTTTTTCACTCTTTGCTCGCCCAAGAATGGATTATCGAGACCGAAGAGTTGAGAGATAGTTATATACAAGACATGGTTTCGGTAGATGATGAAGAATCCGTTTTGGGCATTGGATATACAGGGTATCCAGATTATTTTGACGGCGTTGTGGTCAAAATTGAAAAGGACGGAAGTTCAATTGGTCGGATTGTTCATCTACCAGGAATGATGCTCCAGTATTATAGTGCAGTTCAACTTTCCAATGGAAACTACATGGTCTTTGGCATTTGTGACGATAGTTTATGTGATTACCACGCTCAACGTTTCTTTAGAATAGATGTGTTCAATAGTCAACTTGAATCTGTGCTTACAAAGACCTACAGCGTTGATGATGACATTTTCGACTGCTTCTATAATGCCTATTATGGTAAAATTATGAAGTCTATGATTTCCAAATTAGGAACAATAACACTAGCAGCCAGACTTTCATATTCTTATAAAAAGAGTTATAGAGGTGCGGTCCGTTTTTACGAATTTGATGAGATGGGAGAAATTATAAAAATGGTCGACAATCCATTAAACGTGGCTTATACAGCAGGAATTGGGAAACTAACCTATGAGCCACATTCCGACAACTTATTGGTTACCATCAACGGAGGATCTTTTCCACCACATTCTGGCTTGCCTGGAATCTATGTTGTGGATAATAATTATAATATTGTGGCGAAACAAGACTTCATTCACATACAAGGCGGCCTTCCTATCAACGTGGACGAAATTTTCCAAATCGGCTGCGAAGGCAAGTGGATTGACAATGAATATATTATCCTTGATGCCGAAAAAAGCGCACATCGTAGCTCGACATACAATACATTGTACAAAGTGGATTCTGCTCTAAATGTT
The DNA here is from genome assembly GCA_937902805.1 of uncultured Bacteroidales bacterium. Lineage (GTDB taxonomy): Bacteria > Bacteroidota > Bacteroidia > Bacteroidales > F082 > Limimorpha. Next base: position 71,707 of record CALEMB010000103.1, read on the forward strand.
TATGCTGAATTACGTCTTCCACCGTACGATTCCTGTACATCGTCACCTTATGGTACAAGTACAGCATATATCAATGACACCACTATTTTTTCATTTACGGATTGCAGTGAGTTTATATGGTCGACAGACAAAAGGCAAGTCAATGTGATTTTGGTGGATAAGAACTTGAACCTATTGGGAAGAAAAGTGATTCAAAAAGATAATGTCCAGTATTTTTGCTCGACTCCACCAGCAAGATTTGAAGATGGAGGTTGTGTCATAGTTTTGTGTTCTAGAAACGGAGATTTTTATCCTGGTAGTCCTTTTTATGAGGTACAATTTGTGAAATTCCGCCGCGAGGACATAGAAATCACTTGGGATGTGGTAAACGAAACGGCAACAATACCGACAAATGTTGCCTATCCCAACCCCGCAGAGTATTCCATCAATATCCCTATCGATGAAAACCTATCCAACGATGCCCGAATCCAAATCTTCGATGCCAAAGGAGTGAAATGCCTTGATAGCGAAATGGGTGGCTCGGGAAATCTGATTACGCTTGACGTTCATAATCTTGATGCTGGATTGTATGTCTATAAAATTAGATCGGGAAACAAGGTCGTCGGTAGCGGGAAGTTTGTGAAGGACTAAGCACATCCGCTTTGGCAGATTTGCAATCCGCCGGCGTCGAATAAATACGAGACGCTTGCGCAACAACAAACAATCCATTATCTTTGCCCACAAAACCAGCATATTATGATAAGGCGTGAAACATATTTCGGGGATTGCAAATCTCCGAAAAATCAAAAAACATTGAAATTGACGTTTGACATTTGACGTTTTGCGGAAGGGTGGGGTGCCCCCCCGTCTCCTCCCTGCCTGCTCCCTGCATCCTCTCTGCATCCTCTCTGCTTGTCCCTGATTTCAGGGACTTGGTTGCATGCAACCATAATAATGTAATTTGCTGATTTTGGTTGTCACTTCAGCGTCTTACGACTGATGCAAGTT
>CALEMB010000104.1 GCA_937902805.1 uncultured Bacteroidales bacterium
CGTATGGGGGCGAAGCCCAGCAATCCTGAAATGTTATTCGTTGTGTCGCTTTGCGTCTGACTGCCGCTTCGCGTCATTGCGAGGTACGAAGCAATCTAGGCCAAAACCTATTAAAACAGATCCCCGTTCCTCAGCCTTTCATTAACCACCCAGCGGGCGTCGGCCTCCAGCATTTCCTCAAAAGTCATGCCCCGCTCTTGGGCTTTGTCCTCCAAGTATTTGACACTCTCGGCATTGTTGCGCCATTGGTTCTTCAGTTTCCCGACCTCAAACTCGATAATGGAAGCCGTATCCACTTGAATCTCTTGGCGCATCAAGGGGCGACCAAGCAGCACATTCTCGGCTTCTTCATCCAGAATGTCGTCGAAGAGGCGACCAGTCCTTGAGGCTTGGATGCGCAAGGCGGTGCACCACTGCTTGTCGTTGGCGATGGCATTGGCCTGTTGTACCAGTTGGATGGCTTGGGTGTTACGGATCGTCGGCATGGCTTCGCCACGGAGACCGGGGATAAGCTCTGGATCGCTTCTCAGCGTCTTGACGGCGTATTTCTTCAGGCTGTCGTCACGGTGCTCGGAATAGCGCCATTGATAATGGTTTTTCCAGAATGTGCTGTCGTGACTTAGACTGTCCATTACCCACGGGAGTTGTGCATCGAAGAGGCTGTCGCTGACGCAAAGGCGCAACAAGGCGTCTTCCACGAAGTTGTAGGAGGACAAACCCCATTGATAGCCCGAGGAATACCAAACCACAAAGTCGGCGTTGAGGATGGAACGCAGGCGGTTGATATCGTCCAAAGGATGTTTCTCTTTCTCGAAGCCCAAGAAGGCGGACTTGTTGTAGAACCAAATTTCGACATAGTCCATGAACTGTTTCCAAGGCATGTAAGTCTCCAGGTCCCAAACGAATGAGTCGCCGACGAAGAGCACCTTGGGCTTGCGGCAGCCTTCGCCGCAGTCGACGCTGATGTTGGCGCGGTATTTCGGCGAGTCGTTGCCGATGGGGAAAATGAGGTTGAGGGTCTGCTCGTCGTTCTCGCAATATGCAGTGTCGAGTTTCACCAGTCGGTCGACATGAATGTCGGGGATGCCGAAACCGTTGAGGCTGTTCATGTAGCTAAATAGGCTGTCGTAGCCATAGACCGCCGAATAGCGCCAGTGGGTGTCACGCTTCGGGAACAGCAAGAACGAGGCGGTGTCTTTCATGCTTTGGTACCACTTGGTCATCTCCACATGGGGGAAGCCTATGGCTGTCATCAGCGAGTCGTAGTAAGCTGCCGTGTGGATGGCGTTGGCAGGGGCAGGCTGATGGTAGGGCAGGTATTCGGGATAAATCTCTGCCTTGTTGGGTGCCATAAAGCACAGAAACTCGATGTCGTAGTCTTTCAGCACATACCTGAGCTTGTTCATCATCCTGACGTTTTTCCTTGCCCATTCGCGGGCGCGGTCATAGGTCTTGTATTGGTTGATAGGCTCGATGCCGTAGTAGTCGCGGAAGGCTTCGGCATAGAACAGCCAGCCGTCCTTGCCGGGGGTGATGAAATGGCAGGTGGTCTCGTTGAAGAGACTGTAATTGATTTGGTTGTAAAACCTTATCGCCCACTCACGGAAGCCGAAGTTCTCACGGCTGTATTGCTCGATGTTGCTTTGGTATTTGCCCGAGGCGAAGTTGTTGAGGTTGAGGTCTGGATTGTCGGTGGTGAAGGTGACGCCCGCCAAAGGCTTCAACTTGAAGGGATGCCATTTTTCTTGCACGAAGATGAGCACAAACCCAATCATCGTCAGGAGACATAATATGGTGCAAATACGGCTTTTCATCTTACAAATCCTTTTGGTTCGATGTTCATGCGATAGGTGTATTCGGCGTTGTCCCACAGCGACTGCTCTACAGTGATGCCTTTCTCGTTGGCTTGTCTTTCAACGCTTTCCAGCCATTCTGGCGATGCCTTGATGCGTTCGATGATGCTTGTGATTTCTTTGTTGCGGTAGGTGACATAAAGGCTGTCGGCGGCATCGTATTGCTCGGGTTGCTTGTAGCGGAATACGTTGTCATAAGCGCTCAGGTAACGTTCCGTGAAGCCGTAAGGCCAAAGATGGTTGGTGGCCTCCGTGCATACCAACAATACAAACTCTTGGTTTTCAATTTCTTGCTTATAGTCGACGGCTTCCACGTTTTGGATGGGCGAGCGCTCGGGATAGACGGTTTTGTTATAGAACCAGAAGCCGCCGTCGGAGAAGAGGTTTTGCGGCAAGGCGACATTCCAGGCCCAGACGGTCCACCAATAGGAGTCGGAGATGGTCAGCACCTTGGGCTTGTAGCCTTCGGTGAAACTGAACTGCGGCTGGTCGATGGTGTTGTGCTTCATGGGGAACATGAGGTTCATCATTTGGTAGAGGTCGTCGTCTTGGCTCATCAAGTAGCTGGTGTCGAAGCCCGAGATTTGGAAATGCGCCTGTGTCTGTTGTGTCTTGTCTTCCATATAGCGCACCAAGGAATCCATGGCTTGGGAGGCGGCATACACCGTCCAGTGGGCACTTAGGTTACAATAGATGGCATGGGCTTCCGTGCCTTTTCGCTCGCAGAAGTACCTATTGAAGTCCAGCATCTCAACGCTTTGCTCGTCAAAAGCTTTCAGGTATGCTTGGTAGTTGTTGGTCTCGTGGCGCTTGGCAATGTAGTTGTCGGGAATGAGTTCGGGATAGTAGGAAGCCTTGCCCAAGACGAAGACAGGCAGCATGGTGATGCCTTTGGTGCGCAACAAGTCCTGGATGAGCTTGATTTGCCTCGTGTTGTCCTGGATTTTCTCTTCGCCGAGGTAGGTCTCGCCCGTATAGCTGATGATGTACGACTCCTCGAAGAAAGTTTTGCCGTCTTTGCCTTGCACGACGAAGCGGTTGGTGGTTTGGTCGAAAAGGCTGTAACTGGTTTGGTTGTAAAACCTGATGGCCCATTCGCGGAAGCCAAAGTTCTCACGGCTGTATTGCTCGGCATTGCTTTGGAATTGGCCCGAAGCGAAATTCTTTAAGGTAAGTTCAGGGCGTTCGGTTTCATAGGTGACACCTCCCAAAGGCTTCAGCTTGAAGGGATGCCATTTTTCTTGCACGAATGTCAGCACGAATCCGAGCATGGTGAGTAAGCATAATATGGTGCAAGTGCTGTTTTTCATTTATTCGGGTAAGATAACTTTACCATCACGGATTTTTTGGTCGACGGTATAGGTGGCATGGAGCGTTACGGCCTCTTCGATGGTAATGCCTCTTTTTTCGGCGTCGGCTTTCACGCTTTCCAGCCATTCTTTGTAATTCCAAATAATTTGTTCTGTCTGCTTGATAAGGATTTCCCTGTATTCCTTTTTCCCGATTTTGGTGTCGCGCATAAGCGGATGGCCAAAGAACACGTTGTCGGTTTCCTCGTTGATGGCTTCTTGCAGGCTGACATCTTGTGCCACCATGAAATTGGAAACATTGGTCATCCATTTGGTGTCGCGCTTGATTTGGCGGCGGATGTCTCGTTTTTTCCAATAGCTTTCTTCCAACAACCTTGGATTGCGGGCGGTGGGGATGCCTTCGCCGGCAAGTTAAGGGAAGAATTTTTCAGGGTCGCCATAGATCATTTTTTTGGTATAGTTTACCAATAGTTTCTTGAAGAGTTCGTCATCGCAATTGCCGGCGATTCTCCATCGGGTCATATTATCATGGTAAAGGCTGTCCTTCACTTCATTATAGCGTGTGTTGAACCTGTCTTCTCCGATGCAGAGTTGTAATAAGGCGTCGGCGGCAAAGCCTTCGGTGTTATGGTACATTTGGCTTTCGCTGGTAAACCAAACGACGTAGTCTGCGTCAAGCAAATAATCCAAACGATCGAGTTTGGCCACACTGTCAATCAGTTTGTCCACCCCTTGGTAAGCCACTTTGTTGTAATACCAGTACTGGAAGTCGGAGAAACATTCTTTGGGAGGTATGTAGTACATCATCCAAAGATAGAAAGAATTTCCGGTGATAAGCACGGCGGGCTTGGTGGTTGTAGAGTCGCTGGTCAGCCAATATTCGCGTTCCCTATAGTCATATTTTGGCTTGTATTTGATGGGGCGCATCAGGTTCAACTCAGATTGGTGGTCAGTAAACCTGTCGTCGCCGATGCTGCAGCTGTTCAGCCACTTGTCGCCATATTGGATTTGCGGCATTTTGATGCCTCTCTGGTGTTCCATGAAGTGGAAAAGCGTGTCGGCGGCATAGATGCAGGAGAAGTTCCAGTGGTGGCCTAAGGGTTGGAACAGATAGAACGAGCAGGTGTCTTTCATTTGGAAGAAGACTTCGGTCATGTCAAGGTAGGGTAGGTGAAGCTCGTCGAAACGTTTCGTGAAATAGTCGGCTGCTTTCAGGGTAGTGGTGTCAAAGTCGCCTCTTGGCAGCAGTTCCGAGTAGATGGTGCCTTTGCTGGGGGCGATAACGGTCATAAAAGTAACGCCGTACTGGCGCAAAATGCCGTCGACCTTGTTTAGAAGTCGTATTTCGCGCTCATAGCCCTCGCGGGCGGCATCCACGTCTTTGTACCAGTTGTACATTTCCGTACCGTAGTAGTTTTCTATGGTATGATTGTAAAACAGCCAGTTGTCCTTGCCGCATTTGATGTAACTGACCATGCTTTTCCTGTAGAAATCCCAGCAGTATTGGTTGTAGCCTCTCACTATGGGTTCGTAAAACCCGAAATGGGTCTGAAGGTATTTCTCAGTGCCCTTCTGATAGGTGCCGTTCTTGTATCCGTTGAAAGTGAGGTCGGGCTTGTTGACCACAGCAAAACGGCCATTCATTTTTTTGAACTCAAACGGCTTGAAGTGTTCTTGAATCATGAAAGAAAACAAGAACAACATCAAAATACCGAAGAGGATGCCGTATAATATGTTACCGTTACCCTTTTTCATCAGAACCTGAAATAAATGAACGGACTAAAGCCGCTGGCGTTTAAGGCGCCGAGGCAGAAGATAAAAGCAAAAATACTGACGATAAACGCAATGATATGTTGCCGCTTGTTGTACTCAGTGAAATAAATCTTGTCCTGCACCTTGAGGCCCAGCTTTGACAGTGTGAAAAACGAGAAGAAGGCCGCCACGAGCATGGTGACATAGAGGTGCGGGTTGTCGCCGAAATGGAACGGGGTAAAGTTGAAGGCGAAAAGGCGCTTGATGAAGAGCCACGAAAGGTCGATGCGCTCTATGCGGAAGAAGCAGCGCGTCAACACGATGATGAGGAAGGTGAAAAACACACTCGGGATGCGTCCCAAACGCTCGTTGAATTTCTTCAAAAACAGCTTGTCAGCGCAGATGAAGATGCCCTGCAAGGCACCATAAACCACGAAGTTCCACGCAGCACCGTGCCACAAACCGCTGATGAGGAAGCAGAACCACAAGTTGAAGTATTTCCTCGCTTCGGTTTTCACGCGGCTACCACCCAAGGGGAAGTAGAGGTAGTTCTTGATGAACACGCTGAAGGTCTGGTGCCAACGACGCCAAAACTCCGATATGGTGGTCGAAACATAAGGGTTGTCGAAGTTCTCGGGGAACTTGAAGCCCATCATGCGGCCGAGACCAATAGCCATGTCGGAATAACCGGCGAAGTCGAAGTAGATTTGGAAGGTGAAGGCGAAGATGGCAATCCAGGCGGTGGTCGAGTCGATGGTGGCGATCTTGTTGGCGATGTCGGCCAGTTGTGCCGAGGTCAATACATCATAGTTCGATGGTCCTAGCACTTGGTCGACTTGGAAGCCAATGACATCGGCGATCAAGACTTTTTTGGCCAAGCCGATGACGAAGCGGTAGAAGCCATGCAAACGGTCGGTGTATAAAGACTCGCGGTTGCGGATTTGGTCGGCGATGTCGCAATAGCGCACGATGGGACCGGCAATCAGTTGCGGGAACATGACAATGTAAAGCATGTAATCACTCAGCCGTTTCATTGGTTGGTTGACGCCTCGGTAAGTGTCCAAGGTGTAGGTCACGCTTTGGAACGAGAAGAAGGAGATGCCGATGGGTAGCAGGATTTTGACCCATTGTAGCGGCTCGGCATGGAACCAGCCCCTTACCGCATTGATGTTCTGCATCGTGAAGTTGCCGTACTTGAAGTAGAACAGCAGCCCGATGCTGATGGCGATGCTGATGCCGCAAAGCAGTTTCTTCAGGCCAGGTTTCTCCACCTTGTTCATCCACCGCACCAAATAGAAGTTGGCGATGACGGAGACGATGAGGTGGATGATGAACTCGGGCGCACCGTAGGCGTAGAAGACCAACGAGGCCAACAGCAGGAAATAGTTGCGGACTTTCTTCGGCAGGATGAAATACACCAGAAGGAAAACCGGCAGGAAATAGAGTAGGAATACGTTGCTGCTGAATACCATATCAGTCGTTCGTTTTATGTTGCAAAATTAGTTATTTTTTCAATTGGAAATCAAGGGGTATGGAAATAACGGCATCAGGGTCGTCGATGAGGCGACAATGGTCGAGGCCATATATCTCCCTAGTCATCCAGATGGCATCATCTTCGATGGCTTTGTCAAGGGGCTTGTTTTGTTTTATGGCTTTTTCGCGAATGATTTTCATCAAGTCCTCATGACTAGGAATCCTTTCTATGCGCTGCTGGACTTCCTCTTGGCACAGCAAGGAGAACCGTATTTCTTCGACTTGGTCTCGATAGAGTGGCTTGCCGGCCTTGAAGCGGTCCACTTCTGCATGGAGCATCTGATCCATCGTGGCGCTGCGCAAGAAAGCCTGTGCCTCCAAAGCAGCCATCCACGCGCTGTCCTTGCGGATGTCCTTGGTGACCTTGGCGTAAGGGATGTTGCTGTTTTGGGTGGTCAGGGTTTCGGCATTCAGCTCTGGAATGATTTCCGGGTGTTGGTGTAGGATGGCGATAGCCTCTATTCGACGGATGCTGTCTGTAGAGACGGTGTGCACACCGTCTCTACCTATCGTGTCCATAATGCGGTCAATATACGCCTGCCGGATGCTGTCATCCACACCAAGGGTGAGCATGACCGACGAAGCGAAGCCGTTGGTGCCCTTGTTCAGCTGGTTGCCCGTGGTGAACCAAACGACGTAGTCGAAATCCAACAGTTTCTCCAGCAGGTTGAGGTCGACGACAAGCTGGGTTTCGGTCAAGTCCTCGCCCGAGTAGGCGGTGGAAAAATAGTACCAAAACTCCACGTCACTGAACACTTCTCGCATCGGCACTCGGTTAGCCATGCCCCACATGAACGAGTTGCCAATAAACAGCACCTTGGGTTTGACGCTATTCGGCCCGCTTTCCGCCGTGACCTCCGCCGTGGGGCTGTAGCCGTTGTGTTTCCGGATGGGCAGCGACAAGTTGAGCAGCCGCTCCAATTCGTTGTCGGTGCCGTGGTTGTCGTTTTCATGCAATGCACCGATTTTCAGCTTGGGCAGTTCAATGCCTTTCAAATCGCCCATAAAGCGGAACAAGGAATCAGCGGCATAGACGGCAGGGAAGACCCAATGGGCGCCCGTCTGCGGAATTAAGGGATAGGGGACGGTGTCTTTCATCAATGCAAACCAGCGCGTCATGTCGATGCAAGGGAAGCCATTCTCTTGGAATCCATCCAAAAAAACGGCGCAGGCGTTGAAGGTGGTGGTGTCGTGCTTCCTGTCAGGGAGATACTCAGGATAGACGAAGCTCTTTTCGGGAGCGATGAAGGCCAATAGCTCCACGTCGTTTTCCTTGAGGATGTCGCGCGCCCGACACATGTATTTCACCTCACGTTCAAAGGTGCTTTTGGCCTCTTCAATCGATGGCTGCCAGTTCAACAGCTCGGTGCCGTAATAGTCGCTGACGCCTTCGGGGGTGTAGAGCCAGCCTTGTTTGCCAGCCATCACGTCGTGGGCGTAGGTTTTCTTGTAACAGCTCCAAAGATATTGGTTGTAAAGCCGAATGACAGGCTCACGGAAGCCGAAATGCTCGCCCAAATAAGCCTCTTCCTGCTTGGCATAGTCACCTGAACGATAGGCCTCAAGGTTGAAGTCGGGCTTCTCTGTTTCAATGGTCACGCCGTACAAAGGCTTCAATGGGATGTGCAGGACATGGGCTTGCAGCATAGGCAGGAAGAGCAACACCATCAAGATGGTGAAGAGAATAATGTCGTATGTGGGCTTTTTTCTCATGCTCTTACTGTTCAATAGAACACCAAACCGTCATTGCGGGCTTGACCCGCAATCTCCAAAACGCAAGGTTAATCCTTCTTGCGCAGGAGATGGCGGATCCTTGTCCGCCATGACGGAAAAAGGGTATAGGTAAACAATCCCAGATCAAAGGTCTTATATGCAATCGTATGTGCATGTTTTAGAACCTAAAGTAGATAAACGGGCTAAAGCTCGTGGCGTTCAATGCAGCCACGCAGAAAACAAACACGATGGCAGCGATAATCCAAACCCAAATGTGGTTGCGGTCGCTGTAGTCGGTGTAGTAGACTTTTTGCTCCAGTTGCTTGCCCCATCCCGTCAAGGTGAGGAAGGAGAAGAGGGCGGCGATGATCAGGGTGGTATAGACTTGGGCATTGCCGTTGAAGGCGAAGCCGCTGAAGTCGAAGGCGAACATCCTCGTGACGAAGGTCCAGGCCACGCCAATGTTCTCGATGCGGAAGAACACCCAAATGACGCAGACCGTGAGGAAGGTGAGGATGACCGACGGCACGGTGCCGATTTTCTTCATCACCTTGCCGAGGAAGAGCTTGTCGAGGCAGATGAAGAGGCCGTGCAAGGCACCCCAAACGACGAAGTTCCATGCTGCGCCGTGCCACAAGCCGCTAAGCAGGAAGCAGAGCCAAAGGTTGAGGTACATGCGTCCCGTGCCTTTGCGGTTGCCGCCCAACGGGATGTAGAGGTAGTTCATGATGAAAGCGCCGAGGGTCTTGTGCCAACGTCTCCAGAACTCGGTGATGGAACGCGAGGTGTATGGATTGTCGAAGTTTTCGGGGAACTTGAAGCCCATGATGCGGCCCAAGCCGATGGCCATGTCGGAATAACCGGCGAAGTCGAAGTAGATTTGGAAGGTGTAGGCCAAGGCGACGAGCCAGGCCGTGCCCGTGTCGAGGGTGGCGATGCGGCTGGCTACTTCGGAGAAGGCCACCGCGCTGAGGTCGCCCCCCCCCCGCATCTGGTCGACGCGCAAGCCGATGACGTCGGCGATGAGGATTTTTTTGGCCAAGCCGATGACGAAGCGGTAGAAACCCTGCAGGCGGTCGGCCATCGTCGACTCACGCATGCGGATTTGGTCGGCAACGTCGCAGTAGCGCACGATGGGACCCGCGATGAGTTGCGGGAACATGGTGATATACAGCATGTAGTCGCTCAGTTTCTTCAACGGCTGGTTGACGCCACGGTAGGTGTCCAAGGTGTAGGTCACGCTCTGGAACGAGAAGAACGAGATGCCTATAGGCAGCATGATGCGCTTCCAACTCAAAGGAGCATGCCCCGTGAGGCCAAGGATGGCGTTGAGGTTCTCCATGGTGAAGTTGCCGTATTTGTAAACCAACAGCAACCCAAGCGGTATGGCGATGGAGATGCCGCAAAGCCATTTGCGTTTTCGGGTGTTTTGTGTGGCGCACATCCACTTGACCAAGAAGAAGTTGGCGATGAGGGAGACGACCAGCTGTATGATGAACTCAGGCGCGCCCCAGGCATAAAAGATGAGCGATGCCAGCAAAAGCACATAGTTGCGGGTCTTCTTTGGCATGAGGAAATACACCAGGAAGAACGCTGGCATGAAATAGAGTAGGAATACGTTGCTGCTGAATACCATATTTTAATCAGTTTATAGTTAATAGTTAAGTAACTGTTCAGAATTAAACTGCATATTTTATTAGATTCCCCTTACGGGGAATGGAGTTAAGACATAGTTTATTAAGCGGCGGCATGAACAAGTTGACCATTCGTAATCTCCACAAGCCGCCGCGTGTAGAAAAACAAACGAACTCCATTCCCTGTAAGGGAATCTCAACTTGTCTTTTATGTAAACTAAATCTGCTCATCTACTTAATAGTTTGCAGTTGTTTTTGTTCCAATTCTTTGAGCAGTCGCTCCGAGAAGCCATTGCTCATCTTGTAAAGGGCCGCGGTGGAGTAGGAGAGCATGACGAAATCGGCGTCGATGACTTCTTGTAGCACGTCAAAGTCGTTGATATTGCGGGTCTCATGCAGGTCATCGCAGCCGAAATAGACCGTGCTGAAATAATACCAATAAGGGACGCTTTCGAACACTGCCCACACGGGCGTATGGTTGAGGATGTTCCAATAAAACGAGTCGCCAATGGTGATGAGCCTTGGCCGCCATGCCGCGTCGTCCATGTCGTAAATGGCCGTAGCGAACATGTTGGGTGCTTTTTGAATAGGCCAGATGAGGTTCATGAGGCTTTCGAGGTCGGCATCGGGCTTGAGGGTGCGCTGCCATACGCTGCCAGCCTTGACATTGACCATGTTGGAGTCGCTCAGGTGTTCCATGTAGCGGATGAGGGTGTCGGTGCTGTGGATGGCAGCGAGGTTGCTCCAATGCGTGCCCGTCTGCGGAAACAGCGGATAGCTTACCGTGTCTTTCATCTGCACGAACCACTCGCCCAGGTCGATGTGGTTGATGCCCAGTTCCTTGAAGCGTGTCCTATAGAACTCGTATGCCGTGATGGTCTTTTTCTTGAGATAACCTGGGTTTTCGGGCAGGTGTTCGGCACAAACCAGTTCTTTGCCAGGCAGCAGGGCCACGAAGAGGTGGGTGTTGTAAGGCTCCAGCAACTGTTGGACTTTGAGCAACCTTTGCGCCTCGTCTTCCAGCTTCTCGACCAGCTCTGTCGAGTCTTTGGCAAATTCATAGGTGAGGCTTTGGTAGTATTCTTCCACGTTCCATGGTTCAAAGATCCAGTTGTCGCGGGTGATGACGATGCGCTTGTCCTCAGCCACTTGCGAATAGCGGAACAAAGTCCACTCCGTTTGGTTGTAGAAGCGCGTCAGCGGTTCGCGGAAGCCAAAGTTTTGTTGCAGATAGGCCTCGGTGGAGTCCTGCAAGCCACCGTCGAGGAAGTTGTTCCAAGTCAATTCGGGTTTGGGGTTCGAATAGACCACTCCACTCAGCTCCTTGAACTTGCAGAGTCTCGTCTGTTGTTGTATCGCGGAGGCAAACAGCAACAGGGCGGTCAAGGCGAACAATATGACTTGGATGCGGCTATTCATCGGTACGGCTCTTTTGTGTCAGGATTTGCTCGGCTTTGCTCGACCGTTTGAGCGGAACGCTGTCGCCCAAGGCGGGGAAGCAGACATCGGGACGTTTGGTGATGAAATAGGCGGTCTCCATGTTCAGGATAGAATCTATGGGAACGTCTATGGTTTCGGCTTTTTTGATGATACCGTCCATCCAGGGTTTGTCGTTGCTGATGCGTTCCTTCATCTTCTGTTTCAAAGGCGCGATTTCTTCTTTGTTGTAGCACCATTCCATCAAAAAGCGTTCGGCGAAGCCGTTGCTCATCTCGTATTGCTGTGGCGTGCTGTAGGCCAGCATGATGAAGTCGGCTCCCGTCACCTTTTCGAGCAGGTCGATGTCGGCGACATGCACCTCGGGGCCGTCGAAATAGATGGTGCTGAAATAATACCAATAGGGGACGCTGCCGAAGATCCTCTTGAATGGCGCGTGGTTGAGGATGTTCCAATAGAACGAGTCGCCGATGGTGATGAGCCTGGGCTTCACGGCGGTGGGGTCTTTCACGATGGGGGTCTTGGCGTAGTAGTTAGGCTCTCCTTTCAGAGGGCGCATCAGGTTCAGCCATTCTTCCAGGTCGTTGTCGGGCTCTTTGGTCCTGACGAATTTTTCCCCAATCTCGAAATTCAGGATGTTGACGTCGCCTAAGGCTTCCATATAGCGGATGAGGCTGTCGGCCACGTACATGGCGGCGAGGTTGCTCCAGTGCGTTCCCGTCTGCGGAAACAGGGGGAAGTCGACGGTGTCTTTCATCCGCAGGAACCATTCTCCCGCATCGATGTAGTGGATGCCCAGCTCCTCGAAGCGTTGGTGAAGGAAGTCATGGGCTGAAAACACCTTGTCGTGATGGTATCGCGTGTTGGCGGGGATGTGTTCGGGATAGATTAGCTCTTTTCCAGGCTCCAGCAACACAAAAAGATGCACACCGAGGCTGTCGAGGATTTGCTGGGTTTGTGAAATCATAAGTGCCTCCCTGCCAAGGATATTTGCCATCTGCAAGGAGTCGCTGGCGAATTTCCATGAGCAGCCTTCGTAGTATTCCTGCACATAGTCCGATTCGTAATACCATCCGTCGTCGCTGACGAAGACCCAGTTCCTTTCCTTGGCGAAGGTCAAGCCGTAGCAATCCCAGAGGTATTGGTTGTAGAGTCGTGTCAGCGGCTCCCGAAAGCCATAATGCTGCTGCAGGTAGGCCTCGGCATTGGCTTGAAAGCTGTTGTCGAGCCAATGTTGCGCCGACAATTGGGGCTTGGGCTTCTCTTCCGTCACGCCATACAGCCGCTTGAACTTGAAAAGCCCCGTGGCCTGCTGTATCGGGAAGAGGAACAACAGGACGGCGGAGAGGGCAAACAATATGACCTTGACGTGGGCTTTCATTTAGACGTAAATAACCTGCAAAAATAGAAAAATATTCCGCATCGTGCCGAAAATGCTTATTTTTGCAGCATGAATACGAAGAAGATAGAACTGCTTTCGCCAGCCAAGGATGCCGAGGTGGGCATTGCCGCCATCAATCATGGTGCGGATGCCGTCTACATCGGTGGGCCGTCGTTTGGCGCCCGCGAGAAGGCTTCCAACAGCATCGCCGACATCGAGCGCCTTTGTCGTCATGCCGCCCTCTACGACGCCAAGGTCTACGTCACCCTCAACACCTTATTATATAATAGTGAGTTGGAACGTGCCCGACAGCTGGCCCACGACTGCTGGAACGCCGGCGTCGATGCCCTCATCGTTCAGGACATGCAGCTCCTCGACCTCGACCTGCCCCCCATCCCGCTGCACGCCAGCACGCAGTGCGACAACCTCACCCTCGAAAGGGTGCAGCAGCTTGAGCAGTTAGGCTTCAGCCAAGTCGTTCTGGGCCGTGAGCTGAGCCTCAAGGAAATCCGCGCGATAAGGGAAAAGACCACCGTGCCGCTGGAATTCTTCGTCCACGGTGCCTTGTGTGTCAGCCACAGCGGGCAGTGCTATCTCAGCCAATACATCGGCAACCGCAGCGCCAACCGTGGTGCCTGCGCCCAGCCCTGTCGTCTGCCTTACGACCTGCTTGATGCCGAGGGCAACGTGCTGATAAAAAACAGACATCTTCTCTGCCTGAAAGACCTCAACAACAGCGCGCATCTGGAGGAGCTGATGGATGCCGGCATCACCAGTTTCAAGATCGAAGGGCGCATGAAGGATGCGGATTATGTGAAAAACGTGACGGCCTTCTATCGCCGGAAATTGGATGAAATATTTGAACGTCGCCCGGAATACATACCATCCTCCTGTAGAGACGCAATGCTTTGCGTCTCAAAACCCACCAACGGTGAAAAACCTGTCGGAGACGCAAAGCATTGCGTCTCTACATTCGAGGTGAATCCCGAGAAATCCTTCAACCGTGGTTTCACGGATTTCTTCATCAACGGGCGGCAGAAGGGCATCGATTCGCCCTTCACGCCGAAATCGATGGGCGAATACATCGGCGAGGTGGCCTGGTGCAACCCCCTCCGCATGGAAATCGCCACCGACAAAATCCTGCACAACGGCGACGGCCTGTGTTTTTTGAATGAAAACGACGAATTGGTCGGCCTTCGTGCCGATGTGGTAACCCTTGGTAGAGACGGTGTGCACACCGTCTCTACAAATAGACCCCACGGTGCCCATCGCGGCGCAAGAATCTACCGCAATTACGACATCGAATGGCAAAAACAGGTGGAGGCCTCCACGGGCAACCGCAAAATCGCCATCGATTTGGTGCTGGCCGAAACGGGAAGGGGATATGAATTAATGGCCACCTGTACGGACGCATCGCATGCGTCCGCGCAAAACGGACGCACGCCGTGCGTCCCTACAATGGCCACCGCATCCGTCCAATGCGACAAAATTATTGCAAACAACCCCGACAAAGCCACCGACAACATCCGCCGCAAGGCCCTGCAATGGGGCGACACGCCCTTCAATCCCATTAATCTGGAATTGCGTTTCACAGAACCGCGCCTCATCCCCGCCTCGGTGATTGGCGAGATGAAACGCCAATTGGTGGAAAAACTGACCGATGCATTAATCGTTGACCACCAACCCCGCCGCGACAAGCGGCAACTCTCAACTCTAAACTCTCCACTTTCAACTGACTCTCAACTCTCAACTCCCAACTCTCAACTCTCAACTGACTCTCAATTTTCAATTCTCAATTCTCAACTCTCAACTGACCCCTCCGCCATTCCCGACCATCTGATGACCTGCCACCATTGCATCCGTTTTGCCAATGGCATGTGTTTGCGCCAGGACGCACGCGGTGCCACGGACGCACGCGGTGCGTCCCTACAGACCACGGATTTGTTCCTGCGTCCGGTAGGCTTCCCCCTCTCAGAGGGGGTGCCCGAAGGGCGGGGGAGTAAAACCCCCACCCAGCCCGAACTGCGGGGGAGTAAAACCCCCACCCAGCCCGAACTGCGGGGGATTTTCCGTTTGGAATTCGACTGCCGAAATTGCCGGATGTACGTCTGCAAACCATAGAATATCATTGTATCACCCGTTGGCGATATTAAAATTCACGGTTCACGGGTTTACACTTTGGAAGAAAATCTATCGTTTCTACTTGCCAAATCCAGATATTTTGTGTATCTTTGCAACCGCAAACACAAAAGCCCGAATGAGATAGAAAACCCTTTGTAACTATCTGTTTCTCTGAATGATATATTATGCAGATAGACTTACTAACCTGATTCCCTCCATAACTAACTCATTCACAATTCATTAAATTAAAAAAATCGATACCAACGCTATAGCAACGCTATACTAAAGCTATTGCAAGCCTATAGGAACTCCGAGGTGCCTCTAAGGTAACTCTGAGATACCTATAAGGTAACTCCGTGATTCTTCCCTGAGCAAACCTATTGACCAAATAAACATGCACTGGCACTGGTTTAATTCCGTCAACGAGTTGTGTCCTATAATTCCACAAATATTACCCTCGAAGGATAAAATTTCACTAAGGGTAGTGCCTTATTTATTAGTCTTATAGGTGAACTAATTAGTAAAAAACGCGTTTTTTAAATGAATGACCTTCTTTTTCCGGTCAATTCGGGCTTTACAACAGCTGCATCCGTTGTGTCATACAGCGGAGGCGTTTTCGTTGTGTGTCAACGCGAAACAAAGACATTTAAAATCAATCAATTCAATCAATTCACTAAATTATTAACCAAATTCAATTCATTATGAAAAAGAAAGTATTTTCTTTGATGATGACGCTTTTGCTCGCCTTTATGGGCGTGGCAAGAGCGGACGAACTGACCGTAAACGATGGTGAAGCTACCAACGCTTACGTGCCAGTGTACGGCTTCTATGCCGACGCTTACCTGAAGTGTGAGTTCGTCCAACCCGCTGCTGATCTCGCCGACATGAACGGTGCGACCATCAACGGTTTGACGTTCTACGCTTCAAATTCGAGCGTAAGCTGGGGTAATGCCATGTTCGAGGTCTTCCTGACCGAAGTGGGCAGCACAACCCTCAACAATTTCGTTGGTGACGGTACTATCGTCTATCAAGGTGCAATGAGCATCGTTAATGGCGAAATGAGCGTCACGTTCTCAACGCCTTACACCTACAATGGCGGCAACCTGCTCGTCGGTGTGTACAACATCGCCGAAGGTAGCTATGTCAGCTGCTCATGGTATGGTGTGTCCGCTGACGGTGCTTCTGTGCAAGGCTACAGCTACAGCGACCTTAGCTCGATTAGCGCCTCTCAGCGTAACTTCCTGCCTAAGATGACCTTCGACTACACTCCTGCTGGTGGCCAAGGCGGCGAAACTGTTGAAGTGACGATTGGTGATCCTACCGCCACTACGACGAATGCGTACCTGCCTGGGTACACCCTGTACGATTATGCGATTTCTCAGCAGATTTACACTGCTGACGAAATCGGTGTGGGCGGTACGATCAACACACTCACGATGTGGCTGAAGAACAGCTCCAGCTACGCTCGCAACATCAATGTTTACATGAAGGAAGTGAGCGAAAGCACGTTTGCCAGCAACACCTCATGGGTGAGCATGACGGCTGACGACATGGTCGCCTCGTTCACTATGAACAATGGCATTACCGAGCCCGTTGAGATGGCTATCGATCTCAGCACGCCTTTCGACTACAGCGGCAACGACAACCTGGTGATTTGCTTCCAGGATGTGACTGGTTCGTGGAGCAGCGGCTTGGCTGGTGTCGTGATGGATGCTAACGGCAATCAGGCCATCTATGCCTATCGTGATGGCACTCCTTATGATGTTGCCGCTCCTGGTGTGAACGGTACCTTATTGACAACCAAGAACGTTGTGAGACTGAGCATCACCACCGGCGGCGGTGAAAGCGGTGAACCGATTGCCTATGATTTCGAATCCGGTATGCAAGGCTGGACCTCCATTGACAACGATGGTGATGGAAACGGCTGGTTCCACAGCTCTCTGAGCGAGACCTATTCTGGCTATGACTATACAGGTCTTGGTCACAACGATTCTGATGGCTTCGCTATTTCCCAGTCATACACAGACTATGACGGAGCCGTTGATGCCGACAACTATCTGGTTTCTCCCCAGAAGTACACCATGGTTGGCAACTCCTCTATCAATTTCTTCTTTGACTATGCCAACGACAACTATCCCGATTTCTTTGAGGTTTGCGTGGCTACGGTCGACAATCCTACCGCCAGTGACTTCACTGCAATTTGGGATGTCGATTTGAGAAGCAATGCTGCAAAGACCCAAGTCCGTCATAACAACGACCGTTATGAGAACTGGCGTGAAGTCACTGTTGACCTGAGCGCTTACGCTGGTCAGGATGTGTGGATTGCTTTCCACCACCAAGATTATGACGAGTATGAGGTTTGGATTGACGATGTCACCGTCATTGCCGCAGTCCCTGAAGTCAATTATATCGATATCGTTGAAATCAACGACTTCGAGGCTCCCGTTTGGGGACAACAAGTCACCCAAAACGTGACCATCCCTGAGGATGCCAACTACAGCCTCTTGGTTGCCGCATGGTTCTCATATCCTCACGGCATGTTGCCCCCAGCCCGTGAGATGAACCCCGATCCTATCTACAACCTTTCTGATAGTGATTACGTTTGGGGATTCAATTTGGTTCCCAATGAGGGTTATGCATTCAGCCCCGCCTTGGAGGCTTACATCAATGGTTCAGCAGACAATGTCTTACTAGCTATTATTGTTACTCCGGATATGGCTCAAGAGTTTCCTGAGTTCCCGGCGGGTAGTGTTGTGATTTATACCTACGCGTACTACACCTATGAAGAAGGTCTGCACACCCTGTCGACTTATGGCGTGGGTGATAATGCCTACGAAAGCGTTGACCGTCTCCTCATCGAGCGTCCTAACGGCGCTTGGATGGAGCCTTATCACTTCCAACTCTACAACGACGGCACTGAAGACGTTGAGGTGGTCCTGATCGACTTCCTGCACAACAACGGCTACTTCAGCATGGCTGAGGGCACTGAGTATCCCTTCACCGTGGCCGCCACCGGTCGCCCCGGCGTTGACCTCTACATCAACACCAACACCGACTGGACCGACACCGAGGAACTGAACAGCCTGCTGGCCGTGAACACCAGCGAGCGCAGCACGCACCTCTATCAGATTGTCGCTGCTCCTTACCAGCCCTATTGCCCGGATGTGGTCGAAACGGCTTACGAGCTCGGCACTGTGAACGATGGCTTCACCTGGAGCGAGTACATGTCTGAGATTTGGGACGGTCCCGCTGAGATGGAACTCCACGCCAACTACGACCTGCCCGACTACGAAGAGAACATTCCTGACGGCTACGATGCCGTGATGAAGTTCACGGTCGACCACCCGATGAACCTCAACGCCCGCGTGGTGGAAGGTTACGAAAACGGTAAGGTGGCCCTCTATCGTGCTGACTTCGACGGCGAAGGTGGCCCGATGGCTACCAACAACTACACCGGTCGCCCGATGAGCGGCAGCGGTGGTGGCGCCACTGGCGGCAGCTTCGAGGCTGTGATTGGTAATGTGGAAAGCAACACTACGAGTGGTTATGTGCCTTTCTACACCTTATATAATTATAGCATCTCCGAGTCCCTCTACCTGGCTTCCGAACTGACGGCTGCTAGTATTACCACTGCCCCGATGACGAGCTTGAGCTGGTATGCCACCAATGCTCCTGGTTACGAGCAGCAAGGCATCAGCATCTGGATGGCCAACGTGAGCGATGCGGCTTTGACCTCTACTTCTCACACCGTGAGCGGCATGACCCTCGTCTACACGGGCTCCATGACTCCTCAGATTGGCTGGAACGAGTTCGCCTTCAACCAAGGCAGCTTCGCTTGGGACGGCCAAAGCAACGTGCTGATTTTGGTGCAGCGCAACAACGGCACTTGGAACAGCACAGTTTATTGGACCAACGAAAATGTTGGCTTCGCTGCCACCACTTACGAGTACCAAGACAGCGGTGCTTATAATGTCAATACTCCTAACAGTGTTTACACTTCCAACAACCGTCCTGTCATTACCATGAAGGGTGGCAACCGTATGGTTACTGATAGAGTCAAACGCGGCGATAGAGCTACTGCAACCGTCAATCCTCATCTTATTGCAACTCGCTCTGGTCAACAGAATCGTTCGGGCATGACCGATTGGAGAAATGCCTTCCGTGGTTCAACTGCCTATGGCATTTGTGTTTATAATGATGGTTCTCTTGATTATGGTATCAACCAGTTTGATATCGACAATCTGGCAGGAGCCACCGTCATCAACAGCTACGATGGTATTGGCGGTATGGTCTATAACCCCAACAATAGCCATTTCTATGTGAGTGACTATTCTAATAGTATGCTTTATGAAGTTGATGCTGACGGCAACGTCCTGAATACGGTGGGAACCGATTATGCTATTGTCAGCTTGGCTTGGGACCAAACCACCAACACCTTGTACAGCATGGATAGTTATAGCTGGTTGAACATCACCGATCCTACCACTGGTGAGATGACCGACATTGACGCTCTCAGCAATACTGACGTCATGTGCATCACGGCCAATGCCAACGGTCAACTCTTCGGCGTGCTTTATGGTGACACCAGCGCCCTTGTTTCGATTGACAAGACCGATGCCACTGTTACTACAATTTGCACGTTGAATGCAGGTTGCAACTATGCACAAAGCATGGCCTTCGACATGAATGACAACAAGCTCTACTGGGCTCAGTGCTATGATGATAGCAATTTGTACGAGATCAATCCTACCACTGGTGCTTTGACTCTGAAGGCTGCCAACACCAGCGAGATCTGCGGTCTCTGCATCCCTGCTGTTGCAACACCTACTCCGGTCGATCCCGATCAGCCTGTGGTTGGTGAATTCCACTACTGGAGCGCCGGTCCTGTCATCACCGACCTGAACGTGTTGCCTGGCACCTACTACCTGGTTGCTTCTTCAACCGAAGAGGACTTCGAAGTTGAGTTCGGCATCAGCGAACTTCCTTGCCCCGAAAAGGCTCTGGTTGCCTCGCCCGTCGACAATGCTAGTAACCTCGATCCTGAAGGCATCGTCCTGAGATGGGCCCTCAGCCCCGACTGCGTCCAGTATCGCCTCGTCTTCGGCAGCACCTACTGGCCGGACGATGAGCCGAACCACCCGCAGACCATCATCACCAATTGGAGCAGCGACCTTGCCGAGAGCTATGCTCTGCCCGATCTGTGGAACAACACCAACTACTTCTGGCGCATCGACCAACGCACCGGCCTCAGCGATGAGAATCCTGGTTGCGTCACCACTGGCGACGTCTGGGGATTCACCACTCACCTCAGAGCGCCTCAGAACCTCCGTGCCAATGACGAGACCATCTTCGAAGATGAGCCTCTCACTCTGACTTGGAACCCGATCGTCGACCGTACCTATCGTCGTTATCGCATCTACATGGATGGTGAGTTATATTACCAAACTCAACCGAACCCCGACCCGACGGCACAAACTTCCTATACGATTCCTGGTGGAACCCTGGAATACAACATGGATGGCTATAACTTCTATGTCACCGCCGTCTACGACGAAGGCGAATCCGCCCCGTCCAACGAGGTGAACGTGAAGGTGAGCGGCTACAGCAACGCTACGGGCATCAACGGTTATGCCTACGAGCAGGACGGCACGACCCCGATCGGTGGCGTCACCGTCACCATCGAAGGCACCGATGAGTTCGGCGTCCCGCACACCTACACCACCACCACCGGTACCAACGGTTATTACCATCAGGTGGTTTATGCTGGTAACTACACCATGGCTGTTGCCACGATGGACGGCTACCAGGAGACTGTGACCAACCACACGCTGCCTTTCACTGTGGTTTACAACGGCCAGGTCGACAACGTCAACTTTATCATGGATGAGTTGTTCGTCGCTCCCGCACATGTCTGCGCCCAGACCACCTATGTGGAAGGCGTTGAAGGCGACAGCCTGGTGCAAGTGTGGTGGGACTTCAACTTCTGCGCTGGTGACTATGAGGCTCAGATCGGCAATGGTACCACCACCACTGGCTACATGCCTTTCTACACCTTATATAATAATAGCCTCGCCACCGCTCTTTATAGAGCTGAAGAATTGGTTGCGGCTGGTGTGACCACCGCCCCGATGACCAGCTTGAGCTGGTATGCCTCCAACACCACTGGCTATAACCAGCAAGGCATCACCATCTGGATGGCCAACGTGAACGACAATACCGTTTCCACCACTTCACCTCTGACCGCTGGCATGACCAAGGTCTACACCGGTGCCATGACTCCTGTTGTTGGCTGGAACGAATTCGTCTTCAACGAGGGCGACTTTGAATGGGACGGCGAAAGCAACATCATCATCGTTGTCCAACGCCTCAATGGTGAATGGAACTCGACTGTGTACTGGAATGGTAGCAACGCTGGCTTCAACGCCATGTCGTATGACTATGACGACTACGAAGTGTACAATGCTGAGACCAATACCTACAGCATGTCGACCAGCTCCACTCGCCCGAACATCATCATGAAGGGCAACTGCGACCGTGGCGGTGAAGACCTCACTCGTAGCCTGCACCACTACAACATCTACCGTACCGACTGCTACAACGACGGTCCTTACAACAGCGACAACACCGTGTTCCTTGCTTCGGCTTGGCGTCCTGACACTTCGTACTTCGATGTCCAGTGGCCTCAAGTGCCCGTTGGCGTCTACAAGTATGGCGTGAGCGCTGTGTATGCCGGCAACTATGACGGCAACCCGAACAACCCGCGCGTCGACTATCCGTTCGAACCTCGTGAGAGCGAAATCGTGTGGCACAACATGTGCTCGCCCTGCATCGACAAGGATATGTACCTCGAGAATGAAGTCACCGTCAACGTGGTGCTGAACAGCGCCGACAGCCCGGAGGGCGTCCAGGTGAGCTTCGAGAACCTGAATCCTGGTGAGCAGGTCAACCATCCTCAGGCTGGTGTCACGCTCGACCAGACCGGTTACTATGTGTTCCCGCGCTTCCGCAAGGGTGACTACCTCGTGACCGTTGGCTTGCCCGGCTACGAGACCATCCAAGTTACTGAGTCCATCTGGGAACCCACCGACCTCCGCTATGTGCTGATCGAAATCATCTGCAAGGTCCAGAACCTCTACGTGAGCCGTACCGGTTGGGCCATGTGGGATCCTCAGGCTCCGTGCCCGGGCGGTGTTGAACCTGGCCCGACTCCTGGTCCTGGCGGCGATGCCACAAGCTTCACCGAAGGCTTCGAAGGCGGCCTGAACGGTTGGAACGTTCTGACTGTGAATGCCGATGGTGGTTCATGGATCCACAGCGACAACAACCTCGGTGGCTATGACTACACCACGCATGCCCACGGCGGCACCGGCTTCGCCATGTGCTACTCGTTCGTCGACTACGACGGTGCCTACGACACCGACAGCTACCTCTATACGCCTCAGAAGTATGACATTGTGAATGGTTCGACCTTGACCTTCTGGGCCGACAACGCCAATGACAGCTATCCTGAGAGCTTCTCGGTCTGCGTCTCCACTGCTGACACCCCGACCGCCAGTAGCTTTACGCAGGTTTGGAGTGGCGCAGCCAAGGCCAACGGCAATGCTAAGGCCAATGTCCGCCACGATGCCAACCGTTATGACAACTGGCGTTCACACAGCGTCGACCTGAGCGCCTACGCAGGCCAGAGCGTGTATATCGCCTTCCACGATGTGAACTATGACATGTACGAAGTCTGGATCGACGATGTCGCCCTGACTACTGGCCGCGCTGTCGCTGAAGAGCGTCACCTCGAAGGCTACAAGATCATGTGCACGAGCATCGACGGCGAGCCTATCTTCAACCACAACACCGTTGCTGAGCAGCCGTTCTGCCAGTTGGCCACTGACCAACTCGTTGAGGGCGAAACCTACATCTGCAAGGTTGCCGCCATCTACAGCACCGGCATGAGCGAATACGAAGAGGTTGCATGGCAATACGGTTCTTGCGAAAGCTACGCTGGCACCGTCAACGGCCTGGCCGTTGAAGGCAGCACCATCAGCTGGGATTATCCTGGCGGCCAACCTGGTCCTGGTCCTGAGCCGGGTCAAGGTTCCTCGTTCAACGTCGACTTCGAAGGCGGCCTGCCGGAAGGCTGGACCACCATCGACGGCAACAACGACGGTTACACCTGGACGGCCACCAGCGCCATCCCGACGACTTGGACGTACTATGCAGGCATGACGCTTGACTGGTACCACAGCGGCACCGATGCTATGTGCAGCGGTTCCTACATCAATGGTGTGGGTGCCATCACTCCTAACGACTACCTCGTTTCACCTCTGGTGACCCTCGTCAACGGCTCACAACTCAGCTTCTGGGTTGCTGCCACTGACGCCAGCTATCCTGCCGACCACTTCGGCGTGTTCGTCTCCGACGACGCCAACACCTGGACTTCGGTCCAAGAGTGGACGCTGACGGGCAAGAAGTCCGGCGTGTTTGGTCCTTGGTCACAGGCTGCCCCGAAGGCTACTGCCGTGGCTGGTGACCGTGCCTCGCGCGATGGCGAAGGCCTCAGAATCGGCACCTGGTACAACTACACCGTTGACCTGAGCGCCTACGCTGGCCAGAAGTATGTGGCCTTCCGCCACTTCAACTGCAACGACCAGTACATCATGTGCCTGGACGACGTGACCTTGACTGCTGGTGCAAAGGCTGGCAACCGCGACTACCTGCAATACAGCACCGAAGAATTTGACGGTGGTGTTGGTACCGGCGGTGGTGCCGTGTACTGGGGTATCAGATTCCCCGCTGCCGACCTTGCTGCCTATGTTGGCCAGAACCTGACTAAGGTTGGTATCTTCACCGACGTTGATGGCGACTATGGCTGGACCTATTCCGGCAACTATACTGTTAATGTGTATCTCGGTGGCACGACCGCTCCTGGCACGCTGGTGAGCACTGCCCAAGAGTATGTGCCTGGTGACCTTGCATGGCACGATATTACGCTGACCACTCCTGTTGCCATCGATGGCACACAAGACCTGTGGCTGACGTTCTACACTGCCGATATTGCCTACCCGATGTCAGGTTGCACCTATGTTGGCAATTCCAACTCCGACTTCCTGTCACTGGATGGTGTCACTTGGGAGCACTCCACCGACTATGCCCTCGACTACACTTGGATGATCCGTGGTACGGTTGAAGGCGGTGTGACGCCTCCTCCGACTCCTGTCGATGGTATCTTGGGTGCCATGATCTTCGTTGACGGCGAATGGGAAGCCTTCGTTGAGGCTCCGACCAACAGCTACACCTACGAAGGCGACGGCGAGGAAATCTGCGTACGCATCGTTTACGACGGCGTTGCCGAAATGCCTGCCAACAACCTCTACTATGCCATGAGCTGCGAAGAGTGCATCGGCGGCCTCGAGCCTGTCTGCGAGCCTGGTGCCCCGATCTACGGCGAAGTCACTGCCGACGACCAAGTCCGCGTCTACTGGGACAACGAGCCTGGTCCGCAACCTGATGAAGGCGACACGTTTGTGTACGACTTCGAGAACGGTAGCCTCGACGGCCTGCTGCTGATCGACAACGACGGCGACGGCTACAACTGGCTTGCCAACACTTCGTTCGGTGGCCACAATGGTTCGACCGGTATCATCTACTCTCAGAGCTACGACAACAACTTCGGAGCCTTGACTCCCGACAACTACATCGTGTTCCCGCAGAGCAACATCGCCAACGGTTCGACCTTCAGCTTCTGGGCTTGCGGTCAGGATGCCAGCTGGGCCAGCGAGCACTTCGGTGTCGCTGTCTCCACGACGGGTACCAACGCCTCCGACTTCACGACGATCGCTGAATGGACGATGACCGCGAAGGGCACGAAGGCTGTCCGCGACGGCCGCGACCAGGGCAACTGGTACAACTACACGGTTGACCTGAGCGACTATGCCGGCATGCCGGTCTACATCGCCATCCGCCACTTCAACAGCACTGACATGTTCTACCTCGACGTGGACGACGTTGAGCTGGGTATCGCCAACAAGGGCAACCGCGACGGCATCATCGGCTACAACATCTACCGTTCTGAGGACAACGTTGACTACGCTCTGATTGCCAGCGTTCCTGGCACAGCCACCGAATACATCGACAATCCTGGCGAAGGCACGTTCTACTACCAGGTGACCGCTGTGTATGCCAACTGCGAATCCGAACCCGCCATCTCTGGCGAGAACCCGGATGTCAACTACGTCATGGTTGGCCGCACCGGCATCGGCGAGAACAGCGCCAACGTGAACCTCTTCCCGAACCCGACGAAGGGTAACGTGACCATCCAGGCCATGAACATGCACCGCATCACTGTGGTGAGCGTCCTCGGCCAGGTCGTGTTCGACACTGAGCTTGATCAAGATGAATACATCCTGAACATGGCCAAGTTCAACACGGGTATGTACATGGTCCGCGTCTACACCGACGAAGGTGTGACGGTGAAGCGTGTCACTGTGCTGCACTAATTGATTGGTTATTGTAGAGACGGTGTGCACACCGTCTCTACAGACCAACCGATGAAAATCGAAAGGCAATCCTTCGGGGTTGCCTTTCTTTTTTGTCGCTTCGCGTTCGGACAGTCGCTTCGCGTCATTGACTACGTCGAATCTTCGATTTGCGAGGCACGAAGCAATCCATTCTTTTTTTGCCGCTTCGCGTCATTGCGAGGTACGAAGCAATCCAGCTTTTTTTTATTTTTGCCCTTTCAGAAACAACCGTTCTATGAACCTCTTTCAGCTCTTCAAAAACGTCAGCCCCTTCGTCAAGCCTTACAAAGGATTGGTATTCATTACCTTAATATTAACCCTTGTCGGCTCCATAATGGCCCAGGTCAACGCCGTCGTGCTCGACTGGACCGTCGACCAGGTGAATGGCCTTGTCACGTCAGGGGAGCAGTGGGGGCAGCGTGCCGCACATATCATCATCCTGATTTCCTCGGTGCTCTTGGGCAAGGAAATCCTGTCGGCAGGCATCACCTTCGCCCAAAACTACTACGGCGAACGCATGCGCATCTACGTCAGCCGCGACTTGGCGCAGAGCGTCATCGAGAAGGTGTTGACTTTCCGCATGGCCTTTTTCTCGTCGGGCGACAACGCCACAGGCAAGCTCCAAGCCCGTATCGACCAAGGCGTGAGTAGCCTGTCGCGCACAGTGCAGAACTTCTTCATTGACCTGCTGCCGCTGTTCACGAGCGCCCTTTTGGCCTTGATACTGATGTTTGCCGCCAATGTCTATGTCGGCCTGGTGGCCTTGGGCATCGTCCCCATCTACTTTTGGATTACCTATCGTCAGGCCAAACGGTTGAAAGGCTGGCGTCGTGAGATGCGCAATCATTTGGAAACAAAGAGCCAAGGTATCAAAAACATCATCGACTCCATCAACGTCATCAAGAGCTTCAACCGCGAACAAATCGAAGGGCAGAAGCAGCTGGATATACAAAACCAAGTGACGGAGAACCAGATGAAAACGCGAAAGGTGGCTTTTTACTACAACGGCGTGAAGAGTTTTGTGAAGCAAGTCGGCACGGTGCTGGTCATCATTCTCACAGCATACCTTGTATTAATAGGCTATCCCGGCATGACCATCGGTAAAATCATGTACCATGTGATGCTGTTCAGCAACGTTATCGCACCCATCACGCAGCTGCAGCGCATCTTCGATGACGTGAACGACGCCTTGATCTATGCTGAGGGTTTCTTCGGTATCCTTGATGCAGACAACGAGGTGGAGCCTTCGGGAAGCTACAAGCCAGAAAAGATTCACGGCTTGTTTGAGATGAAAAACGTCGATTTCACCTATCCCAACGGCAACCAAGCCCTCTTTGACGTGAACATGACCATCGAGCCGAATAAAATCACGGCTTTGGTGGGCCTTTCGGGTGCGGGCAAGAGCACCATTGTCAACCTGCTGGACAAGTTCTACGAGCCGCAGCTGGGCACCATCACCCTTGACGGCGTGGATTTGCGCGAATACGACACCAAGTTTCTCCGTGAGAACATCGGCCTCGTGTTGCAAAAGAACCATATCTTTGACGGCACGATAGAGGAAAACATTCTTTACGGCAAGCCCAACGCCACGCATGAGGAAGTGGTGGAGGCTGCCAAGAAATCGTACATCTACGACCAGATAATGGCACTGCCCAAGCAGTTCGAGAACAAGGCCAGCGACCTCTCGGGCGGCCAGCAGCAGCGCATTGCCATCGCACGTATGTTTCTCAAAAACCCGCCTATCATCTTCCTTGATGAACCCACAGCCAGCCTTGATGCCATCGCCACCGAGCAAATCAAGAACAGCCTCGACGCCATCAAGAAGGACCGCACGGTCATCATTATCTCGCACAGCATCTCCCAAATCATAGACAGCGATATGGTTTACGCCCTCAAGACAGGCCACGTGGAGGAATCCGGCGACCCTGACGAAATCTACAAGAAAGGCGGCATCTACAAGGACATCATCGACGCCTCAGCGAGGAGTTTGAACATTGAAAAGATTGCAAGGACGATAGGGGATGAAAATAGTTGATACTATGACAATGACCTGGCAGTTACTTAAATTCGTCAACGTTCAATTATCCAGTCTGAAACGGTCTTGGTCTCTTGCGAGAAGGCGATACCGATTTTAACGACAGGCTTACCCTCGGTCTGGTAAGGAATGGCGTAGTCCTTCGAGTTGATTTGGTCGAGGGCCTCTTGCGCCGAGCCGCGCATCTTCAGCTCCATCACATAGACCGCGTCGCGCATGAAGACCACCACATCCGTGCGGCCACGTGCCACCTTCACCTGCGTAAAGGTGCGGTAATTGAAGATGGAGAACACCACGTAGGTGAGCACCTCGTAGTAAGCCTCGTATTTTGTGATGTCGTCCAATTCCTTTTCGCCGAATTCGAGGTAAGGAATCGAGGCGAAGAAGGCTTGCATCAGTTTCATGGCACCTTCTATGTCGTGGTGAATCAGGCTCGCGTAGAAATTGCCCGCAAAGCCCTGCGTGTTGGCATTATAGATGCCCATCATCGAGGAGAGGAAATTGTCCATGAAACCCACTTTCACCTCGGCATTGGGGAAGTCGAGCGTATAGTTCCTGCTGTAGAAGTCGTAGCCCTTGATGGTGAGGTAGCCCGCCTGATAGAGCAAGGGCAAGGCGGAGGTCATACCCTCGGTGGGCACGTCGAACTGCGACGACGGCACCTGAAGTTTTTCCAACTCCAAGATGTTGGTGTTGAAACGTTTCATCGACTCGAAAAGGAAGGTGGGCGTTCCGCTGCCGAACCAGAAATAATCGAGGTCTTTCATTTTGAAGGCATTCACCAAACTGTAAGGATTGAAAATGTCTTGGGAGTCTTTCCCGAAATGATACCCGTCATATTGTTGCTTCAGCATACCAATCATTACCTCCTTGGAGCAATGGTAGCGGTCGGCGAGCATCTGGATGTCGGGGTCGAAAACGGTGAGCATCTCGTCCTTGGTGATGCCGCAGAGGGCGGTATATTCCCCGTCCATTGAGATGTTGGTCAGGTTATTGAGCGTTGAGAAGATGCTCAGTTGGCTGAACTTGGTGATGCCCGTGATGAAGACGAACTGCTCGTCGGCGTCGCAGATTTTGACCACCTGGTAGAACTCCTGCATGATGCGCCTTACCTCGGAGAGCTGCTCGGGCTTGTGCAGATAGTCGAGCAGAGGCGCGTCGTACTCGTCGAGGATGACGACGGTCTTCAGCCCGGTTTCCTTGTGCAGCCTCTGGATGATTTTCTTGAATCTTGTTCCCGGCGAGCCTTCCGTGTGAGCCAAACCGTACTTTTCCTCGAGGTAGTCCAGCTGGCTGTGCAGCTCGTCGACAATCTGCGTCATTTCCCACTTGTTCTTGCAGGCGCTGATGTCGAAGTGCAACACGGGATACTGCTTCCAGTCCTTCTCCAATTCGCCGATGGCAAGACCTTCAAACAAGTCCTTGCGTCCTTGGAAGTAATATTTCAATGTGCTGCAAAGCAACGACTTGCCGAACCTGCGCGGGCGGCTGAGGAAGACGAATTGCGATTCGTGCGTCAGTTTATAGATAAGGTCTGTCTTGTCGATGTAAATGCGTCCATCTTGGCGGATGCGTTCAAAATCGGCGATGCCGGCAGTGTAGAGTCTCATGGGTAGCATGGCGAAACAGGTTTTTCCGCTGCAAAAATAACATTTTTCCTTTTTACACAGCAAGATAGGGGAGAATGCTAGACTTAGAAATTTTTTTACTCTCATTTCCCTATTTTTTCAAAACCAATCCAAATATTTTCTATTTTAGCCGATTGTTTTTAAGTAAGGTGACATCGTCTCGCGTCCCGCGTCCCGAAGTCCCGTGTCAAAAGAATCTTGAAATAAGAAATCTTGAAATCAACAAATAAATAAATAATGAGCACAAACTTTGACCCCCGCGCCAACTACGAGCTGACCAAGCAACAAGCCGGCTACGTGGAGCGCAAAAAAGCCACCCAAGAAGACTATGACCGCATAGGCTTCATGTCGGGACTCGAAGTGCACCAGCAAATCAAGACTAAGGAGAAGCTGTTCTGCCACTGTCCCGCCGGACAATTCAACAAGTTTGAGGAATACGATGCCGAGCTGATCCGTCACATGCGCCCGACGCTTTCGGAATTGGGCGAATACGACGGCACGGCCTTGATGGAGTTCAAGACGAAGAAGGAAATCGTCTATCACATCAAGAACGGCACCGCCTGCACCTACGACATCGACGACACCCCGCCGTTCCCCATCAACAAAGAGGCGTTGCACAACGCCATCGTTATCGCCCTGCGTTCCAACCTGAACATTGTGGGCGAGGTGCATATCACCCGTAAGCAATACCTCGACGGCTCCATCCCGACAGGCTTCCAGCGTACGGCTATCATCGGCGTGGAAGGCTTGCTCAAGCTGCCGAAGAAGGACATCCGTCTCATCCAGCTGAGCATCGAAGAGGATGCCTGCCGCGAGATTAGCGATATCGGCCACCGCCGTGTCTATCAGACCGACCGCCTCGGTGTGCCGTTGATTGAGACTGTCACCTATCCCGATTGCAAGAACCCCGACGAGTTGCGCGAGACCTGCGAATACATCCGCTTCCTTGGCCGTTCAACGGGGTTGGTTCGCACGGGTATGGGCGCAGGCCGTCAGGATGTCAACGTGAGCTGCACGGGCGGCACCCGTATTGAACTGAAGGGTGTGCAACATGCCAAGTGGATTCCCGAACTCTCTCATAACGAGTGCTTCCGCCAATGGTCGCTGGTGCAGCTGCAAGAAAGGCTGAACCGCGAAATCGGCAAGGAAGGCTGGAAGGTGGAAGTGGCTGACGCGTCGGTGATTACCGACTACTTGCCCATCCTCGACAACAAGGCTAAGGGTGGCGCGATGAAGATTATCAAGCTGCCGAAGTTCCGTGGCGTGCTGTCGCACTTCACCCAACCTGGCAAGATGTTCGCCGACGAAATCGCCGACCGTCTGAAGGTCATCGCCTGCCTCGAGCGTCCCAATATGCTTCACGACGAGATGTTGGAGCCTGTGCTGACGCATGCTCAGTGGCACAGACTGGGCAAGAAAGTCCATGCCACCACCGATGACGCCCTCATCCTCGTGTGGGGTCCCAAGGAAGACATGCCTACCGCCATCGAGACGGTGGAAGAGCGTTGCCTCATGGCTTTCGACGGCGTGCCGAAGGAAACCCGTAAGGCCATCTGCAACGGCATCACCATCTTCGAGCGCGTACTCCCTGGTGCCGACCGTATGTATCCCGACACCGACTCGGCCCCCATCCCGCTCGACCCGGCTTACATCAAGGCCATGCGCGCCGAACTGCCCACCGAAATCATCGACCGTTATTATCAACTCAAGGAATGGAACGTGCCGGAGGACTGCTTCAGATACATCTTTGCGAAGAACTGGTTCCCCGCCATCGCCGAAGTCGTCGAGAAACTCGGCGTCGATGGCCGCACCGTCGGTCGCTTTGTCGGCATGAGGATCAAGCATCTCTTGGGCAAGAACCCCGCCTCGAAGTTCAATGGCGAGACCTTGTTCAAGCTCTTCGCCTTCCTGAAAGAACAGGGCCTGAACAGCCGCTTGGCATGGAACATGGCTCCCACCTTGGTGGAAGATGCTTCGATGGATATGCAGCAGGTCCTCGACAAGATGGGCTTCAAGCGTTTCGCTAAGGACGACTTGCTCACTAAGCTCGACAACCTCTGCGCTGGCTTCGCCCCGAAGAAGAAATCCTGCACCGACCTCGACCGTCAAAACTGGATCATGGGTCAGATGAAGGAAGCGATGGGTAACATCGAAATGAAAGAATTGGCTAACAACATCAAATAATTTGCAACATGGCTGAAGATTTTTTCCAAGGATATTGGGGTGCCTCGCTTGAGGTGCTCAAGAAATACAACTGCCGCGTGTGGAGTCAGGCCGAGTGTCAGACCACGGGTGGCCTCTTCAAAGGCACGATCCTGCCTCGCGCCGCCTTCCAGGACGACCAGCACATCGTGATGAAAGTCAACACGGGCTACAACATCGGTGTTGACATCAGCACCATCACCAGCATGGTGGAGCTTGACTACAAGAAAGCCAACTACCACATCCCGGAGAAGGAATTTCCTTACACTGAGGGACTTCCACATGTGAAGCTGCTCGGCACGGGTGGTACTATTGCCTCGCGTCTGGACTACCGCACGGGTGCCGTGATTCCCGCTTTCTCGCCTGGTGAGTTGTATGGTGCCGTGCCGGAGTTGGCCGACATCTGCAACCTCGACACTGAGAAGGTGTTCGCTGTGTTCTCCGAGAACATGTCGCCCAAGGAATACATTGCCTTGGCCAAGAAGATTGGTGAGGAAATCCAAAACGGCATCGATGGCATCGTCATCGGTCACGGTACCGATACGTTGGCCCACACCGCCGCTGCCTTGACTTTCATGTGCCAGAATCTGCCTGTGCCGATTGTCTTGGTCGGCTCACAGCGTTCTTCAGACCGTCCGTCATCGGATGCCGCCTTGAACCTGATGCATGCCATGACCGCTGCCGGTCACGGCGACGTGGCCGAGGTGATGGTCTGCATGTTTGGTCCCACCTCTGATGAGTACGGCTTCTTGCACCGTGGCACGCGTGTGCGTAAGATGCACTCCAGCTATCGTTCCACCTTCCGCACCATCGGCGATACCCCCGTCGCCACCGTGGACAGAAAGAATGGCGTGGTGCCGATTAAGGAAGTCTACAACCATCGCCGCAACGACCGCGACGTGAAGATCATCCCGACCTTCGACGACCGTGTAGCCATCCTCTACTACTATCCCGGCATGAAGCCTGATGTGCTTGATGCTTTGGTCGACAATGGCTACAAGGGCATTGTTTGGGACGGCACGGGCTTGGGTCACGTCAACCGTGGCATGTTTGACGCCATCCAGCGCGCCACCGACAAGGGCGTACACCAGTACATGACCGTGCAGACCATCTGGGGCTATGCCCACATGTTCGTTTACGACACCGGTCGCGACCTGATGAACCGTGGTATCATTCCGGCTGGCAACATGCTCGCCGAGACGGCTTACATCAAGTTGGGATGGGCTTTGGGTCAGACGCATGACAGGGAAGAGGTGAAGAACATCATGCTCACCCCCGTCAACAGCGAGATTACCCCGCGTGAGCCATACAACGGCTATCTTGTCTATCAAGGCGGCGTGCCCGAAGTGGAGAGCTTCGTTCGTAGAGTCCATAAGTAAACAAAAGACCCGCCCGAGGCATGAAAGGCTCTTGTGCCGAAGGCGGGTTAACCAAAAAACAAAAACAAGAGCTTAACCCAAAATTGAATCAAAATGAAGAAAGTTTTTATGCTTGTCATGGTCGCTTTGATGACCCTCGGCGTGAGCCAAAAGGCCCAAGCCATTGAAGACCCTAACCCGGTAGGGACGCTGGTCCTCGGTGCTCGCTTTAATATGGAACCTGGTCCCGGTTACTTTGGTGTCGGTGCTAACATTGTTGGTGACTACACCTTGTTTAACCACTGGTGGATGGGTCATTTCACGCTTGGTGGTTATATTGGTTCCAACTTTCATACTCACATGCCTCAATTTACTTTCATGCCGAGAGCCACCTACGGACTAAACATCACTGAAGATTTGGAAGTCCATGCTGCAGTAATGATGGGTTTAGGTGTGAGATTTAATACTGCTCTCAACCATGTGTTTTTTTCACATGGTGAACTCACTGGTGTCCGTTACTACTTCACTCCCAACATAGGAGCAGAGGCAGAGTTGGGCTATGTTTATTGCATGGGTTATTTCCACATTGGCGTTACCGTCAGACTCTAAGCTTAAGTCTCGTTTGACATAAAAGGACTCCTTCCGTTTGCTCGACTTGCAGCAATCGACGGAAGGGGCCTTTTTCGTGTTTTTCTTTTTGTATTCTTCAAGAAATATTTTACCTTTGCACCGTGAATTCACCATACGTATTTTTTAACAAGAAATTATTCGAATAATTATGCAACCATCTCACATTGAGCACATTGGAATCGCCGTCACAAGCTTGGACGAGTCCATTCCTTTCTTTGAAAAACTGCTTGGCACCAAGTGCTATGCCATTGAAGAAGTCGTCGACCAGAAGGTGAAGACCGCTTTCTTGCGTTGCGGCCAGACCAAAATCGAGCTTTTGGAGCCCACCAGCCCTGAGAGCACCATCGCCGCTTTCATTGAGAAAAACAACGGCAAGGGTGGTATGCACCACATCGCTTTCGCCGTGGAAAACCTTGAAGGCCACCTCGAAGAGGCCAAGGAAGCCGGCATTCGTCTCATCGACCAGGCTCCTCGCAAGGGTGCCGAAGGATTGAGCATCGCCTTCCTGCATCCGAAATCGACTTTCGGTGTGCTGACTGAATTCTGCGAGGATAAGAATAAGTAAGATACAAGAAGCCAATTGGCTTTCAGCAATCAGCAGTCAGCTCTCAGCTTTAAGTGCCGCATTGCTGACGGCTGATAGCTGACAGCTGATAGCGAAAAAATTGTAATAATTATAACACACAATACTATGTTAATAGAACAAAAAATCCAGGAACTGTTGGAGAAGCGCAACGAGGCCCGTCTTGGTGGCGGCCAGAAGCGTATCGACTCCCAACATGCGAAGGGCAAGATGACTGCCCGCGAACGCATCGCCATCCTGCTCGACGAAGGTAGCTTCGAAGAGACTGACATGTTCGTGACCCATCGCACCGTCGATTTCGGTCTCGACAAGCAACAGTACCTCGGCGACGGCGTCGTCACTGGTCATGGTACCATCGACGGCCGCGTCGTCTACGTCTACGCTCAGGACTTCACCGTGTTTGGCGGTGCCTTGAGCGAGACCATGTCCCTCAAGATCTGCAAGGTGATGGACCAAGCCATGAAGGTTGGCGCTCCCGTCATCGGCATCTGCGATTCGGGCGGTGCCCGTATCCAAGAGGGCTCACGTTCCCTCGCTGGTTACGCTGAGATCTTCCAGCGCAACATCAATGCTTCGGGTGTCATCCCGCAGATTTCGGCCATCTTTGGCCCCTGCGCCGGTGGTGCCGTGTATTCTCCTGCCCTGACCGACTTTATCATCATGACCAATGCTGGTAGCTATATGTTCCTCACTGGCCCGAAAGTCGTGAAGACCGTTATTGGTGAAGACGTCAGCACCGACGACCTCGGTGGTGCCCGCATCCACAGCCAGAAGTCGGGCGTGGCCCACTTCGCTGCCGAGAGTGAAGAGGAAGGTCTTGCCATTATCCGCAGACTCATCTCCTTCATCCCGCAAAACAACATGGAGAATGCTCCTTTGGTGGAATGCAACGACCCCATCGATCGTATGGAAGATGCGTTGAACCAAATCATTCCCGACAACCCGAACAAGCCTTACAACGTTGGTGACATTATCAATGCCATCGTTGACAACGGCGACTTCCTCGAAATCCATAAGAACTACGCCAAGAACATCATCGTCGGCTTCGCCCGCTTCGATGGTATGTCGGTCGGTATCGTGGCCAACAATCCCGCTTTCTTCGCTGGTGTGTTGGACTGCGACGCCTCTCGTAAGGGTGCCCGTTTCGTGCGTTTCTGCGACGCTTTCAACATCCCGATCGTGACCTTGGTCGACGTCCCTGGCTTCCTGCCTGGCACAGGTCAAGAGTACAACGGTATCATCGTCCACGGCGCCAAGCTGCTCTATGCTTACGGTGAATCCACCGTGCCGAAGGTCACCGTCACCCTGCGTAAGTCCTATGGTGGTTCCCACCTCGTGATGGGCTGCAAGCAGCTGCGCAACGATGTCAACTATGCTTGGCCGACTGCTGAAATCGCCGTCATGGGTGCCAGCGGTGCTGTTGAGGTGCTGGATGGCAAGAAGATTTCCGAGATTGAGAATCCTGAGGAGCGCGCTGAGTTCGTTGCCAAGAAGGTGGATGAATACACCAAGAAGTTCGCCAACCCCTACGAGGCTGCCAAGTTCGGCTACATCGACGATGTCATCGAGCCGCGCAACACTCGTTTCCGTGTCATCCGTGCTTTGCGTACGCTTGAGACGAAGCGTTTGGCCAATCCCGAGAAGAAACATTCGAACATCCCGCTGTAACCGTTAATACCCATAAAGCAATGAAATTGTTGGACTTAACATTATTGGCAGCGCATGAGCCTTGGGTCTATACCAAGGGCTGGATTGTCACCATTGTGGGATTTTTGATTGTCGTCATCGCCCTCTTCATCCTTTCGAGCATTTTCCGTGGCGTGGCTTCCTATTTCACGAAGCAGGACGCCAAGAAAGCCGAACCGAAAGTGGAGCCGGTGAAGGCTGCCCCGAAGCCTGCCGCCCAGGTGGCCGAGGGTGAGATTCCCAATGAGGTGCTGACCGCCATCGGCATGGCCCTCTATCTCTCCACCAACCTCCACGACGAGGAGAGCAATGTGATCACCATCGAAAGAAGGGCAACTTCTTGGAACGATAAGAATTACGGAGTTAGACACTGGAAACGTTAAATTGTAGAAAAATGAAAAAATTCAAATTCACCATTAGTGGTAAACCATACGAAGTGGAAGTCCAGAACATTGAGGGCAATATCGCCACTGTCAATGTGAATGGAGCTGAATATCAAGTGGAAATGGAAGAGCAAGCCGCTCCGGTCGTGGCTCCTGTGGCCCGTCCTGCTGCCAAGCCTGCCGCCAGTGCTCCGACGCAGGCCGCTGCCCCGAAACCAGCTGCCGCTGCCGGTGGCGCGGGCTACAAGATGGCTGCTCCGCTTCCCGGAACCATCATGCAGATCTTCGTCAAGCAAGGCGACGCCGTGAAGAAGGGCGACAAACTGCTCATGTACGAAGCCATGAAGATGGAAAACAACCTGCTGGCCGAGACCGATGGCACCATTACCGCCATCAACTGCCGTCAAGGCGACAATGTGCTTCAAGGTGATACTTTAATCGTAATTGGATAAGACCATGTTAGGCAAGAAAAGTATCTACAGAAGGCCGGTCGTCATCCTCGCCTCGCTGGTGCTCTTGATGCTGCTGAACATGGTGGTTGTCAACAACCCGATGTTCGCCACCAAGGTCTCCGACTTGGGCGGGCAGACCGAGCAAGTGAGTGAAATGACTCCCGAAGAGAGCAACGCACAGTTGGCTGAAATCGCTGACGCTATCGTTGCCGAATCGGAAAAGACGGAAGCACTTAACCAACAAGTCCATAGCCTTGATAAGCGTATCACCGCTTTGGAGAGACAAAGTAACAGGATTCAAGCCGTTAATAAAGATGAATCTCTTGAGATGTCGACGAAAGACCGTTTGTACGAGGGTTTGCACAACTTCTGGCTGCTGACGGGCTTCCGCAACTGCAAGCTCGGCAACATCATCATGATTTTGGTGGGTATCCTCTTCATCTTCTTGGCCATCCGTTTCGAGTTTGAGCCTATGCTGCTCATCCCGATCGGAACTGGTATCATCTGCGGTAACATCCCATTCTTCCAAGGCTTTGGCATTGACTTTGCCGCTGCCATGGATTTCGTCAACAACGCCAATCCGGCAGACCTGCCTTTCGACATCGACACGGCCAAGGCCTTGTTGGTGTCTGTCTTTGGTGAAAACCCAGGCGACAAGCATATGGTGCTGAGTGAGGCCATCAAGGAGGTGGATCGCATGGATGTTACAGCGTTTGGCTTAGCTGCCAACGAGGTTGAAAGCGTGAAGGGCTTCATGACCGAGGTGTTCCAAAGCGGAGAATTGAACCTCCAGACGGGTCTTTACCAGAAGGGTAGTGTTTTGAATTACCTGTATTTCGGTGTGACCTCGGGTGTGTATCCGCCTTTGATTTTCTTGGGCATCGGTGCCATGACCGACTTCTCGTCGCTCATCGCCAACCCGAAACTGATGATCCTCGGTGCTGCCGCACAACTCGGTGTGTTCATCACTTTCATCGGTGCCTTGTATCTCGGCTTCAACCTGCGTGAGGCTGGCGCTATCGGTATCATCGGTGGTGCCGACGGTCCTACCGCCATCTTCTTGTCTTCACGTCTGGCCAACGGCATGAATGGCACGCGTAACCTCATCGGCCCCATCGCCATTGCAGCCTATTCCTACATGGCTCTGGTGCCTGTGATTCAGCCGCCTATCATCCGCTTGTTGACCACCAAGAATGAGCGCCTCATCAAGATGAAAGCCCCGCGCATGGTGAACAAGACCGAAAAGATCATGTTCCCCATCGTTGGCCTCATCCTGACCACTTTCATTAGCCCCACGGCTCTGCCGCTGCTGGGTATGCTGTTCTTCGGTAACATCATTAAGGAGTCAGGCGTCGTGAAGCGTTTGCAGAACACGGCCTCCAATCCGTTGATTGACATTGTGACCATCGTTTTGGGTCTCACTGTGGGTGCCTCAACGCAGGCCTCTGTGTTTCTGACCTCAAGTTCCATCAAGATTTTCGTCCTCGGTGCCGCTTCGTTCTGCGTGGCTACCGCTGGCGGTCTGCTGGGTGCTAAGTTCATGAACCTTTTCCTGAAGGAGAAGATCAACCCGATGATTGGTGCCGCTGGTGTGTCGGCAGTGCCCGACAGCGCTCGCGTCGTCCAAGTGGAAGGTCAGAAGTACGACCCGTCGAACCACCTCCTCATGCATGCCATGGCCCCGAACGTCTCCGGCGTTATCGGTTCCGCCGTTGCAGCTGGTGTGATGATGTCGTTCCTGATGATGTAATCCACACCTTAATTAATATGAAAACCGCCTCGATGCTTCGGGGCGGTTTTCTTGTTTTAGGGAAGTCAAAGGTTCAGCAACGCTCAACGCCATGGGCCTCCATGAACCGCTTGATTTCGTCGGCATGCCGCCCACGGACGATGACGTGGTGGTTGCCGATGGAATGCTGAAGCAGGTAAGGTTTCAAATTCACATTCAGCGTGATTTGCGTGCGGCAGAAATGGTTGCTGTAAGGTGTCTCGATGGCTTTGGCCTCTGTGACGAAATAGCGGTTCAGTTGCGGACCTCCCCATTTAAATAAGGTGTAGTCGGTGAGGGGCAGTAGGCCTTGAACGGCCACGCCAATGCCCGACTCGAAATGCGAACGGATGATAGTCTCGTCGCACATGGTGAGCGGGATGGTGCAGTGTGCCAGCATGGCGCTGTTGTCGGTGAGTTGCGAGGGGTTGGCCATGAAAGCTACCTCATCGCATAGGCGTTTGGCGAGCCACATGGTGAGCAAGGTCTGCATGTCTCCTTCACAACCCGCCACGATGCCTTCGTCGTTGAGTAACGCCAGGGCCAAGCAGCTCGTAGTGCCGCAGGCCTTCACGATGTCGAAACAGCGGATGGTGAGTGCATCCAAGCGTTCTTCTTGGCAGATTTTCTTGATGGCGAGATAGGCTTTGGCGGCTTCAAGCATATCGGCATTTGAAGGCTCCTGGATGGCCTTGGCGCGTTTCACCATATCTTGTGCCACCTTGGCAGCCTCGGTTTGAGGAATAGCCTTGATGCCTTCAATGAGGCGTTGCAGGTCGATGTCGACGGTCTCGATGCCATAGCATTGCAAGAGAAAATTCCGGTCCACACTGCTGGCAATGAGCCAATCCGAGGGTTGACCGAACAATCCGATTCGTCCCTGTAGAGACGCGGCGCGCCACGTCTCTACAATGGTCGAAACGATTTCCTCATTTGTCCCATGCACAATCCGTCCCTCCATGCCGTTGTTGCCCAGGTAGGTCAGGATTTCCAAGGCGGCAGCCAGGGAATTGTTGCGTCCGTCGGCAATCATTGTGACGGTTTTCGGACGCATCGGTGCGCACATCATCTCGACATCGATGGCGGACCAAAGGCGTTTGAACAGATTTTCCACGCCACCGGTGGCGATCATCACGGCATCGGGTAATGTTTGTAGAGACGCGGCGCGCCACGTCTCTACTGATTCGTCACCAATGATATTAATGTCCGCATGGCATTCCTTTTCCAGCCGTTGAATCAGTTCGGCATATTCCGTCTTGACAAATTCGTCGTTCTGGAATGAGGAACGAAGGATGGTTATGTTCATTGTTTAAGGGTTTAAACCCCACCTTCAAACGTCATTGCGGGCTTGACCCGCAATCTCCCGAGCAAAAGGAATGTCTTTCTTGCTCA
This sequence comes from uncultured Bacteroidales bacterium, assembly GCA_937902805.1. GTDB lineage: Bacteria > Bacteroidota > Bacteroidia > Bacteroidales > F082 > Limimorpha. Next base: position 39,363 of record CALEMB010000104.1, read on the forward strand.
GGAGATGGCGGATGTTCCTCCGCCATGACGCATAAGGGTGGGGTTTCGTTGTTTCTAGTTTAATGTTTCACCACAACCCTCATTGTCTGTTCGCCGGTTTTGATGACATAAACGCCGTTCTCGTAGCCAGTTGTGTTGATGCAGAACTCGCTGCCGTTGGCCTCGAATTCATCCACCTTTTGGCCGAGGACGTTGAAGACGCGCACCATGCCAAGGTTTTCGCCCATGAGGGTCACGCTTTCGTTGGCGGGGTTGGGGAAGAGGCTGATGGAAGTTGTGTTGTCATTGACGGACCAGGGTTCTTCAAGTACCACAACAAAGGAGGCATCGGGCAGGTTACTTGTCAAGGTGATAATATCAGGCACGATGCTCTTGGCGACGACATTGCATACAATACCTAACTCCTTGGATTCGCCTTGAGGAATGGAGATTTCTATTGGTTCATAGCAATAGATTTCTTCGTCATCTATAATGAAAGCCAGATAATCGTATTCGTCATGAATACTGGTAACTATAGCGTTTTCAGCAGTATTGTTGAATATGGTAATCCAAGTAATTTCATATTGATTGTCAATTATATTCACTGTATCCATGCTGAAAGTCAGTGTCTCGTCATAAACCACTGGCAAGGGCAATGTGGTGACGGTATCATAGACAGGATCACCATAGTTGCCGTCAGGGTCGACGGGGAGGGCGATGATGTAATATTCCGTTTCAGGAAGCAGGCCATTGAAAGTGTTTGTAATGGTAGCGGTTTCAACGGCTCCGTGCTCTTCCATGATAGCGGGGAGGTCTTCGCCGACAGAGGCAACCCATTCCGCAAGCTCAGCTTCGGTGGCGCACAGATAATAGTATGAAGCGCAATCGGCATTGGGCGTGAATGTTGCCGTAAGGCTGTTGTCGGTCACCTCGTCGACGTTGATTTCCACCTGCGGGTCGTAGGAGACGGGGACAGTGCAGTCATGTTGCTGCAAACCATGTGCTTCCAATTGAGAGATGATGGTCTGGGCATTGCTGATAGGCCACAGGTCTTGGATGACGATTTGATGGTCGGGCATGATGAGGATAACGGTGGGGTATTGACCAATGCCATATTGGCTGCAGATGGTTGTACCGCCACCTGCTCCACTGATGGTAGGATATTCTATACCATAGTTGTTCACCCAGTTGAGGCAGGCGGCATCGCTGTCGCCAGTGGCGATTTCCATGTAGAACACATCGTACATGTTGCAGCCCATGGCTGTGTAGGATTGTGCAATCTTTGGCGTGGCCTGCTGGCAGGGGCCACAGGTGGTGAAGAAGAAGTCGATGAGCACAGCCTGACCTCCATCAAGGATGTCGAACAGGTGTACTTCGGTGCCATGAACGTCAGTAGCCGTGAAGTCAATGGCTTCCGTGTAAGGGCATTGCGCTTTCAGGCCAAAACCATAGGCCAAAGCGAGGATAAGGGTAAATACTTTTTTCATAACTGAATCGATTATTAATTGGTTAGTATTATGATGCAAAGATAATAATTCTTTTAAACCCCATAACTTTTTCTCGCTCATAGATCCCTGCTTTCGCACGGCCCTCCGTGGGGATGACATGAGCGGAGCAACTCTAAACTCTCAACTTTCAACTCTCAACTAATTGTCACGGTAATCTTTCTTCTTCTCATATTTCAAGTCCTTCAAGGCCTGCGCTTTCACGTTGATGGTGAAGTTCCAGCTCTTGTAACTGCCGATGGGGATCCAGTTGAAGCGCATCTCCCAGCAGTGCAAGTCGCGATATACACTGATGTTGGTGTAGGTGAGCTTGTTGTTCACGAAATCCCAACCTGTCGAGAAGGTTACCTTCCACTTGGGCGTGATGTTGATGTTGCCGTTGACGCCAAGGGTGTGGACGTAGGTGTTTGTGGAGATGCCCATAAAGGCGGCGTAGGCGAGGGAAGTCGTATAAGTGAGGTTGTAGCTGAACGTGAGCGACCATGGCGTGGTCCAGTCAATGTAAGCGTTGGGGTTGCCAAGGATTTCATTGAGTTCGTCAGGGTCGAACATGCCTGATTTTCGCGCGTTTTCGTTGATTTCGTTGCGTATATCATGGCTGCCTTTCTCGCCACGTAGTTTCTTGATGTCGTTTTGGCTGATGGAGTAGCTGAGGCTGAAGCGCCACGATGAGCCGGTCTTGCGGAACAACCGGTTGTTGTCGAGGATTTCAAGGCGGTTGATGCGGCGCCCCAACGAGTCGGCTGCATAGGGGTCCCACGTGCTGTTGAAGTTGATGCCTAACTTCTTGAATAAGGTTGTTCGCCCGCTGACCGAGACAGGGGAGAGGTTGACCGAGTCCTTGGTGACGTCGTAGTTGCCCGAGATGCTGAACGACTCCAAAATCGGGATTTTCTTCATGCCTGTGATGGTGTCGCTCTTTGATGGCACCTTGATTTCCAGGTTGTTGGAAAAGTTATAGGTCAGCAGTCCTTGTTGGGCTTGCGAGGGCGTGCCATACAAGGCACTGGGGAATTTGTTGTAAACCTTTTCGTTGCCATTGCCATCGGTATAGGAGCCGTAGACGCCCCATTTCGGGTCGCCGAAGTTGGGTCGGTAAGTGAATCCTATGGTTGGGGTGAACACATGGCGGATGGCACGAATGGGACCATGGGCAAAGTTGACCATGCCGTAAATTTTAGTGGTAAGGTTGCTGCTGACGCTGAAGTCCACAAGGTTGCTGAAAGTGTGGATGGTGTCGGTTTGCAGGTGCCCAGCTTCTTCATCGTCGATCCATTGCTGCTCGATGTGCTTGAAATACATGTAGTCGTTGAGCGTGAACGAGTTGGTCCATGAGAAATGTTTGAACAGCTTGATGGTGGCATTGATGGGCACTCTGTGTGAGACGCCCATTTGCACATAGTCACGGAAAAACATTCTTGCCCAGCCGCCGAAATCGTCTTTGATGCCGCGGAATAGCACGGTATCCACATCGTTGATGTAGGCCTTCCCGTTCATCGTGTAGCCCATGCTTATGTTTTGGTACCAGCGTTTCTTGGCTCCCTTGCCGACGTTCTTCAAGGGATAGAAGGTGTTGACGGTCAAGGTGAGTTCGGGCAGTGAGGCTGTGACCTGTCGCGTCAGCGTGTTTTGGCTGTGGCCAGCGTTGACGGTGAGGTAGACCTTGCCCGCAAAGTTGGTCTGGTAGGCGATGCTCGACTTGAAGGTGTTGCTCAACTGGTCAGTGACCGTTTGGGCGTTGTATTTGTTGAAGTTGGAACTGACGATGTTGACATCGGCCGAGAAGTTGTTTCTGGGATGAGCCTTAGGATCTTGCTTGTGCGTCCAGTGAATCTTGAAGTCAGTACTTTCTTGATAGTCGGCAGCGCCTTTGGTGCCAATCTTGTTGACGGCGAAGCCCAAGGCGAGGTTGCCGTTGAACTTGTAGCGCTTGTTGTAACGGAAAGTCGGCTTGAGACCCCATGAGCCACGCGTGTAGATGTCGCCCAAGATTTGCAGGTCGTAGTTGTCGTTGATGGCCCAATAATAACCACCGTTTTCAAGGTAGAAGCCTCGGTTGGCCGACTCACCATATGTGGGGAGGATGAGACCCGACTTTTTGCCTTTAGTGTTGGGAATCAAGGCAAACGGCAGCGCCAGTGGCAGAGGGACATCGGCAATGGTCATGTAGATGGGTCCGGTGACGATTTTGTCATCGGGGATGACCTTGGCCTTGGTGAACTTGAACTGGTAGTGCGGGTGATCCTTGAGGTCGCAGGTGGTGTAACCGCCTGAGCGGATGTTGATGGTGTTGTCGTCCATACGCTTGACGCGTTCGCCATGCAGGTAGCCGCCTTGTTCCTCGGTCCATACTTTGGTGATGATGCCTTTCTTCGTCTTGAAGTTGTAAAGCATCTCTCTCGCTTCGAAGGTGGTTTCCCCTTGCTTGAAGACAGGCCGCCCTTGTAGTTTGCCCAACGAATCGACGACGCCATATGCACGGCAGGTGCTGTTTTCAAGATCGAATTCCAGACAGGCTGCAGTTATTTCGATGTCGTCGTATTTGGCTTCGGCATTGCCGAAATAGAAAATCTTCTTTTGGCTCATGTCGCGGAAGGACGAATCCGAGGCCGAGCAAATCACCTGTACCTCGATGGCCGACTCGGAGCGTTTTGGCGTGATACGCTGGGGCGTGGCAGGTTTGAGGCTGTCATTGGCCGTGGTATCTTGTTGTAGAGATGCAATGCTTTGCGTCTCCACAAGGGTGTCCGAAATTGAATCCAAGCCCACCATCAAGGTGTCAGCCACGGCTTTAATCGTGTCCAAAATGGTGTTTTGCACCGTCTCTTCTGGGCCCATAACCAGTGTTATCGTGTCAGTGATGCGCTCTTGGACCACAACTGTGCTGTCGTTTTCAATAGCCTCGGTGTTGTATGTATTTGCTTCAATATGAGAAGTTTGCTTGCAACCATAGAGCAAAAGAATCGTTCCAACGAGCAGACAAAATGCCGCTGTTGAAAAATATTTCAAGTATGTTTTGCGTTCTAACAAATTGAAAACGATTACTTTTGTGCCGTTGAAATTCGCTGCAAAGATAGTTTTTCTTCGCGCATTAATAACAAACTCAATATGATAGAACGAAAGATTTTACAATTTGGTGTTTTTTGCTTGATTTTTCTGCTGCCGATGAGTGTCTTTGCCCAAAAGGGCGAAAAAATCCAGACTATCGTCATTGACGCAGGTCACGGCGGCAAGGACTCGGGTGCCTTGGGTAAGCTGACAACGGAGAAAGCCATTAACTTGGCTGTGGCTTTGAAGTTTGGAAACTTGATCCAGGAAAATCTTCCTGACGTGAAGGTCGTCTACACGCGCAGCACTGACGAGTTTGTCGAGTTGAGTGAGCGCGCCGACATCGCTAACCGCAACAACGCGGACGTGTTTATCTCCATCCATTGCAACTCCACCGAGACCGCCAATGCGGCATACGGTGCCGAGACCTTCGTCATGGGTGAGTCGAAAAACGAGGCCAACTTGAACGTGGCAAAGAAGGAAAACGCAGCTATTTTGTTGGAAGACAACACTGACGCCTACGACAACTTCGACCCGAACAGCACCGAGGCCTATATCCTCTTTTCGCTTTCGCAGAGCCTCTACCAGAGCCAAAGCCTCAAACTGGCTGACAAGGTACAAAGGCAGTTTACCAGCAGAGGCCGTAATGATAGGGGCGTGCAACAGGCTGGTTTCTTGGTGTTATGGAAGACCTCCATGCCGAGCATTCTCGTGGAATTGGGATTTATTAATCACACCAAGGAAGAGCAGTTTCTTAATTCTGAAAAGGGACAAAAACAAATGGCTTTGTCGCTGTATCGTGCATTTGAGGAATACAAACAGGAGTTTGAAGCTGAAAACCATGTTTCCGCAAATCCTAAACCTAATGCTACGGAGAAATCCGCTGCTTCAGGCGATACTTATTTTGCAGTACAGTTTTCTACCCTGGACAAGAAACTGCCTGTGACCGACCCTGCATTTAAAGGCGTGAAAGATGTGGCAGTTTATGAATACAAAGGTGCCTATCGCTACATTTCGGGCCATTTTCTGACCAAGGCAGAAGCCGTAGCACGCCAAAACGAAGTGCGTAATTTGGGCTTCAAGGATGCTTTCATTGTCGCCTTCGTCAACGGCGAGCGTAGTACTATTAAACAGGCTGAAGAGGCGCTGAAATAAGGGTCTATACTACTTATATTATCGTTTGGTAAGCGTTAAGATAACCTTACCTTAGCGCTACCCAAAAGGCGATAAAAAGGGGAGCAATAGGGGAGTAAAACCAATAGAATGTAATGCGCTGTCAATCAACCACTACAAGATAGTAGTTTTTCTTGCCTTTTTGGACCAGAATGTACTTGCCGTCGATGAGGTCGGCGGGAGACATCACTTTGTCCAAGGTGACCTTTTCCTTGTTGACGCTCACACCGTTGGCTTGCGTCATCTTGCGGGCTTCACCTTTGGAGGGGAAGATCTGCGTGTTGACGGCCATGAAGTCCACAATCGGGATGCCGGCTTCGAGGTCGGTGCGGGCGATGTGTTCCTGCGGCACGCCGTCGAAGATGTCCAAGAAGGTCGCTTCGTCAAGCTTCTCCAAGCCTTCCTTGGTGGACTTACCGAAGAGGATGTTAGAGGCTTCGATGGCGGCATCAAGGGCTTCCTGTGAGTGCACCAACACAGTGACCTCTTGGGCGAGACGCTTTTGCAGCACACGCATCCCCGGGTCTTTCTTGTGCTCCTCAACAAGGGCGTCAATCGTCTCTTTATCTAAGGAGGTGAAAATCTTGATGTATTTCTCGGCATCCTCGTCGCTGACGTTGAGCCAGAATTGGTAGAACTTGTATGGCGTGGTGCGCTTCGGGTCGAGCCAGATGTTGCCGCTCTCGGTCTTGCCGAACTTCTTGCCGTCGGCTTTGGTGATGAGCGGGCAGGTGAGGGCGAAGGCCTCGTTTTCGAAGCCTAAGGTGCGACGAATCAACTCCGTGCCTGTGGTAATGTTGCCCCATTGGTCATTACCACCCAACTGCAGTTTGCAGTTCTTGTGCTGGTAGAGCCAGAGGAAATCGTAGCCTTGCAGGAGCTGATAGGTGAACTCGGTGAAGCTCAGACCATCACGGGCGGTGCCGTTGAGGCGTTGCTGCACGCTGTCCTTGGCCATCATGTAGTTCACGGTGATGTGCTTGCCCACCTCGCGCGCGAAGTCGAGGAAGGTGAAGTCTTTCATCCAGTCGTAATTGTTCACCATCTCGGCGGCGTTGGGTTCCTTCGAATCGAAGTCCAAGAACTTCGCCACCTGTGCCTTGATGCACTCTTGGTTGTGGCGCAAGGTCTCTTCGTTGAGGAGGTTACGCTCTTGGCTCTTGCCCGAGGGGTCGCCAATCATGCCTGTGGCACCGCCCACAAGGATGATGGGCTTATGGCCGCAGTGTTGCAGATGACGCAGCATCATGATGCCGCAAAGGTGACCGATATGCAGTGAGTCGGCCGTCGGGTCGGTGCCGAGGTAGGCCGTTACCATTTCTTTCTGGAGGAGTTCTTCCGTTCCTGGCATCATCTGTGCCAGCATTCCGCGCCAGCGGAGTTCTTCAACAAAATTCTTCATCGTTGGGATTTATTTTGGGCGCAAAAATAGTCAAAATTTGTGATTTCTCAACCTACACCTCATATTCTTCAAAACATTTCCCCCAAACAGCCAAGAGTCGGCAAAGTGGAGGTTGCCCTTCGGGAACATCTGCTCGTAGGCGGGGATGAAAACCATCTCAGGGTCGAGGTCGGGACAGACGGTGGTGTGGTTGTAGAGGACTGTCCTTGTCGGGCAAGGAACTATCAAAACGCTGTCGCGGGCCTCGTTGTATTTGGCCATACCTAATTGGAACTCGGCAGGGATAGTGTCCGTTGTCATCGTCCAAGTCGTGGGATTGATGCCTATCACATCACCGCGCGACGCTATGCTGATGGCGGTCGTGTCAGTTACGGAGTTGAAAATAATCAAACCTTGCATGATGCTGTCCGTGGCAGGTCTCAAAGCTTGGGGATAGGCGGCCAACTCTTCTGCAGTGACATGATAGCCAAAGCAATAGGCGGCCACCATAAGTTGGCGTTGCTCCTCGGTCATGCCGCGTTTCAGCAGTTCGATAAGCAACTGCGAGCCTTGGCTGTGGCCCATCAGGAAGAAGGGACGGCCGTGGTTGTAATGCGTCATATAATATTGGAAGGCATCGTTGACATCTTTGGCTGCTATTTGGGCCAAAGAGTCCAAAAAAGGAGTGGGCTGGATATAAGCCTCAAAAATCATTTGTCGGTAATAGGGCGCATAGAAGTTGTACTCTCCATACAGCATCTTGTTGAACCGCTGGTTGCCGTTGGCTTCTTCACGCACCTCGGGTAGAGTGATGTCGGCAAACCAGGACGAATCGTTATCAACGAAAGAGATCGTCGAGACGGTGGGATAGACGTAGAAGACATCGGCAGCTTTTGTGGTGTCGCCGCAGCTGTACCAATAGGTGGTGTCGGAATAGTCGATGGCCACTTCAACTTCATTTTGTTGTCTTTGTTGTGGCTTGCAAGCATAGGCCATGACCATCATAAATGCCATCAAAAGGGCGAAAAAAGACTTGTTTTTCATCGAATGATTGGTTTTAGGCCGACAAAAATAGTAAAAGTTAGATTTTTTATCGTAGACTCAATAAAATTTCGCAAATTTGCAGCGGAAATGCGGACGTTGGACTGCGGAGGATGGTCCTCTACTGTTGATCGTCATTGCGGACTTGATCCGCAATCTCCTGCGCAAAAGGATTTGTCTTTCATAGCGCAGGGGATGGCGGATGTTCCTCCGCCATGACGGTAAAGGTTTGGAGGTAGTCATTCTGGGTCCCGCAGTCCCGCGTCAACAATTAAACGATTCAACATTCAACAATTCAACAAATATGAAAAGAGACGAAAAAATCTTTGATCTGATTCGCCAAGAGAAAGAGCGTCAGATGCACGGAATCGAGCTCATCGCTTCGGAAAACTTTGTCAGTGAGCAAGTTCTGGAGGCCATGGGTTCTGTCATGACCAACAAATACGCCGAGGGTTATCCTGGCAAGCGTTACTACGGCGGCTGCCAAATCGTCGACCAGAGCGAACAAATCGCCATCGACCGCGCCTGCGCGCTGTTCAACGCCACCTTCGCCAACGTGCAACCCCACTCGGGTGCACAAGCCAACATGGCTGTGATGCAAGCTCTGCTTGAGCCCGGCGACACCTTCATGGGTCTCGACCTCTCGCACGGTGGTCACCTTTCACACGGCAGCCCGGTCAACGCTTCGGGTATGCTTTACAAGCCCGTCGCCTACCACGTGGCCAAGGAAACCGGTCGCGTCGACTACGACGAGATGGAGAAGATTGCCCTCGAGTGCAAGCCGAAACTCATCATCGCCGGTGCTTCTGCCTACAGCCGTGACTGGGACTACAAGCGCATGCGCGCCATCGCCGACAAGGTCGGTGCTGTCCTCATGGCCGACGTCAGCCACCCCGCTGGCCTCATCGCCAAGGGCCTGCTGAACGACCCGCTGGAGTACTGCCACATCATCACCACCACGACGCATAAGACCCTCCGTGGCCCTCGTGGCGGCATGATCCTCATTCGTCATGACTTCGAAGACCCGCGTGGCCGCAAGACCCCGAAGGGCGAAGTGAAGATGATGTCAGCCCTCATCAATAGCGCCGTGTTCCCAGGCATCCAAGGTGGTCCTTTGGAGCATGTCATCGCCTCCAAGGCTGTTGCTTTCGGCGAAGCCCTCAGCGACGAGTACAAGGAGTACATCATGCAGGTGAAGAAGAACGCCAGCGTGATGGCCGATGCCTTTGTCAACAAAGGTTATCAAGTCATCAGCGGCGGTACCGACAACCACTCCATGCTGATCGACCTCCGTGGCAAGTTCCCGGAGATTACCGGTAAGATGGTTGAGAACACCCTCGTCCTTGCCGACATCACCGTCAACAAGAACATGGTGCCCTTCGACAGCCGTTCACCTTTCTTGACCTCTGGTCTGCGTGTCGGTACGCCCGCCATCACCACCCGTGGCCTGAAGGAAGACAAGATGCCCATCATTGTCGACATGATTGACGACGTCATCGGCGACATCAATCCTGAGACCAAGACCGCTTCGGAGGCCAAGATTGCCGCCGTCCGCGCCGAGGTCAACAAGATGATGAAGGACTATCCGCTCTTCGCTTGGTAAACCTTCGTTTCAAAACGAAAAAGGTCGCTCGTTGGGCGACCTTTTTTTATGCCAATTTGTTTTTGGTGTTTCAAAAACACATATCTTTGCATCCCGTATTTTAAGATTTTAGCACTATGAAAACCACTTCAAAATACGGGTTTGACAGCGAGAAATACCTCAAAATCCAATCTGAACACATCAAGGAACGCATCGCTAAGTTCGGCGATAAACTTTACCTCGAATTTGGCGGCAAACTCTTCGACGACTACCACGCCAGCCGCGTGTTGCCAGGGTTTTTGCCCGACATCAAGTTGAGGATGTTGTCGCAGTTGGTCGACGAGGCAGAAATCGTCATCGTCATCAGCGCCGTAGATATCGAGAAAAACAAGGTGCGCGGCGACTTGGGCATCACTTACGATGTGGACGTGCTGCGTCTGCGCGAGGAGTTCATGAGTCGTGGTTTCATGGTGAGTTCGGTGGTGGTCACCCACTATAATGGTCAAGCCAGCACCGATGCCTATCGCCAACGCTTGGAGCGCATGGGCATCAAAGTGTATTACCACCGCATCATCGAAGGCTATCCTAACAATGTCGCCCTCATCGACTCGGAAGATGGTTTTGGCCGTAACGACTATGTGGAAACCACGCGCCCACTGGTGGTGGTCACTGCCCCGGGACCTGGCAGCGGCAAGATGGCGGTTTGTCTGAGTCAGCTCTATCATGAGAACAAGCGTGGCATCAAGGCCGGTTACTCCAAATTTGAGACCTTCCCCGTATGGAACCTGCCGTTGAAGCATCCTGTCAACGTGGCCTATGAAGCTGCCACTGCTGACCTCAGCGACGTCAACATGATTGACCCCTTCCATCTGGAAGCCTATGGCAAGACCGCCGTCAACTACAACCGCGACATTGAGATTTTCCCCGTGCTGAATGCCATTTTCGAGAGCATTTACGGCGAGAACCCCTATAAGTCGCCTACCGACATGGGCGTCAACATGGTGGGTTACTGCCTCAGCGACGATGCCGTGTGTTGCGAGGCCTCCAAACAGGAAATCATACGCCGCTATTACAATGCTCTATGTGATTTGGCCAAAGGCAAAGGCTCTGAAAACGAGGTGAACAAAATCGCCTTGTTGATGAAGCAGGCCAAAATCACCACCGCTGACCGCAAGACCACCATTGCCGCCAAAGAACGCAAAGAAAAGGAAGGTGCTGCTGCCGCTGCCATTGAGTTGGAAGACGGCATCATTATCACCGCTCATACCAGTGATTTGCTTGGTCCCAGCGCTGCGTTGATTCTCAATGCCACCAAGCATTTGGCAGGTATACCGCATGAGGTGAAACTCATCCCGCAAGCGATGATTGAACCTATCCAGACCACGAAGGTGACCTATTTGCACGGCAACAATCCGCGTCTACATACCGACGAGGTGCTGGTTGCCCTCTCTATGCTCAGCCTTTGGGACGAAAACTGCAAGAATGCTTTGGAATGCTTGCCGCAACTACAAGACTGTCAGGTGCATAGCACGGTGATGCTCAGCGAGGTGGATAGGAAAATCTTCAAGAAGTTGGGCATAGGTCTCACCTGCGACCCTGTAGCGAAGAAATAATATTAGAAGTTACGAACGGCCCTTACATAAAAGACTTGGTCTTTCACGGCTTCCTTAACGACAATGCTGCTGTCTTGCATCTGCAGGGCGGCAGCACTTCTTGTGCCTAGTTCGGTGCTCGACCAGTAGGTCTTGTCTTCCAAAGTCGGATAGCCTAACGAACTTAAGGTGGCATTGACCGCAGCTTGGTTTTGCAGCAATTTGTTCAACTCATTACTTGAAGGCACAAACCATTGCCGCGATATGATGGGGTAGTTTTGGTGCACGAGATGCCATGTGTTTCGCAGGTGACTCCATCGTATGGCGGGATAATGGCGCAGGTCGTAGTTGGCCATGAGGATGTTGGTGTTGCGCCAGCCGTCGTAAGGGTTGGTGGCACCTGTCAGGCTGTTGACATAGTTGCTTTCGCACCACGCCAATTGGATTTCGTCCAATGAAACAATGAGGCCATTCAAACCTCCTGATACGGTGTGGAAAACAATGCCTTCCAAGGTGTCGTTATGAAAATATTCTCCGATATTATAAGCGTGGTCGATATGATGGGGCAGGGGAGTGACGCCATCCGAAGAGGGCGATTCGTATTTCTTGCAGGCGGTGAAGGCAAGCATCAAAACGACTATCCAAAACCAAATCTTTCTCATCGGATGATTTTTCGGCAAAGATAACAACAAATTTAATACTTTTGCCTCAATTAAACCTTTTGCTATGAAAAAGCTCTACCTCTTTGCCCTCCTGGGCCTCGTGTTGTTCATTGGCTGCACGAAAAAGGAAACCGACCCCGATGTCATCGCTATGCGTGGCTTGGTGAATCGTGTGGTACCTGAGTATTCGGAAAACATTGTCCTTGAACGGCTTGCCGACACCATCGACCGTTTCGAAATAGAAACCCAAGGGAAAAACCTCGTTATTCGCGGCAACAACGCCAATAGCATGGCCGTAGGCCTCAACCATTACCTGAAATACTATTGCTTGGCGCAATATTCTTGGTTCAAAGAGGAGCCTTTGCAGATTCCTGCCATGATGCCTAAGGTGGCCGAAAAAGTCAGTCTCAGCGCCCGCGTGCCTGACCGTTTCTTCTTGAATTACTGCACTTTCGGTTACACCCTGCCCTGGTGGAACTGGTCGCAATGGGAGCACTTCATCGACTGGATGGCACTCAATGGCATCAACCTGCCACTGGCCATCACGGGACAAGAAAGTGTGTGGTATGAAGTGTGGAGTGAATTCGGTCTCACCGATGAGGAAATCCGTAGCTACTTCACGGGTCCGGCTCACCTGCCGTGGCACCGTATGCAGAACATTGACCGCTGGGGAGGGCCGCTGCCCATGTCGTGGCTCGATAATCAAAAGGAGCTGCAAAAACAAATTGTGGCCCGTGAGCGTGAACTCAACATGAAGCCAGTGCTGCCTGGCTTTGCAGGACATGTGCCTCCTTGCATTAAGAGGATTTATCCCGATGCACCTTTGGCTTCCTTGGGTGACTGGGCGGGTTTCGACAGCATCTGCTGGTGCAAGTTCCTCGACCCAGAATGTGAGTTGTATGCCCAGATACAAAAGAAATTCGTCGAGAAAGAGATTGAATTCTACGGCACCGACCATATCTATGGCATAGATATCTTCAATGAGATGATCCCGCCTAGCTGGGAGCCCGAATATCTGGGTCGCGTGAGCTGTCAGGTCTATGAATCGCTGGAGGCTGCCGACCCTGAAGCCAAGTGGCTTGAGATGGCATGGCTGTTCTGGAACGAACGCCAATACTGGGAGGTCGACAACCGCATTGAGGCCTACATCACCTCCATGCCGAAAGATAGACACATCATGCTCGATTACTACTGCGAAAGACAACCTGTGTGGGAGCGCACTAACGCTTATTATGGCGTGCCTTACATTTGGTGCTATCTTGGCAACTTTGGTGGCAACTCGATGCTGGCCGGCAATCTTGATACTGTGAACGTCAGGATTGAGCGTGCGTTCGCTAAAGGCGGCGACAACTTCGTTGGCATCGGCTCTACGCTGGAGGGCTTCGACTGCAACCCGTTTATGTATGAATATGTCTTTGAAAAGGCATGGAACGACCCGCTTACCAAGGATGTGGATGCTTGGGTGCTGCGTCTTGCCGACCAACGTGCTGGCAAGGAAGACCCGAACATGAGAGCTGCATGGAGACTGCTGGCCGACAGCGTTTATAATAAGGTGTCGTCGCCAGGTCAGACCGTGCGCATCAACCAGAGGCCGACCATGGGTGAAATCAACGAATACCGCCAATATTATGTCGCGCCGACCTATTTGTACAACAACATCACTCTGTTGGATGTCTTAGATGACCTGCTGGCCGCCGACTGCAACACCCGCACGCGCCATTTCGATGTCGTCAACATCACGAGGCAGCTGTTAGGTAACTACTTCAGCGACCTTTATGCCGACTATGTGAAGGCCTACCGTGAAGGCGATTACGAGACCTTGCATCAAATCGAGAAAACCATGACCTCCATTCTTGACGACACTGATGCCATTTTGGCTACGGAGAACGCCTTCCTTGTGGGTCGTTGGATCCGTGATGCGAGAGCCATTGGTACGACGGAGGAGGACAAGGACTACTTTGAGAGCAATGCCCGCAACATCATCACCACCTGGGGCGAGGAGGATGCCTTGTTGAACGAATACGCCAGTCGCGCATGGGCAGGCTTAACAGCGACCTATTACGCCTATCGTTGGAAGGAGTTCTTCAAGGATGTGGATGCCGCTGTCGATGCGGGTCAGCCCTTTGATGAAAAAGCTTATCATGAGCGCATCTGCAAGTACGAAGGCCAATGGTGGCGCGAGTGCCTTGGTACCTTCAGCGCCGAACCGGAAGGCGATGGAATTGCTTTGGCAAAGACCATTGCGGACAGGTATCGCGCAGAATTGGAAGCCCGTTACAGAAAATAAGGAGTCCCGTAGGGACGACAAACTAATAAACAGGCGACGTCAGTCTCTGCACTAACACATAGCTATGAACATCACAGAACAAGATAAAGAATACATGCGCGAGGCCATCCGCCTCGCCGACGAAAGCGTGAAAAACGGCGGAGGTCCCTTCGGGGCCGTCATCGTGAGAGATGGCGAAATCATCGCTGGCAGCTCGAACAGCGTCACCCGCGACAACGACCCCACCGCTCATGCCGAGGTGAACACCATCCGGCAGGCTTGCCGCAAACTGGGCACCTTCGACCTCTCGGACTGCGTCATCTACACCTCCTGCGAGCCTTGCCCCATGTGTCTCGGCGCCATCTATTGGGCGCATATCAAGAAGGTCTTCTATGGCAACACCAAGAAGGATGCCGCCGACATTAACTTCGCTGATGACTTCATCTACAAAGAGCTGGAGCAACATTATGGGGAACGTACAGTTCCGCTCATTCCCTTGTTGCGCGACGAGGCTATTAAGACCTTCCGTGCTTGGGAGGCGAAACTGGACAAGGTGGAGTATTGAGATTGCCTGTAAAAAAATGCGTATTTACGCAAAAAAAGTAAGTAGAAAGAAGTCGTGTAACGATAGATTACCTATCTTTGCAAACGAAAATTGCGTATTTACGCAAAAAAAGTAAATTGTCATGGAAATCAGACGAGATATTCACTTGCAGAAACTCATTGATAGCAAGCACAATGGGATGATAAAAATCGTGACGGGCATTCGACGTTGCGGAAAATCTTATCTGCTTTTCAACCTCTTTTATCAACACTTAAAAGCAGAAGGAATTGATGACAACCACATTCTAAGGATCGACTTGGAAGACCGGAGAAACAAATTGCTCCGTGACCCTGATGCATTGCTCAAATACATCGACAGCAGAATGACTGACAACCAAATGTATTACGTTCTGCTTGATGAAATCCAGAAGGTGAAGGAGTTTGAAGATGTGTTGAACAGTTATCTGAACATCGACAATGCCGATGTATATGTCACAGGCAGCAACTCCAAATTCCTGTCCAAAGATGTGATTACCGAATTTAGGGGTAGAGGCGACGAAATTAGGATTGCGCCTTTAAGTTTCCGTGAATTTATGTCGGTTTATCGAGGTGGTCGCGAACAAGGTTTGGAAGAATACCTTATCTATGGGGGGTTGCCCAAATTGGTCTCGTTGCCGACCCTAGAAAAAAAGAAGGCGTATTTGCAAGGACTTTTCGCCAAAACCTATTTGACTGACATCAAAGAACGCTATAAAATCAAGAATGATGAGGAGTTGGAAGAATTGATAGACATCGTGGCCTCATCCATCGGTGGATTGACTAACCCGACAAAGTTGGAGAACACTTTCCGTTCCGTCAAGCATAGTAATATTTCGCACACTACCATTAAGGCCTATTTGGAAATGCTTCAGGAGGCTTTCCTCATTGAGAAGTCTGTTCGTTATGACATCAAAGGAAAGAAGTACATCGACACGCCAGCCAAATACTATTTTTCTGACCTTGGACTTCGTAATGTTCGAATTAATTTCCGCCAATATGAAGAAATACATTTGATGGAGAACTTGATTTATAATGAGTTGCGTCTGCGTGGGATGTCGGTGGATGTTGGTGTGGTTATTCTTAATACTAAAGATGAGAATGGCGTAAGCAAACGAAAACAATTGGAAGTGGATTTTGTTTGCAACCAAGGCAGTCATCGCTACTACATACAATCAGCACTGCGTTTGCCCAACAAGGAAAAACGCGAACAGGAACTAGGAAGCCTTAAGCACATTGGAGACAATTTCCGTAAATATGTCATCACGGAAGATTTCATCAGCCGGTATCAAGATGATAATGGCGTGACTTTCATCAATATCTATGAATTTCTTTTGAATCCGGATAGTTTAAATCTTTAATACGATAATGTTCAAAGGATAGACCGTGTATGGGAAGCGAAACAAGATAAAGTGGAGTATTAATCGAGAAACTTGTACTAAAGAAAAACCCGCAAGAGGATTTCTTGCGGGTAGGGTTCTTGTTTACAGAACTAGTTTCAAATCTGATAGAATTAGAACCTATTAATTAGACTATCTTGTTAATAAACAACGACTAAATGTTCCATCATCGTATATTTCATCGAGTTCAAGATAATCATTGTCAAGATTTATAATGTTATAATTCCACAATTCGTTTGTAGATGGGAAAGAAATCGAGAGTTTGTCATTGTTTATTACATATGCTCCAGACCAAATGTGATCATCGTAACTAATAAAAGACCCTCCTGGTGCAAATTCCCAAATAAGAACTGAATTAGCGTTTAGTTGTTTGTGTGCGTTATTGACTTGCCATTGTCCAATAATTAGCTTTTCGTATTTTTTTGTGTTATCATTTGAACAAGATGTATTGAGAACTATAATAACCAAACTCAATAAAACAACAAATAATTTTGTGGCTTTTTTCATTAGAAACTCCCTAAATTCGTGTCGGGCACAACCTTTAAGTATTCCTCTCCAGCACCTTAAAAGGCAATTAAATACAAAAGAAGCGTGGTACTGATATACCGTTTCTCTGAATGAAGGTCGTAGGAAACCCGAAGTAAAAGAAAGGATAAAAGCCCACGCTAAACAGCGTGAACCATCATACCTTCCTTGTTACTTCAATGAAAATTTCCTACGTTTTCATTCACAAGTCAAGCATAACGCTTCTTAGTTCGATATGTATAGGCGAAAGCCGCCATAGAACCGCTGCCAATGTAGTACTTTTTTGGAAGAATAAAGGGATTTGTAGAAAAAATTGTATTTTTGCACCCGCAAAAACCGCCGTACTATCACTGAGATGAAGACAATGCGTTGACATCAAGGCCGCTGCGGGAATCATAGTCATCTGATCCGGAGGACATTCAAATGGAAAGGAGAATAGGCTCAGTCCTTATTTATGTGGGAAACCGTGAAGCCGCGCCACAAGTCAACGCGGTGTTATCCCGTCATGCAGGCATCATCATCTGCCGCCAAGGCTTTCCCCGTGGTAATTACAGCATCATTTCCGTCATTTTCGAAGGCACCACCGATGAGATTGGTTCCCTCACGGGCCAGTTGGGCCGCATCGAAGGCATCGAGGTGAAGTCGGCACTACTCAAGAATCATTAATTTAAAAACATAAGCATCATGCAATTTCATCCGGAAAAATGCCGCATCCCCGACGAGCCCAACAAGCCGTTTATCTCGTCCGAAGAGATTTGGGATTACATCAACAACACCAAAAGCACCCCTGAACGTGTGCACGAAATCATCCAAAAGTCGCTGGACAAAAACCGTCTGACGTTGGAAGAGACCGCCGTCCTTATTAATACCACAGACCCCGCTTTAGTGGAGGAGATTAAGGAAGGTGCCCGCGAGCTGAAACGCCGCATCTATGGCAACCGTATCGTGCTGTTTGCCCCCCTCTATGTGGGCAACTACTGCGTCAACAACTGCTCATACTGTGGTTTCCGTTCCTCGAACAAGGAGCAAATCCGCACCACTTTGACCGATGAGGAACTCGTCCGCAACGTGGAGGCTTTGGAGGAAGACGGCCAGAAGCGCCTTATTCTCGTCTATGGCGAGTCACCGAAATATTCACCCGAGTACATTGCCCACACGGTGAAGGTGACTTACGCCACCAAGAAAGGCAAGGGTAGCATCCGCCGCGTGAATATCAACGCTGCTCCGCTGGACGTGGAAGGCTTCCGCACGGTGAAAGAGGCCGGCATCGGCACCTACCAGATTTTCCAGGAGACCTACTGCCCTGAGATCTATAACGAATACCACCCCGCCAACACCAAGAAGGGCGACTACAACTACCGCCTGACCTCGATGGACCGTGCCCAGCAGGCCGGCATCGACGACAATGGTCTCGGTATCCTCTTCGGCTTGTACGACTGGCGTTATGAGGTGCTGGCTATGATCCGCCACACCAACCACTTGGAGGCTTGCTTCAACGTGGGTCCGCACACCATCTCGTTCCCGCGCATCAAGGACGCTTCGGGTCTGAACATCGACAAGAAGTATTTCGTGGACGACGACACCTTCGAGAAGATCATCGCCATCTTCCGTCTGGCTGTGCCTTACACCGGCATGATCCTGACTGCCCGTGAGGACGCCGCCTTCCGCGCCAAGGCCATCGAATACGGCATCTCGCAAATCGACGGCGGCACCAACTTGCAGATTGGCGACTACAAATATCACCACGAGGAAGAAGAGAAGAACAGCGACAAACAGGAGGACCAAAACCTGCACCGCGAGCAGTTCAAGATAGGTGACGACCGCTCGTTGGGCGACATCATCGACAAGCTTCTCGACCACGACTTCATCCCGAGCTTCTGCACGGCCTGCTACCGTCTGGGTCGCACGGGAGAGCACTTCATGGAATTCAGTGTGCCGGGCTTCATCAAGCGCTATTGCACCCCGAATGCTATCCTTACTTTGAGCGAATACTTGGTCGACTATGCCACTCCCGAAGTGGCCGCCAAAGGTTGGAAGTGCATTGAGAACAACTTCAAGAACGTCGACCCGAAGTTTTTGGACGAGTTGAAGGCCCGCATTGAGCGTATCAAGAACGGAGAGAGAGACCTCTATTTCTAAGAGACTCCAATTAAGGTTATTGATAGTAAAAGCCCTTCGCTGATATGGCGGAGGGCTTTTTTGTAGATGCCTTACGGCAGAAATCTTGGAAAATCTGTTTTAAAATCTTAGAAAATCATTTTTGATTGATTTTGAATCGATTTTTGATAGATTTCTTGCAACGCAATCTCCATCATAAATTATCCTTAAAATACTGTGTAATCTTGGTAATCAAATGTGCCCTATCCATGCCATAGACATTATGGTCATGACCAGGATAGACGAAATAATCCAGTTGCTTGCCGTTATGGATGCAGTTCTCGACGAAAACGAGGCTGTGCTGCCACACCACCACGGGGTCGGTGGTGCAGTGGATCATCAAGAGCTTGCCCTCGAGTTTGTCGGTCTTGTTCTCAAGGCTGACCAAATCGTAACCTTCGGGGTTCTCCTCGGGCGTGTCCATGTAACGCTCGCCATACATGATTTCGTAGTACTTCCAATCCAACACGGGACCGCCAGCCACGCTAACCTTAAACACCTCGGGGTGGTTGATCTTCAGCGATGTCGACATGAATCCGCCATAGCTCCAACCGTCGCTTCCGATGCGGTCGGCATCGACGTAAGGTAGGGTCTTCAACCATTCGATGCCCACCATCTGGTCACGCATCTCGAGTTGGCCGCACTGGCGGTGGATGCACTGCTCAAAGGCCTCACCACGGTCGGCAGAGCCACGGTTGTCGAGGGTGAAGACGAGGAAACCTTCTTGGGCGAGGTAGTTGAGATAGATGCCAGCACCAGCCGTCCATTCATCAGTGACGAGTTGGGCGTGGGGACCTCCGTACACATAGACAATGACGGGATATTTCTTCGA
Source organism: uncultured Bacteroidales bacterium (assembly GCA_937902805.1). Taxonomy (GTDB): domain Bacteria; phylum Bacteroidota; class Bacteroidia; order Bacteroidales; family F082; genus Limimorpha. The sequence goes on from CALEMB010000104.1 coordinate 59,085, forward strand.
AGCGTCGAAGTTGTAGGGCTTGATAAGGCGGGTATAGAGCGTCTGTCCGTCTTCGGCTTTTAAGGTGCCGATGGTGGTTTCGCCAAGATTGTAGTCCTTCAGCGGGTTCTCGGCCTCGTGCAAACGGTTCAAAAGTTTGCCTTTGGCGTCCATGAGATCCACGTTGTAAGGCACGTCGGTGCTGTTGTAGGAGTCAATGAAATACTTGCAATCCGCGGAAGGTACCACGTTGTGAGTGCCATGCTCCTTGGTGAGTTTGGTGATGGCACCGCTCTTGATGTCCATCATGTAACAATGGCGTTCCAGCGGGCTGACTTCGGTGGAGCGGTAGAAAATATTGCTACCATCGTTCGAGAAGCCGTCGAAGTCGGTGATGACGAAGTTGCCTTTGGTGAGCTGTTTGCAGGTGCCTTTGCTGATGGTGTACAGGTAAAGGTGATAGTAGCCGTCGCGTTGTGCCTTCCAAATGAACTGGTCTCGGTTGCCAGGCAAGAAGTAGGCGGGACCTTGCGGCTCCACATACTGATCGTCACGGTCTTCGAAGATAGTCTGGATATGGTCGCCAGTCATGGCATCGTATTCATTGAATTTCAAGTGGTTCTGACCGCGGTTGAGCACACCGATGTAGATGCGTTTGTTGTCGGGATTCCAAGTGATGGCGGTGAGGTATTGCTCGACGGGTTCGCCAGTCTTGATGATGACTTCCTTGCTCGTGGCGATGTTGTAGACATGCAGTGTTACCTGATGGCTCGTCATGCCAGCCATGGGATATTTGATGGACTTGGTCGTGGCGATGCGCTCGTTGATGTCGACTAAGGGATAGTCGGTTACCATGCGCTCATCCATGCTGTAGTAGGCGAGGAGCTTGCCGTCGGGCGACCAGAAGATGCCACCTTTGATGGCGAACTCGTTGCGGTGTACGCTCTGACCAGCAATGACACCATCGGGGTTGTCGGTGATTTGGATTTGCTTGTCGCCTTTGGCCACATAGAGATTGTTGCCGATGGTATAGGCGATATTCAATGTGGTTTCGCAAATATTCTGGTTTTCAGCATCTTGCGGAATCGACGTAATGGCATTAATGGTTTGTTTTTTGAGGTCCATCTTATTAAGTGTGATGCCATTGTCGCCCAAGGCATAGAAATAGGCTTGGTAGGCATTAATCCAATTCAGTTGGGGGATGCGCATCAGGTCGTTGACACCCTCGCCTTTTTTGTAGCCGTTCAGCTCGTCAAGGGTGAGGAAGGTGGCTTCCTTTTTGCTTCCGGGAGTCATGGAGATGATTTCGTTGTCTTTCACCTTCATCAGGATGTCGGAATCGCCCACCCATTTCAGTTGGTTAGGGCGTTGGGCATAGAGGCTTCGGTTGTTGTAGGAAGCGTCAGCAGGGGTGAACATCTTCTTTTCTTGTGCCGAGGCTGGCATAGCGAAAGCCGCGAGGACGGCCAGCGATAAGAGGGTCAGGATTTTTTTCATTTTTAATTCAGATTTTAGATTTGACGGCAAAAATAAGGATTATTTTGATATTTTTGTGGCTTCAATCCGATTACCCATGAAAAAGCGCAAAGTCCCACATACTTTTGTCATCGTTTTTTGCATCATCGTCATCGCGGCTGTGCTCACGTGGATTATCCCTCCGGGGAAATATGTCTCGGAGCAGGTTGGTGACGAAACGGTGATGACGTTTTATTATGCCGACCAACTGCCAGCGACCGCCGAGTTCCATGCCGAGCCGCAGACATGGCAGGTGTTTTCGGCCTTCTACAAGGGCTTCGTCAAGCAGAGCAACATCATCGTGTTCATATTAATTATCGGTGGCGCCTTCTGGATTATGAACAAGAGTAAGGCCATCGACATGGGCATTTTGTCGTTCCTGAAGTTTACCAAACGCTTGGAACGCAGCAAGTTGATGCAAAAAATCGGGGTGAACAACATCGTCATCATCTTGATCATGTTGTTGTTCAGCCTCTTCGGTAGCGTGTTCGGCATGAGCGAGGAGACTATCGCTTTTGCCTTGATTATCATTCCTTTGGCTGTCTCGATGGGCTACGACAGCATCGTGGGCTTGTGTATGGTGTATGTGGCCGCGCACATCGGTTTCTCGGGTGCCATGCTTAATCCTTTCACTATAGGCATAGCCCAAGGAATAGCTGAAATTCCTTTGTTCACGGGTATCGGCTACCGTGCCGTTTGTTGGGCCATTTTGACGGTGGTGGGCATTGTTTTCGTGTTGTGGTATGCCAACAAGGTGAAGAAAAACCCGCAGTCGTCCATCATGTATGAGGACGATGCCTATTGGCGCAAGTCGGCAGAAGTGAAGGAAGAGGAATTGGAACGATATACACCCCGAAAGGCATGGTTTGTTTTCGCTTTCCTAATGGTGGTATTAATCATATTCTCAGTGCTTTATCCGCAAACGACCTTGAAAATCGGTAACAGCGAGGCCACTTTGCCTTTGTTGCCTATTGGAACAGCGGTGTTTGTTCTATTGAGCATCGTCACCTTGCGCAAGACAGTGCATTATTTTGTTCTGACCTTGCTTTTCGCCACAGTGTATTTCCTTGTGGTGGGCGTGTTGGGTTATGATTGGTACATTATGGAAATTGCTTCACTATTCTTGGTGCTGGGCATCGCCAGTGGCTTGGCTGTTGACAAGAGCGCTAGCGACATCGCGAAGCTTTTCCTCGAAGGTATGGGCGACATTCTCTCGGCGGCTGTCATCGTGGGCTTGGCGGGCGGCATCGTAATCGTATTGCAGGACGGCGGCATCATCGACACCATTCTTTATGGGCTCTCCAAGTCGATGAGCAACATGGGTAAAGTTGCCTCGGCGGAAATTATGTACGGCATCCAGACCTTGATTAATATTGTCATCCCGAGCGGTTCGGCCAAGGCTGCCATCACCATGCCCATTATGGCGCCTTTCAGCGACCTCATCGGCATCTCGCGTCAAGCCACTGTGGTGGCCTTCCAATTTGGCGACGGCTTCACCAACATGATTACCCCCACCAGCGGCGTCCTGATGGCCGCCCTTGGCGTGGCCCGCATCCCATGGGAGAAGTGGGTGCGTTTCATTTGGAAGTTCATCCTTGTGTTGGTTATTATCGGTGCTTTGCTACTGATTCCCACGGTGACTATGGAGCTGGCAGGATTTTGATGCCTTATGCGAAAGTCCCCTTTGTACATAGGGTTATTGCTGTTATTTTTGGGTTGTCAAAGACAAGCCTCCCAATCGCAGTGGAACCTCACCCATACGGCTTCCGCACAAATCTGGGAGGAATGTTTTCCATTGGGCAACGGCCACCTTGGCATGATGCCCGACGGCGGGGTGGAGGAGGAGACCATCGTGCTGAACGATATCACCTTATGGTCAGGCGCACCGAGTGATGATAGTAACCCTTTAGCTTTACAATCTCTACCAGAGATTCAAAGGCTGTTGAAAGAAAGCAAGAACGACGAAGCCCAAAACTTGATGTACGAGACTTTCGTCTGTGGCGGTGTAGGATCGGGCCACGGTCAAGGTGCCAAGGTACCTTTTGGCTGTTACCAGACCTTGGGCAACATGACGATTACATACCATTATCCCAATGATGATTCCGTGACGAATTATCAACGGACGTTGTGCCTCAATGATGCCATACACAAAGTTACTTTTGAAAAAGGCGGCCAACGCTACGAGCGTGAGGCTTTTATCTCCCGTGTCGATGATGTGGCAGTGATAAAACTCAAGGTCCCTGAGCTCGTCGAAGGGCCGACCAAAAACAATGACGGCGTTTCGACAGGCCCAACGACCTGCTCCTTCTTTTCTATAAACCTTTCTCGTCCCGAAAAAGCAGAAGTCATTATCGATGCCGATGCAGTCATCATGCGTGGCCAGCTGGACAGCAACGTGGAAGGCGTAGAAGGTATGCTCTACTATGCCAAAACACAAACGGTTTCCACCAGCGATGAGACGATCATCTACTTCTGTACCGCCACAAATTTCATGTGTGCCATCCCAGAAGTATATGTCAACGAACATCTGCAAAAAGCCATCACAAAAGGCTTTGATGCTGTGAAAAACGATCATTTGAAAGCCTATCATGAGCTATTTGACCGCGTGGAGTTGGAGATTGGTGAACCAAAAGAAAAACAAGACCTGACCTTGGAAGACCATTGGAAAGACTTCTTGGTAAACGACGACCCTTGGCTGCCAACATGTTATTTCCACTATGGCCGTTACCTCCTCATTAGCTCTACACGCGAGGACTTGCTGCCGCCCAATCTGCAAGGACTATGGGCCAACACCATCCAGACCCCTTGGAACGGCGACTATCACCTGAATATCAATGTGGAGATGAACCACTGGCCTTGCGAGATATGCAATCTCTCGGAACTGCACCTGCCATTAATATATTTTGCCGAAGGGTTGATGCTGTCGGGACAAAAGACAGCTCGCGACTTCTATGGTGCCCGAGGCTGGACAGCACATGTGGTCTGTAACCCTTGGGGTTTCACGGCACCGGGCGAGCATCCCTCGTGGGGTGCGACCAACACAGGCGGAGCTTGGCTGGCGCTTCACGCGTGGCAGCATTATGAGTTCACACAAGACATGGCTTTTTTGAAAGAGGCTTATCCATTAATGAAAGAGGCAGCCTTGTTTTTCCTCGACGCGATGATTGAAGAACCCGAGCATGGTTGGCTTGTCACCGCCCCGACAACTTCGCCCGAGAATGCCTTTTGGCTCAACGACAGCACCACCGTCAGCGTGTGCATGGGCAGCACGATGGATGTGCAGATTGTCAGTGAACTGTATGATGCCGTCTGTCAGTCGGCGAAGATTTTGGGCGTGGATGCGGCTTTTTCTGATAGTCTTCGCAACGCCAAATCCCATTTTCCACCCATGCAAGTTAGTGAGCAGGGCTATTTGCAGGAATGGCTGAAAGATTACAAGGAAGTGGAACAGCAGCATCGTCATGTATCGCATCTCTTTGGGCTTTATCCTGGCACTATGCTGACAGAAACTAAGACACCTAGATTAATGGATGCTTGTCGCGAAACTTTGCATCGCCGTGGCGACGAGGGTACGGGTTGGTCGCGGGCTTGGAAGATATGTTTCTGGGCGCGTCTTCATGATGGCGACCATGCTTATCATCTTTTGAGGAACCTACTCGAGCCCGCCGTTCGGCTTGACGACACCCATCGTGCTGGCACCTATCCCAATCTATTCTGCGCTCATCCACCTTTCCAAATCGATGGCAACTTCGGCGGAACGGCAGGCATCGCTGAGATGTTGTTGCAAAGCCATGATGGGGAAATCGAACTGTTGCCAGCCCTGCCATCGGTGTGGAAAAATGGCCATTTCAAAGGTCTCTGCGCCCGTGGCGGCAAAGTGGTGGAATGCGCGTGGAAAGACGGTAAGGTGACACATTATGCCATCATCGAGAGATAATGCCACTTTGTCACCTTGACTGACAAAACCCTGCCATTTTCCACTTTGGCACGAAATGTGACTAATGCCCGCCGTTCAATCTTTGAATTTTGAATCATTAAATTTTAAATCTGAATAATTATGGCAAAGCTATCAATCAAACCTCTGGCCGACCGCGTGGTCATCGAGCCCGCCGCCGCCGAACAGAAAACCGCTAGCGGTATCATCATCCCCGACACCGCCAAAGAGAAACCCCAACAAGGTAAAGTAGTCGCCGTAGGTCCCGGCACCAAGGACAACGCCATGACCCTGAAGGTCGGCGATAATGTCATCTATGGCAAA
>CALEMB010000105.1 GCA_937902805.1 uncultured Bacteroidales bacterium
TCAGTTTCAAATCTGCCATACTTTTAATAAATTTATTATGTTGTTTTATGGGGTTTCTACTTGTTCGATTGCTCGGAATATCTCGTACATCACTTGGGGGACGATGGCGTTGCCGTAGGCTTTGAGGGCTTCGGTGCGCCACTTTCCGAAAGAAAGGGTAAGGCGGTCCACATCAAAGGGAAGCCCATCATTTCCTCGGTGAACAGGGGAGACAGACGGGAATTGTGCCCAGCGTCCGCATCCGGCGATTTCTTCTGAATCGTCTGCACCTCCTCGGCAATAACTTCGTAGAGATTCCATTTCTGCCGTGGGTTGATGTTCTCCAGATTGCTGTGGCTCTGCTTCTCCAAACTTGCGGTCGGTGTCGGCAACATTCCGCTGCCCGCCATTGCTGACAGGCTTTGCCCCATCTGCGAGTTCGGATTCCATGTGTTCGTCCACTTCACACCCTCGATGGCTGTCGGGGTGGGGAGTAAGCCGTCCACTACCGCAGGCAGCGTGTTCTTCGGCTGCTTGCCCTCCTTGATGGCTTTGTAATTCCTGCCCTCCATGCCTTTCCAATCCCTCGTTATCGGTGTCGGCAGCATGTCTCGATTCGCCATCGCACTCAGTCGCATTGACACCCCGTTCGGTCTTCGCCATATATTCCCGTCCAGATACGGCTCCTCTTCCTTGCCTATCCCTGTCGAATTGTCCGAGGCTTTCGGAGTCGGTAACCATTCGCCTTGCGACGATGAACACCCTGTCTCGTCTGTGGGGGGCTCCGACGGCACAAGCCGGAACAAGCACCGGCTGGACGGCATATCCGTGACTTTCAAGGTCTGTGCAGATGCGTTGAAGGGTAAAGGTCTCTCGCAGTTCGAATCGTCCTCGAAGGTCGTCAAACGCGTCGAAAAGAGTGGCTGAACCTGCCACCTTAGAAACCTCGCCCTGCTCGACCATCGTGAGGATTCCAGCAACGTTCTCAGCCACAACCCAAGTGGGCTGGATTTCGTCGATGGCGCGATACATTGACGGCCAGAGGTAGCGGTCATCCTCCGCGCCTCTTCGTCGCCCGGCATAACTGAAAGGCTGGCACGGAAAGCCTCCAGTGAGCACGTCCACTCGTCCGCGCCACTCTGTGAAGTCGGTTGTTGTGATGTCTTCATAACTTTTGCTGTTAGGGTACCAATAGTCTAATACTTGTCGCCCGAATGGGTTAATCTCGCAGTGGAACAGGTTCTCCCACCCAAGCATACTTGCTGCTACTTCGGGTCCACCTATGCCACTGAATACACTTGCGTGGGTCATATAATTCTCAAATTCTTGATAAAAAGCGGAGAGGCACCCCGATAGATGATGCCTCTCCAGTAATGCGCCAGTATGCAAGGGACAAAGCCTTGCAAGTGACGACTTACGGCACGTCTGCCGTCTTAGCGGTTCTGAGTCCAGTTGACGTAGTTGTCGAAGTACTCCTCTTTCTCGCTGAAGCGATGGATGCCGTCAACGGGTGTGCTCTGCCAGTCTTGGTCGAGAGCGTCGGCCAATTCCTTTGCAGCATTCACGCTACCACGGGCATATTCTGCGATTCCTTCGTTGTCGTTGTTCAGCCCGTCTGCATTTCTGTCTGCGATGGCTGCTGCCATAATCTTCTGTGCGGCTTCTGCCACGAAATCTTTGTAAATCATGTTACTTTGTTTTTAATTGTTATACATTAAAGAGAGCCGACACCCGTCAGCCCTCTTACATCATACATATTACATCCCGAAGGTCATCCCTCCAGCTCCCCGCTTGGCGGGTTGTTGTTGCCGCCCTGGCCCGCGGTGTTGGTCGTGTCGTCGTCGGGAGTCTCCACGCCCTCCTTCTCGTCCTTCTCCGTAGCCCATGAGAGCGATGCGCCCTTGATGGCTGCGATGATGTCGTCCGAGCCTTTGTAGTTCACGCGTGGGGTCATGTCGCCCAGAGCAAGGTCTTTCGGGTCTTCCTCCCACTTGCCGCTGACGGCTGGGTAGAGGGTTCCGAGGGGTCCCAGGTCAACGATGAAGCCCTGTTTCAACTTGGCGCACACGCCTTCGAGCAGCAGCTCAGCCGCCAGCGAAGCCTCCTTGGGGTGCAGCGTGGTGTTCTTTGCGCTCTCGCGGGCTATCTCGTCGAAGCCTGCCTTGCCGCTGGTGATCACCTTGCCGATGTAGCCGGCCTTCGTCTGTCCCTCGACCTTGCCACTACGCGGCGAGCCTGCTCACGCTCGGAGGTGCTCAAAAACAGTTTTGGCACCCCTCTCGCTTACTCGCAGCCTTGCGTTTGAACAGCTGCTTTTTAATCTTCAGTTTCAAATCTGCCATACTTTTAATAAATTTATTATGTTGTTTTATGGGTTTAACTTTACTCGAAATATTCCGCACACTTGAATCCCTTGCGAGGCTCGAAGTTGTAGAAGTCGGTGGCATAGAAAAGCTGATGCTTGTTTGCCCACCACGCTATATCCTTCTGCCATTGCGGTATAGGATGATGCGGATTGTCGGGGTCACGATAGGGTTGAGCATACGGATAGATTCGCGGCTCGTCGGGATGGTCGTGGTTACGCTGCCACCAATAATTGACGCGCTCGAATGACTCCTTGAAGTCGCTCTTGCCGCCTACCATTGTGTAGAGGAAATAACCGCCTTTGTAGCCGTAGCTGTTTATCATGGCGATTGCCCTTTCACACTCCGCTATCTGTCCTTTGGTATCACACCCAAAGCGGATGCGACTATTTAGCCACTTGATGCGAGCCAACAGCCTTGCATATTCATCCGTAACCAGACGTGCGTCGAGTGCCTGGTTGAAGTCCACACGATAGCCGCGCTCGATAATCTTCTCCAACTGACTGACGGCATAGTCGCCAGCCGCAAGGATGTTGTTATCCATGAGCACCAACTTCGTGCGCCCATCAATGGCTATCTCGTCGCAGTCCATATACGGACGGATGCGCCCCTCCTTCCTCGGCACCACGCACCATGGGCAGCGGTTCGGACATCCTCGCGTCAGGAATCCGTAGGCCGTGTCGCTCGGAACGTTCGGGTAGATGGAGTAGTCGGGTTGCAAGCGGTCTATCTCGTCGGGCAGTCGGCTTGCGATGTCGTAGCCCGTGCCGCCCCTCACGATGCGGTCAGCATTGTAGCAGGTCATATCGTCGGGCGAGAAGTTGAACACCTTCGATATATACACCACGTCGTAGTGCTCGAAAGGGAATGCCCACTCCACGGTGTCGCCCTGCTGCTTGTGGTATCGTGCAATCTTGCACAGTGCAAGGTTCGGGTAGATGGTCGCTCCCCATTTCTTCTTCTTCGCGTGTCCGTCAACATCAACAAGTCCGATTTTCATAAAATTCGTGTAATTCGTGTTCAAAAAACAAGAGAACCACCCTTGCAGATGGCTCTCCTATAAGCGCAGGGCGCGGTGGTTGGTGCACGTCGCCACAGTTCGGGTAGGGCCACTCCCTATAAGCCTGGCTACTTACGAACCTGCGCCCCGATGTCATTCTATCCTTCCAACTCTCCGCTTGGCGGGTTGTTGTTGTCGCCCTGGCCCGCGGTGTTGGTGTTGTCGTCGTCCGGAGTCTCCACGCCCTCCTTCTCGTCCTTCTCCGTAGCCCATGAGAGCGATGCGC
>CALEMB010000106.1 GCA_937902805.1 uncultured Bacteroidales bacterium
GATCTACACTCTTTCCCTACACGACGCTCTTCCGATCTCGATCTAGGTCCCGGCACAAAAGACAACGCCATGACCCTGAAGGTTGGCGACAATGTCATCTACGGCAAATACGCCGGTACCGAGTTCCACCTCGACGGCAAGGATTACATGATTATGCGCGAATCCGACGTTATCGCCATCATCTAATCTCAAATCTTTAAATTTTGAATCTTTAAATTTGAAATAACTATGGCAAAAGACATTCTTTTCAATATCGAATCGCGTGACGGCCTGAAGAAAGGCGTCGACGCTTTGTCAAACGCAGTGAAGGTGACCCTCGGCCCCAAAGGCCGTAACGTGGTCATCGAAAAGTCGTATGGCGCTCCCCAAATCACCAAGGACGGTGTGACGGTCGCTAAGGAAATCGAACTCATCGATCCCGTAGAGAACATGGGCGCACAACTCGTGAAGGAAGTGGCCTCCAAGACCAACGACCTCGCTGGTGATGGTACCACCACCGCCACCGTTTTGGCCCAAAGCATCGTGGCCACGGGTCTGAAAAACGTCACCGCCGGTGCTAACCCGCTCGATTTGAAGCGTGGTATCGACAAGGCTGTGGCCGCTGTGGTCGCTTCGCTGAAGAAGATGTCGGTGAAAGTCGATGGCGACAATGAGAAGATCAAGCAAGTGGCTACCATTTCTGCCAACAACGACAGCGAAATCGGCGGCCTTATCGCCGAAGCTATGGGCAAGGTGAAGCAAGAAGGCGTTATCACTGTTGAGGACGCCAAGGGCATCAACACCTACGTTGATGTCGTCGAAGGTATGCAGTTCGACCGTGGTTACATTTCGCCTTACTTCGTGACCAACACCGAGAAGATGGAAGCCGTCTATGAGAATCCTTACATCTTGATCTACGACAAGAAGATCTCTGTGATGAAGGACTTGCTGCCCGTGCTCGAAAAGACCTTGCAAACCGGTCGTGCCCTTATCATCATCGCTGAGGACATCGATGGTGAAGCTCTGGCTACCTTGGTGGTCAACCGTCTGCGTGGCTCGCTGAAAGTTGCTGCCGTCAAGGCTCCTGGCTTCGGCGATCGCCGTAAAGAAATGCTGGAAGACATCGCCATTCTGACTGGTGGCACCGTCATTAGCGAAGAGAAGGGCTACAAGCTCGAAGATGCCAACCTGCAAATGCTTGGCCAGGCCGACAAGGTCAGCATCAATAAGGACAACACCACCATCGTGAATGGTCACGGTGCCAAGAAGGACATCGAGGCCCGCACTGCTCAGATCAAAGCCCAAATCAAGACCACCACGAGCGACTACGACCGTGAGAAGCTGCAAGAGCGTCTGGCCAAGTTGGCTGGTGGCGTGGCAGTCATCTATGTCGGTGCTGCTTCCGAAGTCGAGATGAAGGAGAAGAAAGACCGCGTGGAGGATGCTTTGAACGCCACCCGCGCTGCTATCGAAGAGGGTATCATCCCTGGCGGCGGTGTCGGTTTCATCCGTGCCATCAAGGCCATCGAGAAGATGAAGGGCGAAAACGAAGACGAGACCACGGGTATCGCCATCATCAAGCGCGCCTTGGAAGAGCCGCTGCGCCAGATTGTTGAAAACGCCGGCTTGGAAGGCTCGGTCGTCGTCAACAAGGTTATGGAAGGCAAGGGTGACTTTGGCTTCAATGCCCGCACCGAGGTGTACGAGAACCTGCTCACCACGGGCGTCATCGACCCCGTGAAGGTGTCGAGAGTCGCCTTGGAGAACGCTGCTTCCATCGCTGGCATGCTGCTGACCACCGAGTGCGTCATCAGCAACCACAAGGAGCCTACGCCTCCCACACCTCCGATGCCCATGGGCGGCGGAATGGACGGCATGATGTAATCCGCGTATGACACGCTTCGCGTCATTGCGAGGAACGAAGCAATCCAGTCCAAAAGTTTTGGAAACGAGCAAAAGGCTGACCTTATGTGGGGTTGGCCTTTTTGCGTTTCATCTCGCAAATTATTGGCAATGTTTTCATGTTTTGCCAATTATTTGTATTTTTGCCCCGATAATTCAAACCAATCCTTATTGAATGACAGAATAAACACAATCACAACATATTGACATAAAAGCGTTTTCGCTTTTCTTGGATGATCTGAAACCTAGACAACTTCAATCGCTACAGAGAAAGTGGAAATGCTCACGGAATACCGTGGGCTTTCTTGTTTGTAGCGATAGGTAGTCTAGGACCTCGGATCTCAACAATGAAGTTCGCGGTTCTTTTTTATGTCATTTCCAAAACCTAGAAAACACAAATCAATCAAATAACAAACTAAATCATCAAATCATGAAGAAAATTTCCTTACTCATCATGCTGCTGATGGCCTTTGCGATGGCGGCCACGGCGCAAAACAAGAAAATGAAAATCGCCGTGATGGACTTCAAGGCAGGCGTGGGCGTGAACGCCAACGAGGTGGAAGGCCTCAGCGACATGCTCATCAACACACTTTTTGAGACGAAGAAATTCGACATCGTGGAACGCTCTCAATTGTATGAAGTCCTAAAAGAGCAGAAACTTCAAGGAGAGTTGACGGTTCAGCAATGCGTCCAAGTAGGCCGCATCTTGGGCGTGGAGTCCATTTTGATAGGCACGGTGAACTTCTTGGCCGAGCACAAAAACATTGATGGTTCAATAACGGGCGAATACAACGTGGACATTCGTGCTGTTGATGTGGAATCGGGCGAGGTGGTGACCACGGCGGGTGCCGCCAAGTCCTCTGGCTCCACCTATCGCGCTATGATGGAGAGAATAGGCCGCCAACTGGCTGCCAACCTGATGGATGAAACGCCGGAAGTGGTTGTGTTGAGGAATGGATTGATTACGAAAAGCGATAGCAAAGATATTTTCGGGAAATATGTCTATTACTTGGATGGCCAAAAGCTGACGAATGATGAGTTTATGGAGCTTATTAATGGATGCCCTGAGTCCAAATTCTACTATGAAAAAGGATGCAAACAAAGAAAGACGGGAAGAATTCTTTCGATATGGGTTCCTGTAGGAACTGTGGTTACAGGTGCAATAATTGGTTTAATTTTTAATATGCCCGTTGTAGGATGTGCAACTATCGGTGGCATTGCTGGTGGAGTTTCAGCTTTGGCCTCCATCCCGTTCTTTGTAAAAGGTAAAAACAAAAAAGAAAACGCTTACCAAGTCTATAACGAGTATTGCGCCAGCAAGCCTACAGCTACTTTAAGTTTTGGTCCAGCCACCAAAGGCATTGGTATGGGCGTTTATTTGAATTTTTAATCAGGCCACCGAATTAATGATAACGAGCAAAAGGCTGACTGCACAAGCAGTTGGCCTTTTTGCGTTTTTTACCTTTTTTCCTGACTTTGACACTTTATGAAGACTAAAATTACAACTCAACCACAACAAAATCAAGGCAGGCTCACATCAGCATCTGCTTTGTCGCCCTCAAGGTGTATGGTGAATTGAACCTGCTTGATACCTATGAGGTATGTCAAAGCTATGTCAAAGCTATGTCAAAGTTATGTCGGAGTATCTCAAAAGGGGAGCAATAGGGGAGCAAAAGGGGAGCAAAACCAATAGGATGTAATGCGCTGATAATGAAGCTACACCAAAAACCCAAAAAATAGCCTAAAATGGCACTGTCCCACCGTCCCCAGGGCCGTTGGCTTGGGAGGCTGACTGCGAAAGCGGTCGGCCTTTTTGCGTGGTTATGTCAGAAAGCAACAATTAAGGCTTCAATACTGCCAAAGGAATAATCTTCACCCCATCGTTGCGGGTATAGGCCATTTTGCCGCCCGTAAGGATGATTAACAAATCTGGTTCGCGAAGGGGAACTTGTTTTTCCTGCTTGTTATACTCACGGACAAGGCTTTGCAACTCAAGCAAATGCCCAGCTCCTTCTTCTATCTCTTGGCTGCCAAGTTTACATTCAATCAACGCATATCGCCCGTCATTTAGGTGAAGGACAAGGTCGGCCTCCAATCCGTAACGGTCGTGGTAATATGACAAATGGCTGTCAAAGTCAGGAGTATAGGCTTTTAAGTCCCTAATGCACATTTGCTCGAAAATGAAACCGAAAGTCTTGAGTTGGGTATAGAGGGCTTCTGGAGTAAGTTCTTTTTTGTGGGTTGTTTCGGCTGCAAAAATACTTATTTTTTAATTACTTACAACTTTTATTTTCCTTTTTTGTGGCATTTCATTTTCCTTTTTTGTGGCATTTTGTTTTCCTTTTTTGTGGCTTTTCATTTTCCTTTTTTGCGGTAAGCCATCAAAGTTTTCAGCCATTCCGCAATTTTTTCTATTTTTGCAAGTTATTAATACCCCATTAATCCCCAAAAATGGCCGAAAACAAAAAAGATAGGACGATAACGCTGGCAAGGCTGCGCAGGTGGCTCTCGCTCAAGAAGCTCAACCGCAAGTATGACTTCGCGATGTCGCATGACGAAACGGGGCACACCATGCTCAAATTCAGGCTTAACCTACTCAACCTCATTTTGGTCATCCTCGGCATTGCCCTGTTGCTTATCGTCATCACCACCTTCATCATCGCTTTCACGCCGTTGCGCGAATACATCCCTGGCTACACCGACACCAAGCTCAACCGTGAGGTTTACCAGCTCAACCTTCGTGCCGACTCGCTCGAAAGGGAGATGATGAAAAGGGATGTCTACTTTGAAAACATGAAGAAAATTGTGGAAGGCTACGACTTTGCCGCCGACAGCGCTTTGGCCACATTGAGTATCTACGAGCCTTTGCCAAAGGGTGTTACCGACACTATCACGCTGAAGAAGTCGGTGCAGGACAGCCTATTGCGCGCCGAATATGAGGCACAAGACCACTACAACCTGTTTGGCGACGACTACTTGCCGCCCACCAAGCCCAGCTCGCTTGTGAAGAACTTCTTCGTCCCGCTCAACGGTACTGTCATCAACGCCTTCGGCCCTGACCGCGGCCATTATGGTGTCGACATTGCCTCTGACGGTGACCAGATCATCAACGCCACCTTGGATGGCACCGTGGTGTTCTCCACTTGGAGCATCAACGACGGCTATTGCATCGGCATCCAGCACGAGGACAGCTATTTCTCCATCTACAAGCACAACGCCACCCTATTGAAAAAGGAAGGCGACTATGTCAAGGCGGGTGAGGCCATCGCCATCTTGGGTGGCTCGGGCGATTCTGAAAAGACGCAACACTTGCATTTCGAGCTGTGGCATAATGGCATCGCCATTAATCCCGCTGAATATATGACCCTAAATCACCCTGAAGTCAACAATTAAACAGTTAAACAATAAACAATTCAATAATAAACAATGACTATATTAATTAAGGTATTACAATTTTTCCTTTCCCTCTCCATTTTGATTTTCATTCACGAACTTGGCCATTTCCTTGCTGCCAAGGCCTTTAAGACCCGCGTTGAGAAGTTCTATCTCTTCTTCGACTGGGGCTTCTCGATTTTCCGCTGCAAGAAGGTGAACGGCAGATGGTGTTTCAGGTTCTTCTCGAAGAACGTCCCCGAGAAATATACCGTCACTGAATACATGGATGCGGCAGGCAAGAAACAGAAAAACTATGAGCCTATCGATCTTAGCACCTTGTCCGAGGACGACTGGCGCCGCAGTGACGAGACGGAATACGGCATTGGCTGGTTCCCATTGGGTGGTTACAACAAGATTGCCGGCATGATTGACGAGTCGATGGACAAGTCGCAGATGCAACAGCCGCCACAGGAATGGGAGTTCCGCTCCAAGCCCGCTTGGCAGCGTTTCATTATCATGATTGCCGGCGTGACCATGAACGTGCTCCTCGCTTTTGTCATCTATATCGGCCTGCTCACCAAGGAAGGCGAACAGTATCTGCCCACCTCCGAAGTGAACAAATTCGGTATCAGCGTCGATAGCCTGGGTTATGAATTCGGCCTTCGCGATGGTGACAAGATTTTAGCCATCGACGGTAATTACATTGAGAATTTCCAAGAAATCCCGATGCAGATTATCCTGGAAAAGGCTCAGACGATAGAGGTGGAGCGCAATGGGAAGGACACCTTAATTAATCTGCCCGAGGATGCCCTCACGAAACTCTTGCAGAAACAGGATGGCAACTTCATCTCGTATCGTTTCCCGTTCGTCGTTGAGGCAGTGATGGAAAACTCTGTTGCCGAAGCAGGCGGACTGCAGGAAGGTGATGCCATTATCGCTATTAATGAGATAGAAACGCCTTACTATCAAGATTTTGTGAAAAACATCAAGCAGTTTAAGAATCAAGATATCGAGCTTAGGGTGCTGCGCGACAACGATACGGTTGCCTTGGCCATGCATCTTACCGAAGAGGGTGTGATAGGTGCCTATTGCAGAACCTATCTGCCTGATTATTTTGAGATTGAGACCAAGGAATACACTTTCTTCCAAGCCATTCCCGCAGGCTTCTCCAAGACCTTCGACGAGTTGGGTGACTACTGGAAGCAGGTGAAGCTCATCTTCACGCCCAAGACCAAGGCTTACGAGAGTGTGGGCGGCTTCATCAGCATCGGCAAGATCTTCCCCGACCAATGGAATTGGAGCATCTTCTGGCGCATGACAGCCTTCCTCTCCATCGCCCTTGCCGTGATGAACATCCTGCCCATCCCGGCTTTGGACGGCGGCCACATCCTCTTCCTGCTGGTCGAAATCATCACGCGCCGCAAGCCCTCCGACAAGTTCATGGAAGTGGCTGAGACGGTGGGTCTGATTATCGTTATGGGTCTGATCATCTTGGCTAATGGCAACGATATCATCAGGCTCTTTAGGTAAATTTTTCAAATTAATTTGTCCCGATAAATACTTATTTTGTATTTTAGCGGCTTCAATTCCGTCAATGATGTTGCAATTGAATAGCAAAATAAAGCGTCTTTTCCTTGTGTTGGTCACAGTCGTGATGACGAGCGGTGCCTTTGCCCAGCAAGCGCCCATTTTCACCAACTATACCAATTCATACGCCTACGCCAATGCCGGTTTCTTGGGAATGAGCGAGGGCATTAATCTGATGGGACTGTATCGTGAGCAATGGGCTGGCTTCACTGATCCTGATGGCAATAAAGTCTCCCCGCAAACCTTCCTTTTGTCGGGCGATATGCCGCTGAGGGTGTTGCACGGTGGCCTCGGCTTTTCGGTGATGCGAGATCATATTGGATTCGAGAACGACGTCAACATAGGTTTGGGTTATTCTTTCCACCTCGATTTGGGCGGTTCCACCTTGGGCATCGGTTTGGCAGGTTCGTTGATCAACCGTTCTGTCGACTTCTCCCAACTGCATCCTGGCAGCGAGGGTGACCCGCTTTTGACGGGTCTGGGTGAGGAGAGCTCGCTGTTGTTTGATTTCAACGTGGGCCTTTTCTGGCAGATTCCCGAGTCGGTCTATGTGGGTTTCTCAGTTGTCAACGTGCTCGAGAGTATGACGAAGGCGTTGAGCGACAATTCAGAGAGCAGCGCCAGTTTTGTCACCGACAGGACCTTCTACCTGGTTGCGGGATGGCCCATACAGTTTGAGAATTTGCCCCGATTCACCTTTGTCCCTTCGGTGAGTGTGATGAGTGACATTGCTTCCACCCAATTCAATGCCAGCGCGAAAATCGTCTACAACAACCTTTTTTCGTTTGGTGTCAACTTCCGTCCTCGGGAGTCTGTTGGCTTGATGGCGGGGGTCACTTTCAAGGACATAACCATTGCATACGCATACGATATTAATATTATGGGGCTGACTGTGCCGGGATCGCATGAAGTGGCATTGAGTTATTGTTTCAAGCTCGACCTCGACCGTAATCCGAGGGACTACCGAAGCGTGAGATATCTGTGATGAATTTTGGGAAAAACCGAGTCGTTTTAATTTGGAATAATTCGCATTGAGAATAAAAAAATAGCAAAAAAGTAAAAAAAATAAATTGCCGAGACATAATATTTTCTAATTTTGGCGGTTTTTAATTCTAAACCGTCATAATGAATAAACGCTTTCGGCGTGACGAAATTGAAGAGAGAAGAAATAAGTAAAAATAGTAATCATATCATTATCAAGAAGATGAAAAAACTATTGTTCGTATTTTCCATAGCATTGCTGCTCGCAAGCTGTGGTAATTCAAATCAAGGTGAGTTGGTTGGAGTGAGAAAGTCCAACAAAACCTTTAATCAGCCCGACCCATACGGGATGGTCTTCGTCCCTCAAGGGAGCTTCACAATGGGCGTTGGTGGTGAGGACATCACAGGCTCTTACCTGAATGAACCCAAGACGGTTTCGGTTTCGGCTTTCTTTATGGACGAAACTGAAATCACCAACAACGAATACCGCCAGTTCGTATATTGGGTGAGAGACTCCATCGCAAGAAGAATTCTTGCCGACAACTTCCCGGAAAGATTTGCCATCACCGAAAGCAAGACTGGTGAGGTGTATGATCCCCCGAGGCTGAATTGGAAGGAAAAACTCGATTGGAACAGCAAGGAGCAGGAAATCCGTGAGGCTCTTGAACCCATGTATCTGCCCGAAACAGAGAGATATTTCCGCAGAAAGGAAATCGACCCAAGAAAGTTGTATTATTCATACTATTGGTTTGACATGGTCGCTGCCGCCAAGAAGGATTTCTCGGAAGACAGATTGCAGAACAACGACTATTCCCTCGGCGAAGCTGATGCTGGCATTAATGTCGACAGAAAGGGTGCTTGGTCGAATCGTCGGCAGGGCTACAGCGACCGCTCGGTCTATGCCCGTGCCGAAGTTATCAATGTCTATCCCGACACGTTGTGCTGGATTCACGATTACAGCTATTCATTTAACGACCCGATGACGGAACGCTACTTTTGGCATCCCGCATACGACAACTATCCGGTGGTGGGTGTCACCTGGCAACAGGCTCGCGCTTTCTGCGTGTGGCGTACCGAATTGCTCAACGCCTACCTGCGTACGAGAAAGAATGCTGATGGGTCAGAGTTCCGTCTGCCCACCGAAACTGAATGGGAATGGGCTGCGCGCGGCGGCAAGATGTTGAACCCCTATCCGTGGGGTGGTCCTAACCCCACCAATGCCAAGGGTTGCTACCTCGCCAACTTCAAGCCGAGAAGAGGTAACTATCTCGCCGACGGTGGTCTGCGTACCCTCGTTGTGGGTTGCTACCCGCCCAATGGCTGGGGCCTCTACGACATGGCTGGCAACGTTGCCGAGTGGACCAACACGGCTTATGATCCCAACTCATACAACTTCACTTGGGACATGAACCCCAACTACACCTATAATGCAAAAATCGACGACCCGCCGGTCATGAAGCGTAAGGTTGTCCGTGGTGGTTCATGGAAGGACATTTCCTACTATATGCAAGTTACTACCCGCGACTACCAATATCAGGATTCGGCCAACTGCTACACTGGCTTCCGCTGCATCCAGCCTTATCTGGGCCGCAACAAGGGCGACAACCCGAGAATGTCGAGGGTTTATAGATAAATCATGAAATCAATTAATTTATTAAAAATAAAAATCATCTAAAATTCAAATTGTCATGGCAAAGAAAGAACTTAGCAAATTCCAACAATTCCTTACTTCGAAAAAGTTCAAAACCTTTATGGGATACCTCTATGGTTGGGGTGCATCCGTGGTTATGATTGGTGCTTACTTCAAGCTGACCCACATTCCTGGTGCTGACTTCATGCTGGCTCTAGGTCTGGGTATCGAAGCATTAATCTTCTTTATGTCGGCTTTCGAGCCTCAACATGTCGAATATGCTTGGGACAACGTTTTCTGCGAACTCGAAGAGGATTGGGATGGAAAAACGCGTACTCAGTTTGCCACTATTAATGGCGGTTCTTCTGCCAGCAATCTCACTAGCGCTGAAGATGCCATGCTGAGCAAGATGCTTGAAAAGATGAATGTTTCCGAAGATACCTTCAAGAAACTTGGTAAAGGTATCGACAAACTGGCTGAAAACGCCGGTCAGATGGCTGACATTTCCAACGCTATGGCCGCTACCACCAACTACGCTGCTGCTATGGACCGTGCCACGAAGTCTATCGCCGACTTCTCGAACGCCTACATCCAAACCAACCAGAAGCTGTCCGATTCTTTGGGCAAGCTCGACTTCAGCGCTCTCGATGGCAACACCATCAAGAAGGTGGCCAGCAGCATGACTTCACTCAACTCTATCTACGAGTTGCAGTTGCAAGGTGCCGAGCAGACTTCAGCTGCCAGCAAGAAGTTGACTGAAACTATGAACAAGTACATGGATAACCTCAACGCTTCCTCACAGAATGCCGGTCAACTCAACCAGCAGTTGACGCAGTTGTCACAGCGCTTGACCGCTTTGAACAACGTCTATGGTGGAATGTTGTCAGCTATGAATATCAAGGCATAATTCTACTACTCAAATCGATTGTATAATTTAGAAAAGGAGTAAGAATTATGGCAGGCTACAAAGAAACCCCAAGACAGAAAATGATCGGTATGATGTACCTGGTCTATACTGCCTTGTTAGCAATGAATGTCTCGAAGGACATCCTCGATGCCTTCGACACTGTGAATACCGGTGTCCAAACCACCAATATTACGCTCTCGAACCAGATTGCCCAGAAATATGCCGCTTTTGAAGAGCAGTATGGGCTTGATCAGGAGAAGGTCGGTCCCTATTGGGAGCAGGCCCAAGCTTTGAGAGAGGAAGCCACTGAGTTCATCAACTACGTCGAAACCTTGAAATGGGATTTGGTGAAACAAGTTGAACTATCTAAGGCTTCTTCGGAAGAAGAAGCAATCCAGATGGCTATTAATGAAAGAGGTTTGCTGAAGAGCTCTAACACTTCCCTCAATGGACGTACGATTTATGATATCAACACCTCCAAGGTGAAGTCAAGAGACGGTTACAACCAACCCACTGAAATCATGATGGGTAATCCCGAAGGTCCGGGCAATGGCGGTAAGTCATACGAGCTTTCCGAGAAGATGAAGCATTTCCGCAATCAAGTGGTTAAGGCCGCTGGTCCCGAACATCTTCATGAAATTGGCCTTTTGACCGATAGTATTTTCGGAACGAAAGAGTTTTTGCAAGAAAACGGCTATACTGAGAACCAAATGAAGAAGCTCCCCTATGCTGGCAACTACTATGGTGCCAAGATTAGCTACTATCCTGGTTCTACCGACATGGTTCAAGACAGCTGGGAATACCACAACTTCCACCACACGGTGTTGGTTGCTGACGTCACCCTGTTGAACAAGATCATCTCTGAGGCTCAGACCGCTGAGTTGAATGCTGTCAGCGAATTGATGTCTGACATCCACGCCACTGACTTTACCTTTGATGAAATTGGTGCCAAGGTGTTTGCCGAAAGCGGTTACCTGCTCTCTGGCCAGACCTATAAGGCCCAGGCCATGGTGACTGCTTGGAAGAACTCACAACTGACCGCCCGCGTGAAACTCGATGGCGGTGCTGAAAAAGAGTATACCAGCAATGCCCAAGGCGTGATTCCGTTGGAATGGAATGTCGGCGTTGGCACACACACCTATACTGGTATTATCGATATGTTGGATCCTTCCACTAACCAGATGGCGGAATATCCGTTCCAGGGCTCCTTCACCGTGGCTCCTCCTGCGGTGAGTGTTTCGGCCACCAAGATGAACGTGGTGTATCGTGGTATTGAAAACCCGATTGCAGTCGGTGGTGGTGTCGGTGGTGAAATCAGCGCATCGGCCAGCAGCGGCACTTTGACCAGAACGGGCAATGGTACCTATAACCTGCGTCCCGGTGAGGCCAACGAAGTGACCATCAATGTTACTTCCGCTGGCTCCAGCCTCGGTAGCATGAAGTTCCGCGTTAAAGACCTGCCGAAGCCTACGGCTCTCATCCGTAACGTGGTGAACGGTGTTGTATCAAAGAACGCTTTGCTTAGTGCTGGTGGTGTGATTGCCGAAATGAAGGATTTTGACTTTGAAGGTGTACATTATGATGTGGTCGGTTATACTTTCCGTTACAAGACCAAGAGCGGTACTACCAAGGAAGCCAAGGCTAACAGTGGCTCTTTCACCGAGGAGATCAAGTCAGCCATTAATCAATCCAATGTAGGCGATATGTTCGTGTTCACCGCCATTCAGGTGCGCGGTAACGACGGCAAGACCAAGACCCTTGAAACGCCTCTTGGTATTGAAATCAAGTAAACAATTAAAACCTTTATAAGATGAAAAAGACACTTGTTTCCATGTTGACCCTTGCGGTGCTCTTCGGCAGTCTGAGCATCAACGCCCAGACCACTGATATCAAGCCGCCGAAGAACAGTATCCTCTCAGGCCAGCAGCAAATCATGAACGAAAAGGCCCCTTCGCCGCTTCCGGAAATTGACGAATCTAACGTCATGTGGAAGAAGACGGTGATTAGGGAAGTTGACTTCCGTCAGAAGATCAATCAAGTGTTCTACTATCCTGTCAATCCGACCGAGGACTGGAGAAACCTCATCACGGTCATTTACGACGGCATCCAGAGTGGTGACATCACCCCTTACCGTGTCGAGAACAACATCGACGACATGGTGACGCCGTTGACACTGGCCGACTTTGAAAAAGAAAACGTCAAGGTCGGTGATCCGCCGGTCATTTGGAGCGAAGAATTGGGCACCGAAGTACCCAATGAGATTATCTTCAAGGATCGTATGATTAATGTGACCCGTCTGAGAATCAAGGAAGATTGGTACTTTGACAAGAAATTGTCGCAGTTCCTTGTCCGCATCATCGCCTTGGGTCCCATTGTAGTCGACGACGATGGCGGTCTCTCCCAAGTGTGTTGGATTCCCTACGAAGATTCTCGCGATGTGCTGGCCAAGGCTTTTGCCTTTAACCGCAACAACTCGGCCCAGCGTCGTACCTATGATGAGGTGCTGCAGAAGCGCATCTTCGACAGCTACATCATTAAAGAAGAGAACGTCTATGACCGTTACATCAATTCCTACGCTTTCAATATTGACGCCCTCTACGAATCGGAGCGCATCAAAGAAGAAATGCTCAACTTCGAGCAAAGCCTCTGGGAATATTGATGGTATGCATCGAAAAGGAAAAGGACATCCATACGGGTGTCCTTTTTTTGTTGTCTTATGCGCCATGACAGGTATGTGGCAAACAAAAAGAGCAGCAGAGAATTTGCTGCTCTTTTGTCGGAGTGGCCCGACTCGAACGGGCGACCGCTTGCACCCCATGCAAGAATGCTAGCCAACTGCACCACACCCCGATTGCATGTATTCTTTCGAATTGCGGCTGCAAAGATACGAATGTTTTTCGAACTATTGTTCACTTTGCGAAAAAAAAGTTACCTTTGCAAAGAAATAACCCTTAACTATAAACTTTCAACTCTAAACTAATCAAAATGGAACATATTGAATGTCTGATAATTGGATCAGGTCCTGCGGGCTACACCGCAGCCATTTATACCTGCCGCGCCGACGTGAAGACCGTCGTCTATGAAGGTATGCAACCTGGTGGACAACTTACCCAAACCACTGAAATCGAGAACTTCCCAGGTTATCCCAAGGGTATCAATGGCCCTGATATGATGGAGGACATCCGTCAGCAGGCCTTGCGCTTTGGCGCTGAAATCCGTGAGGGCGAGGTGACAGCCATCGATGTCAGCCAACGTCCTTTCAAGGTGACGACGGAATATGACGGCGAGCTCTTGGCCGATTCTATCATTGTTTCTACGGGTGCTGCTGCACGTTATCTCGGACTGCCCACCGAAGAGGAATTCAAAGGCGGCGGCGTGTCGGCTTGCGCCACTTGCGACGGCTTCTTCTATAAAGGAAAAGATGTGGCTGTTGTTGGTGGCGGTGACACTGCTTGCGAAGATGCCACCTATCTCGCCAAACTTTGCAACAAGGTCTATCTTATCGTCCGCCGTGATGTGTTGCGTGCCTCCAAAGCCATGCAGCATCGTGTGCTGAACACGCCCAACATTGAAGTTTTGTGGAAGCATCAGACAAAGGAACTCTTTGGTGAGCAACAGGGTTTCATGAAGAAACTGAAAGGTGCCGTGCTTTACCACAGCGACACCAAGGAAGAACGCACCATCTATGTGGATGGTTTCTTCGAGGCCATTGGCCACACGCCCAACACCGAACCATTCAAGGGTATCCTTGACATGGACGAGGAAGGATACATCATCACTAAACCAAAGTCGACAGCTACCAATGTGGAAGGCATCTTCGCTTGTGGCGACTGCCAGGACCGCATCTATCGTCAGGCCATTGTCGCTGCTGGCACAGGTGCTATGGCTGGCATTGAGGTGGAAAGGTTCCTCATGGGCCATTAATCTACGACGCTTCGCGTCATTGCGAGGAACGAAGCAATCCAGACATGAAGCTTCTGACAGAAATAAGTATTAATCCTCTGGAGCAAACCATCCATTATGGCGATGGTTTGCTCTTCTTAGGCTCCTGCTTCGCTGACGAGGTAGGCAGTCTTTGTCATGGCTTGGGCTTCGATGCTATGGTGAATCCTTTCGGAGTGCTCTACAATCCTGCCAGCATCGCGCAATCGGTGGAAAGACTGGGCAGCGGCAAGCTTTTTACACACGAGGATGTGATTACAGTAGGCGAGAGGCAATATTGTACTTTCAGCCACAATACAGCCTTCTGGAATGCTTCTGAGATTGAGCTTCTGGAACAGGTCAACGAAAGCCTGAAAGCGGCTCATGCGCATTTTTTGAAGTCCAAGTGGGTCGTCATTAGTTTGGGTACGTCGTGGGTGTTTAGAGACAAAGCAAACGGTCAGGTGGCCTCCAATTGCCATAAACTACCCGCCCGCCAATTTGACAGGGAGTTCCTCACTGTGGAGCAGTCGACGGACTGCCTCGCCAAGATGTTGCAAGCCTATCCTGACAAGCAATTCGTCTTCACGGTGTCGCCTTTGCGGCACTTGAAGGACGGATTGCATGAGAACCAATTGAGCAAGGCAGCATTGCTATTGGCAGTGGATCACGTCTGTAAACAATTCAGCAATGCCCATTATTTCCCAGCTTACGAAATCCTCTTGGACGAGTTGCGTGACTATCGCTTTTACAAGGAAGACATGGTGCATCCCACCGAGCAGGCCGTTCGTTATATTTGGGAACGCTTCGTCGATTTCGCCATCGACCCGAAGGAAAAGCCTGCCATGAAAGCGGCAGTCGAGTTGCGACAGATGCTGCAACATAGGCCGCTGTTTCCCGAAAGCATGGCTTTCAATAGGTTTGAGGAGCAAAAACAGAAGAAAATCATTGAGTTGAAGAGAGATTTTCCGAGTGTATGTCTTGATAATTTTTAATTCACAAACTTGTGGTCTACATTTTTGTGGTCCACAAAAATGTGAACCGTTGTTGTGTCACCTATCCGTTTACATTTCCGACAACCAAAAAGGACAATCTTTCGCGCTAAATGGATGACACTGGAAACGAATGCATTATAAGGCTTGTTTTTACCTTTGCAAGGTAATAAACTAACCTTAAAACCGATGCGCCCGATGGGATAGAACTGGGCAAAATAAAAAAATGAAGAAAAAGGTTTGGATAGGAACACTGTTGGCTTTTGCGCTTTTATCAGTATCTGTATTGCTTATGGTGGCATGTAAGAAAAAAGAACCGCCGCAAGCACCAACAGGCTTGTCTTCATATGTTTCTGGCTCGACAATCATAGTGTCCTGGAATAGTGTTGAAGATGCCGACGATTATGAGATAAGGACTTCAAATGGTTCATTTTATGATGGTAAAGTAGTTTATGGTACATCATTTACAGACTATTCACCAAGAGAAGGAGATAACCATTATTACGTAACAGCAAGAAATGAATATGGCTATAGCGCAGAAAGTGAAACTTCTTGCTATTATTCTGGAAATAGTGGAGGCGGTAGTGGATCCAGTTCTGACCTTCCTGTTCCGACAAACGTTTCTGCTGAAGTAAACGGTTCAAGGGTTTATGTCACATGGAGTGGAACTTTAAATGCAGGCTATTACAACATATATCGTTCAACAAGTAGCAATGGACCATACTCTGAAATAGGTTATGTTAATCACGCCTACACTTATTATTACGATGATGCACCAAATTCAGAAAACTATTACAAAATCACATCATATACTTATCCAAATGAAAGTGAAATGAGTTCGTATGCCTACTGCTATTACTCCGGTGGCGGAGGTGGTGGTGGCGGAGGTTCAGCCCCATCTGCCCCCACAGGTGTATCCGCCGAAGTTAGTGGCTCTCAAATCAGAGTGTCGTGGAATAGCGTTTCAAATGCTACCCGTTATACCATATATTATTCTTCAACAGGTGGCAACTATTCTTATTTGAGCAGTACTAGCAACACTTATTATTATGATAGTAATCCTAGTGCAGACAATTATTATAAAGTTAAAGCAGAAAACAGTTATGGGGAGAGTTCATATAGTTCCTATGCTTATTGCCATTACTCGTCCGGCGGTGGCGGTGGTGGAGGAGGTAGTACCAACTACGCGCCCTGTCCTCCTTCAGTGTCTGCAAGTGGTACGGCATCTTCCATTACGGTTTCATGGACAAAAGCAGCAGGTACTGGTTGTGGAAATCCGACCTCGTACAAAGTATATAAGAGAAATCCTTTCACAAGTTCGTACGAGTTAAAAACAACAACGTCCTCGACAAGTTATAGGGACACAGATGTTCATCCCGGGATTAATAGATATGCCGTTGAGGCCATTAATAATTATGGTTCAGACGAAGGTTATGGATACAGTTCATCGATAACACTGCCCAAACCGTCTTCATTTACGGCTCAAAAATCTGGTTCCGATTATGTCAAGTTTACTTGGTCAAAAGTGAGTCAAGCCACAGGGTACCAAATCTTTGTTTCGACGTCTGCCTCTGGAAACTATACCATTCTCGACCAAATTGATGACGTGAACACAACTACCCATACACGGTATTATCCAGGTGAATCAGGGCATACATATTACTTTAAAATGCGAGCTGTTTGGATTGTATCAGGAACATATGAATACAGTGATATGACAACTTACAAAAGTGTGACATTCTAATTGCTGACATACTGAACTATAGAAAGACGAGGCTTCCTATTCCATAAGGAGGCCTCGTTTCATTTGAGAATTATGGAAAAAATTCAAAACAGTTATCTCACCAATCCAAATTATCTCTACCTTTGTCCCCAAACTAAATCACAAAGAACTATAGATAGGAATTAGAATACCAACGTAACCACACCGAGCTTTACGCTCTTATTCTTATACGGATAATCGGCAAATTTGATGTAAAAGAAGAGTAAGTAGCGAATGGTTCGCGTCTTCGGGCGTGAGCTGTTTGTTGTTTATTTGCTTTTACAGGCTTTGCCGAGCCTTAGATCG
>CALEMB010000107.1 GCA_937902805.1 uncultured Bacteroidales bacterium
CCAGCCGCCACTAACGCGCACACGGCAAAAATAACTGCCAACCATTTGCAGCGCAAGCCTTTTTCAATATAATAGGCCGGTCCGCCACGGAATTGCCCTTTATGTTCTTCCTTATATATTTGCGACAACGTCGCCTCAGAGAAGGCCGAACCCGCACCCAAAAAAGCGATAATCCACATCCAGACGATGGCACCTGGGCCACCATAACCGATGGCCGTAGCCACGCCGACGATATTTCCTGTGCCCACGCGCCCCGACAAGGCCATCGAAAATGCCTGAAATGAAGTAATGCCAGTCTTTTGGCTGTTGTCAGACGAGAAAAGTAGCCGCGCCATTTCGCGTATTCGACGTATCTGCACGAAGCGCGTACCGATAGAGAAATACAAGCCTGCCAACAGGCATATCGCCACAAGAGCGGGGCTCCAAACCCAATTATATACGGTTTGTATGATATGTTCCATAGGATTTGCTGTTTTGAAGGGTCAAAGATAGGGAATTTTAACACAAAAACAGCAAAAACTAGCAAAAACTCACCTCGTCAAACAAGCATCCAAATCCCGAGTCAAGGCTTCCTTGTCCATGTGCTGCCCAATAAAGACTAGCTTCTGCATGCGGTCGCCATAGGTGTCGTCCCAGTCGCGACGGAGGGTGGGCTCACGGTCCATAAAGGCCTCCAACTCATCAGCGGGCATGGTGGCGAACCATTGACCAGCATCACGGAGCTGCACCTGCTTACCCGCCTGCTCGAAGATATAGCAGTTGTCGTATTCGTTCTTGAAGTAGCAGATACCCTTCACGCGAATGACGTTCTTCGGCAACTTGCGGGCCACAAACTCATCGAAACGCGCCATGTTGAACGGCTGGCGACGGTAATATACAAAAGTGCCGATGCCGTATTCCTCCACCTCGCCGCCCTCATGGTCGTGATGATGATGGTGGTGATGATGGCCGTGCTCTTCTTCCTCGTCATCATCGTCGTCATGGTCATGATGATGGTGATGATGTTCGCGCTCATCCTCGTCGTGGTCGTCTTCGTGATGATGGTGATGATCCTCGTCGTCGTCATCGTCTTCAACAACAGCCCCTTCCACTTCCTTAATCCATGTGGCAGAAGTAGCCACCTTGTCGAAGTCAAACATGTGAGTGTTAAGTATTTTGTCGAAGTCCACCTCGCCATAGTCGCAGGGGATAATCTCGGCAGTGGGCTGCAAGGCACGAATGATGCTCTTCACACGACCCAGTTCCTCGGGCGTGACTTCCGAAGCCTTGTTAAGTAAAATGATATTACAGAATTCAATCTGCTGGATGACAAGGCTTTCCAAATCATCCTCGGCCAGATTTTTCTTCATCAGGTCGTCGCCACAGCCGAACTCGCTCTGCATACGGAGTGCGTCAACCACGGTCACAATACAATCCAAAATGGGCAAGCCGTCTTTGGTGAGTTGCCATGCCATATTAGGGAAGGAACAAATCGTCTGGGCAATCGGTTCCGGCTCACAGATGCCGCTGGCCTCGATGACGATGTAGTCGAACTTCTGCATGACAATGATGTCGTGCAGCTGTTGAATCAAGTCCATCTTCAAGGTGCAGCAGATGCAGCCGTTCTGCAAGGCAACCAAACTGTCGTCCTTCTGCCCTACCACGCCACCTTTTTCAATCAGGTCGGCATCGATGTTGACTTCGCCTATGTCGTTGACAATCACAGCGAACTTGATACCTTTGCGGTTATTCAATATCTTGTTGACCAAAGTGGTCTTGCCACTACCGAGATAGCCAGTGAGCAGCAATACGGGAATATCTTTCTTCATTTTTTTTCTTATTTTTGCGGTTGCAAAAGTACAAAAATATGGACAAAAACGAAACCTATAAACTCCTTCTCGCACAAGTCAAGGCGATGGTGAAAGACGAGACCGACCCCATCGCCAATATGGCCAATGTGGCCGCATTGATACAAGAGGCTTTCCACTTCTGGTGGACGGGCTTCTATCGCGTCATCGGCGAGCAACTGGTGCTCGGCCCCTTCCAAGGCCCTGTGGCCTGCACCCGCATAGGCTTCGGCAAAGGCGTGTGTGGAACGACTTGGAAAGAAAAGAAAACCCTTGTGGTCGAAGACGTAGAGCAATTCCCTGGTCATATCGCCTGCAGTAGCGAGTCGCGGAGCGAAATCGTAGTACCTTTATTTAAAGGTGAAGAGGTCATTGGCGTGCTCGACATCGACAGCGAGTGTTTAGCCACTTTCGATGCCACTGACCAACTTTGGTTGGAGCAGATTGCAGAAGTGGTTTCTGCCTCGCTATAGTCTCAAATGCTCAGTTTTAATCATGTCGTCCCACAACTCGAATGGGATGATGGATTTTATGGACTTCACCACGCTGTTTATGATTTGCTCGTGGATATAGTCTTTTCTGAAAACCAAGCAAATCGTCCTCTTCGGCTCGGGATTGACGATAGGTCTCACACAAGCCTTCATCGACTCCGACAAGAACCTGATGTGCGTTTCCGGGATGATGGTGATGCCTCCGTTTTCGTTGGTAATTTGAATAAGGATACCCACTCGTCCCCCTTCATACATCTTCTCGTAAGTGAAAGCCTCGCCTGGCCTCAACATCGACCTATCGAACAGCCGAACACCATCCTTCATAATCCAGACGGGGTTGTCCAGCACATGGTCTCGCTCCAGACACTCCTGTTGCGTTATGGGATCTTCGGGGGAAACGTAAGCAAAGAACCGCTCATGATATAAAGGTATCTCCAACAGATCGGGGTCGTTGACGGGAGAAGTCAAAACGCCCATGTCGACCTCGGCTTTTTTCAGTTTGGTGAGGATGGTGGACGTAATCATCTCTTCTGTTTGCAGCCGAAGGGCAGGATAATGCAATCTCATGAACCTGAACATGCCCGCCATCAGCACGGGAGCCACCGTGGTAATCATGGCCACGTTCAAATCGCCCGAGCAGAGTTCCTTCTCCGAACGTGTCAACTCCGTTAATTGCTTGGAGTGATAGACCACCAGTTTGGCCTCGTCAATGACTTTCCTTCCGATTTCCGTCACCGAAACAGGATGCGTTTCACGATTGAAAATTCTGACATCCAGTTCCTCTTCCAGTTTTTTCACCATCAGGCTCATCGTGGACTGTGTTACGCCACAGGCCTCAGCAGCCTCCACAAAATAGCCGTAATTCTCTATGGCAATGATGTATTCCAGCTGTTGCAATGTCATCTTTATTGATTTTTATCAATGCAAAGATAAATAATATTGCATTGACTCATAAAAAACGTGAAAATATTTTTGCCCATGTTTTTCAATATCGACAGCAAATGAAGAAATGGAATATCACCCTACGCCATGTCGGCTTCTCCCTGATAGGTATCTCCCTAATGATGTACTTGTCTGCATTCATCGCCTACCTAAACGACAACGACAGCAGTTTCGACCCTCTGGTTTTTTCAGCGATGACAACCACACTATGCGGTGTTTTCGCTATCATCAGCACCAAGCCACAAGAGGACCTGAGTATTGTAGACGGTTACTGTATCGTTACGGGTTGTTGGATAGCGGCTTGCCTCTTTGGTGCCATACCCTTTCTGATATTTGGCTGTGAGTTCACGGTAATCGACGCCTTGTTCGAGAGCGTTTCCGGCTTTACCACAACGGGTGCTTCCATACTGAATAACATCGAAGCCTTGCCCAAAGGTTTGCAGTTCTGGCGTATTGCCACATCCTGGATGGGTGGCATCGGCATCGTCACGCTTGTCTCATTGGTGATCTCGGTACAACATGACCGCCACGCCGTTTTGGCCAGCGCCGAGCTTTCGTATCTTGCCAAGGTCCATTATAGCGGACGCAAGAGATCCTTTGTCTATAGGATGCTCATTGTCTATATTGCCATCACGGCGGCATCAACCATTGCATTGAGACTTACCAAAATGCCTTGGTTTGACGCAATCGCTGCGGGCATGTCGGCCTGTAGCACCTGTGGTTTCAGCATTAAAAACACCAGTGTTGGCTTCTATAATAATGTCGTAGTGGAAATCATCCTCATCGCAGCCATGTTGATGGGTGCCACCAACTTCAGCCTCTTGTTCTCTACCATCTGGCCTGACAAGCGAACACATAAGAATCTGTTCAACACTCAGGTCATCCGATGGTTCCTCTCTTTCGTTGCAATCGCCATACTCGCAGTCACGGCCAACCTCTACTTCACCGGCTATTGCACTTCATTCCCAAAAGCCCTGCGTTTGGC
Organism: uncultured Bacteroidales bacterium; assembly: GCA_937902805.1. Lineage (GTDB taxonomy): Bacteria > Bacteroidota > Bacteroidia > Bacteroidales > F082 > Limimorpha. The sequence goes on from CALEMB010000107.1 coordinate 4,245, forward strand.
CGCCTTCCAGGTTTGCTCACTTGCAACGACGACCGGTTTTGCCACCGCCGACACCAACCTTTGGCCGACGGGCAGCATGGGAATCCTCTTGCTGTGTTCCTTGGTTTGCGGCTGTTCAGGTTCCACCTCAGGAGGCATGAAAATGGACCGTTTCGTGATCGCTGTCAACAGCCTGAGAGGCATGGTGTCGTCGCTTATCGGGGCCAAAAACGTGAGCCGCATCAAAGTGGACGAGCAAACGCTGACAGAAGGAGAAGTCACCTCTGTCTTGGCCTTCATGAGCACCTATCTTATTATTATCGCCATAGGTACCCTTATCTTTGCTTTCAGCATGGACTTCAAGACCTCGCTCTCGGCTTCCATTGCCTGCATAGGCAGCGTCGGCCCTGGTTTCGGCACTGTCGGATCAATGGGTAACTATGATGGGATGATGGGGTTCCAAAAAGTGGCCGCCATGGTGATCATGCTCTTAGGCCGCGTCGAAATCTTTCCCATGTTAATCGCCTTTAAAAGCTTTTTCCATCGTTGACTCTTGCGCAATTCAAGTTTTTTGCAGTTCTTTGCATGAAAATCTCTCATTAACTCATCAAACTATAATTACAGATCATGAAAAACTTTTTCCGTAAAGTCCTTATATACCTCAAGTCCCTCATCCACATCTCTGACGAAATCGACTACGAAAACGCCAGCGCTTCCATCCGGAAAAATATAGCCTTCCGTGGTACTAATGTCTTCATCCTGGCCTGCGCCATCATCATTGCATCGGTAGGCCTCAACGTCAACTCTATCCCCGTCATCATCGGCGCGATGTTGATTTCGCCCGTGATGGGCCCCATCTTGGGCTTCGGTCTGGGTCTCGGCACCGAGGACAACCACCTGGTCAAAAACTCATTGAAGAACTTTGTCGTGATGGTGATCATCAGCATCCTGGCTTCCACGCTCTTTTTCCTCCTCAGCCCCTTGAGTCTGGCCAATCCATCAGAGCTATTGGCCAGGACCAAACCTACGATATATGATGTCTTGATTGCTTTGTTTGGTGGTTTTGCGGGCATCATCGAGACCTCTCGTAAGGACAAAGGCACCGTCATCGCAGGCGTCGCCATCGCCACCGCCCTCATGCCACCACTCTGCACCGTAGGTTATGGCATATCGATATGGAACTGGGCATACGTTTCTGGCGCGCTTTACCTGTTCACTATCAATAGCATCTTCATTGCCTTGGCCACCTTCATCGCGGTAAAATACTTCAGCTTCCCCTTGGTAGACACTGACGAACTACGCCGTCGCATGCCCAAAAGCGTCTTATATCTCATCCTTCTTATCGTCATTGTGCCCAGCATCATTTCCGCCGTCAGCGTCATCAAGGAAAACAACTTCAAGATCCATGCTGAAAGAGTGGTGACCGAAAACAAAAACCTCGGTAAATGCTTCATCTATGACTACAAAGCCACCTATTCGCGCAAATCGCCGAAGCTGGAGCTGTTCCTCGCCGGCGAAACCCTAACTAAAGAAGCCAAACAACAAATCTATAGAAGCGCCGAGGAATACGGCATCACGCGCAGCCAAATCATCTTCCACGAAGACGCCACCAGTATGCGCCAAGAGTTCTCGGAAGTGGAAATCGTGAAAGGCATCTTCGAGCAAACCGACAAGCAAATCAACCGGTTGAACGACAGCATCGCCAAGCTGGGTGATGTGCTTAACGCTTACAAGGAGAAGGAATTGCCTGTCGAAGCCGTATCGAAGGAGCTGTTTGCCCAATATGCCAACATCACGAGCCTGAGCCTAAGTCGTGGCTCATCCGTTGCCGTCGAAGGAGAAGGCGAAAAAGAACAGATTGTGGCTTTTGTCACCAGCAATGAACCCCTGACCGACGACCAGAAAGACCGCATCGAGCGCTGGCTGAAAGTGAGGCTAAACAACGAAAACGTGATGGTATTGTGTCAGACAGCTCAATAAAGAAAAAGCCGCTCTTTAGCGGCTTTCTTATTGATTTCGTGGAGATTACCGGACTCGAACCGGCCACCTTCAGATTGCGAACCTGACGCTCTACCAGATGAGCTAAATCCCCCTTCCTTCGACAAGCTCAATAACCTAAGCGGCTGCAAAAGTACAATATTTTTCCCAATCTGAACAAACTATAGGAAATAAATGTAATTTTGCCCACCGTTTGGAATCATCATATATAAAACCATACTACAATGACTATTGAAGACTATATCATTTTCAGGGTCAACGCCCTGCTGCAAGCCCACAATGCCAAAATCGTGATGCGCCTCGAAGGTGGCATGAGTAACTACACCTACGTCGTTGAATGCCAAGGCAAAAAATATACCTACCGCGTACCTGGCAAGTTCGCCGAGAGATTCGTCGACCGCGACGAAGAATGGGCCAACATCCAAGAAGTGGACCGTCTGGGCCTTAACAACGTGACCACCTACGTGGAAATCCGCTCAGGCGAGAAGCTGGCCGAATACGTGGAAGGCACCATCATGAGCACCACGGACGTGGTTTCCTACAACGCCATGTCGGTGGCTGCGCTGAAGAAAATCCACAACAGCGACATGAAGTTCAACGACTACAACGCCTTTGGCCGTCTCGACAATTATGAAAACTACTGCCGCGAGATGGGATTCACCCATCCGCAGGAGTACCTTGATTTAAGGGCCAAGTTGGAGGCGATACGCAAGTCGTTTGGCCAACTGCCTTCAGTGCCCTGCCACTGCGACTACCAACCCACTAACCTCGTTATCAGCGGCGACAAGTTGTATGTACTCGACTGGGAGTTTGCCGGCATGAACGACCCCTTCTACGACATCGCTTGCTACGGCAATGCAGGCTTCGACAAAGCCTTGTCGCTTTTGGAAGCCTACGTGGGCCACAAACCGACCGAAGCAGAATTGAAACGCCTTTATTTCCACCGCGCCTTCCAGTGCCTGCAATGGTACAACGTGGCCATTTTCAAAGACAAAGTCGGCCTGAGTAAGGACTTGAACATGGATTTCAATGCAGTGGCGTTGATGTTCCTTGGAATGGCGAAGGATTTGTTGGATAATTATGATAATTTGTAATCTGTAGAGACACACGGCCGTGTGTCTCTACAGATTACAAATTTCAATACAGGAAGTCTGAAGCGGAAAAACTACCGTATTCCCCATCCAGACCCAAGTCGGCTTTGGTTTCATCGGAGAGCATGTCAATGCTCCAAACGGGGTCGAAGGTGAGTTCCACATCGACGTTTTTCACGCCCATGATGGCCTGCACGCGATTACGTACCTCGGCAGGCAAGGTTTCAGCCACGGGGCAGTTGGGGGCCGTCACCGTCATTACAATTTTCACATTACCTTCTTCGTCAACATCGACGCCATACACCAGATGCAGCGTCCAGATGTCAATCGGGATTTCGGGGTCATAGATGGTCTTTAGGACCGAAATGACGGTCTCTTTTAGGGTTCCAATTTCAGTTGTACTCATCTCGAAAATCAATTTACCATTGTCGCACAACGGTCTTTTTTTCTCATTTCAGCATTGTTTTACCAGGTTTCCGCTTGCAAATATACACAAAAATCATTCCACGGAGGAAATTTTAAAAGCCTCGGCATAAAGCAGCATCTGTTTCAACATGGCCAGCAGACCATTGGAACGGGTAGGCGACAAATGCTCTTTCAGCCCAATCTTATCCAGAAACGAAAGGTCGGCGGCGAGAATATCCTCCGGCGTCTGACCCGAGAACACCTTTATTAATAGGTTGACGATGCCTTTAGTGATAACCGCGTCACTGTCGGCGGTGTAATACACCTTGCCGTCCTTAAGCTCGGCATGAAGCCAAACGCGCGATTGACAGCCGTTGATGAGATGTGCCTCGTTGCGGTATTGGTCGTCGATAATGGGGCACTCCTTCCCCATTTCTATCAGCATGGCGTAGCGGTCCATCCAATCGTCAAACATGGAAAAGTCCTCCACAATGCTGTCTTGTATTTCCTTGATGGTCATATTATGTAGTTTTGAGTTGCAAAAATACAAAAAAAGGAGATTGCGGGTCAAGCCCGCAATGACAGTTGGGATTAGAATATAAAAAGAAAGGCAACCCCGAGGGATTGCCTTTCCATTTTTTCGGTTGGTCTGTAGAGACGCGCCATGGCACGTCTCTACAATGACCAATCAAATTAGTGCAGCACAGTGACACGCTTCACCGTCACACCTTCGTCGGTGTAGACGCGGACCATGTACATACCCGTGTTGAACTTGGCCATGTTCAGGATGTATTCATCTTGATCAAGCTCAGTGTCGAACACGACCTGGCCGAGGACGCTCACCACAGTGATGCGGTGCATGTTCATGGCCTGGATGGTCACGTTACCCTTCGTCGGGTTCGGGAAGAGGTTCACGTTGGCACTGTTCTCGCCAACGGCATCAACACCAACCATGACGTAGTTCTGTTCCGGATACAGGCCAGAGATGGCAGGATCGGATTCGCAGCCTTCGTACAGGGCGGTCACCTGGTAGTAGTAAGTGCCAGCGCCAGGAGCGTCGAAGTACTCGGTGACGTCGCCGTCGACAGTGGCGATCAGGACGTAGTCAACGTTATCGGTCGAACGGTAGATGTTGTAACCGATGATGCCGTCACGGTTGCGCTTGTTAGCAATGCCCAGCTCAACGTCGTCGACATCGATGTAGAACATATCGGTGCAGTTGAAGTGACGGATGGCGATGTAGACCGGCATGCCGGCATAGTCGCTCAGGTCAACGGTGTAGTTGTACCAGTTGCCCTGGTCGCGGCCGTCGCGGACTGCCTTGGCACCACCCTTGGCGGTCATCGTCCATTCTTGGACAGTCGTGAAGTCGGTAGCGTTGGTACCCGTCGTGGAGACAGCAACACCGAAGTGCTCGCTAGCCCAACCGGCATCTTGACCGCAAGCCCAGAAGCTGAAGGTCGAGCCGTTCACAACGTTGCTCTGCGGGAACACGATGAAGTTATCGGGCGTCAAGGCACCGTAGTTGTTATCGTAGCTCTGCGAGAACACCATGTCACCTGAGGCGTTGTGGCCGTAGCCAGTACCCATCGTGGCGCTAGCAAGGTTCCAGTTGTAACCGTCACCGTCGTTGTCGATCAGGATCAGGCCATCGAGGCTACCATTCTCGAAGTCGTACACGAAGGTGTCACCCTCTTCAGGCTCCGGAGGCGTGGGTTGTTCACCCCACCAGAGGTGGACTTGGTCGTCAGTGTTGTTGACCTCGGCATAGATAGGATTGCCAGGTTCGCAGGTGACGTCGCCGTTGGTGCTGGCGCACACCGGGCAGCCCATCGAGAAGTAGTAGTTGGTGTCGGACAGGATGGCCGGACCAGGATAGATAGGACGGACACAGTACTCGTGGTCACCAAACTCACCGTCATGCGTGTACTCACGCTCATCGGGACCAACGATATCGAGGTATTCGCCATCAAGAGTGATCAAGAAGCCGAGGATGTCGGAAGGCGTCACGATGTCGCAGTCGGTCTCACCATCACCTTCAGTCTTGGTGAAGTTGATGACGCAAGGCTGTTGCGAATAGTTGGTGATCATCAGGATGTAGTACTCACCAACAGCAGGCACATGGTAGTTAACGTTGCCGTGGCCCGTGCTGTGCTGATGCTGACCTTCGGGATAGCCGAGGAAGCAGTCCTCAGTGTAAGAAGCTGAGTAGTTGCAGTCCATGATCTTGTCACCGGTCAGGTGCGTGCAGGCATAACCACTCAAGACCTCTTGCTCAGTGTAGGGACCCCACATGCAGAAGTCGATGTCTCTGGTGGTACCATTGTTCGGGTCGTGGCCTTCCATGTGGATGACAAACGGACCTGCATCATGTATTCTCATGTGGTAGAACGAAGGATTGTAGGACATGCCGATGCAGCCATCGTCCATACCCTCTTCTTGAGCCTGGCTGCTGGTGTTGGCAGCTTCGAACTCAATCATATCAGAGGTGCAGAACGGCAGTGAACTGATGCACTGATCGTTCTCCACTCTGGCGTTGTTAAAGGCAACATCCATCGTGATGGAGAGGAAGTTCTGCGAACCAACGCCGTTCTTCCATTCGTTCATACTGTTGTAGATGTCCATCTTGCTCAGCAAGGAGAAGTTGTAGGTAGTCTCCTCGTAGAAGCCTTCGAACTCACTCATGAAGTTGTTCATGTCGAAGGCAGGAGTGAGGACGAACTCACCATACTGGCTTTCGGCCATCAGTGAGAAGCGGTTGTCTTTGACGAGGTTGAAGAGCATGTAAGCTCTGAGGTCAACATTGTCAAGGGCGAGGAAGTTCAGCATGATGCCGTCTTCGGCATACTGTCTGTAGAACTCACCATCCGCAGCAAAGCCGAGGCCACCACCCTTGGCACCGGCAGTCAGCTCGATGTCGTCGACATTGAGGATGAATTGGTCGGTGCAGTTGAAGTGACGGATAGCGATATACTTCTGACCAGCGAAGGCGCTCAGGTCAACAGTGTACTGATACCAGCTACCTTGAGCACGAACACCGTGACGGCCAGCGCTCATCACATTGCCACCGCTCTTGGCAGTCATGGTCCACTCGTTGATCATCGTCCAGTCGCTCGTACCGTTGTCAGAGACGAACACACCGAAGTGATCAGCAGGATAGCTAGCATCCTGAGCGCAGGCCCAGAAGCTGAAGGTGGAACCAGCAACGAGGTTCACCTGAGGTGAAACGAGGTAGTTGTCAGGAGTCAAGGCTTGACCAGGTTGGTTGATCCAGGAACCGGAAATCACAAAGGCATCGGAGCCGTTGTGGCCGTTACCAGTCAGGTCAACACCAGCATTGTGGTAGTTACCAGGAGTCATGCTCGAAACCCAAGTGTAGCCGTCACCATCAGCGTCGATGGTAGTCCAACCGGTAGGCATGCCACCGTCGCAGTCAAAGCTGAACGTGCTGGCTTCGCCACCTTCACCAGGAGCGTTAGGATCGTTCCACTGGTTGTGGCCGTGTTCAAACACCCACTCAATGTGGTTACCCTGAGGCAGAGTGCCGGCAGTCACTTCGTCGACAGGTCCCCAGTGGTCGCAAGGTTCATACTGCCAAATGACAGCTTCACTCCACGGGCTTTGACCCGTGCTGTAGATAGTAGCAACTCTCACCTTGTAACGTTCACCTTCGATCAGCATGGGCTGTCCCGACCACGGGTCAACGGTGGTCAGCTGGCAGAACGGCTGGTCAACAGGAGTGTTGTGGTTGAAGATAGGCTCGTCGTCGAGGCTGGTGCACATGATCTTGTAGCCTTCGAGGTGACGCTCTTCGGCAACAGCGCGGCTGCCACCGATGTTGAAGTTGATGTTGTCAACCAAGAAGCAGTCGCCAGTCGGGTTGACGCTACCGTCCTTGCTGTATTCCCAAGTGAAGGTGTGTTCACCGGCAGTGACAGGATAGCTGTAGTTGTGCCAACCAGTGACATCAGCACCATGGCTGAACATCTGGGCACCGTCAATCTTGAAGATGCACTTATCCCAGAAGGTGGAAGTGCCTTCACCCATGCAGTTGGCATCGAATTCCACCGTACCGTCCATGGTGTAGTTCATCGTGGCGGAGATGGTCGACGTGCTGCTGGCAATACCGGCATTGCCGCTCTTCATGCAGTAGCCACGGCCTTCATTGACAACAGTCCAAGCATAGGCGCTGGTGTTGGTGAAAGCGTATTGGCTGAAGTCGCCAGTTTCGAAGTCGATGATGGTAGGACCAACAATGGCACCGCTCGGGATCGGATAGTCTTCCCAAGTCTCAGGATCCCACATGGCCCAACCGGTACGGCTCACGTAGAGGTTCTTCACACCGTAGATGATTTCGGTCAACACATAGCGGAGGTCTCTGTGGCCCCAGATGGACTCTTCGACCTGCAGGAGTTCGTAACCAGGCAGATAGACCGTCACGAGGTAGTTACCCTTACGGAAAGGAGTAACGGCTTGGAAGCCAGAACCATCCAGCGTGATGGACGGCTGCGGATGGTTGAACTGTTCACCTTCGTTGAGGTTGGTGAAGCTCACAACACAACCCTCCGGGCTGTCGGCGCTGTTGCACACAACGTTGACAGTGATGTCGGTCTGCATATCCTTGTCGATGCACGGGCCGCATTGATCGGACCACATGATTTCGCTTTCGCGATCCTCGAACGGATAGTCAACACGCGGGTTGTTCGGGTTGTCGGCTTGGTTGCCAGAATACACGGCACTCACACCATACTTATAAACGCCAACGGGCACTTCAGGCCACTGGACATCGACATAAGAGGTGTCGGGACGCCACACAGAGGCCAAGAACACAGTGTTTTCACTGTTGTAAGGACCATCGTTGTAGCAGTCGGTACGATAGATGTTGAAGTGGTGCAGGGCACGGTTCTCGCCAATAGCGGCTTCGCGGCCACCAGCCTTCATGATGATGTTCGGGCGGTTGGTCGACGAGGTGTACATGCCAGTCTCAGGAGTAGTAGCCACATTGTAGCCATTGTTGGTGTCGGAATAGGCATAAGTCGTAGCCAGGAAGCCCGGGTTGTGGGTCTGCCAGCTGACAGAGCCTTGCCAACTACCGTTGTTACGGGTGCAGAGGATCACGATGTTGCTCTGACCGTCCCATGCGAAGTTGCCTTCGTTGAACACGAATTCGTTCCACTGGTTAGCCACAGGCAGGACATTGTTACCCGTGTAAACGAGGGTCATGTTGTTGGTGGTGTACGAAGTGGTCGTCAATTCGTTTTCAGGAACATTGGCCATCCAGATGCTGATGTTGTTCTGAGGCGTTGTGCAGCTCGTTGAAGCAACATAGTAGCTCAAGCTCGTCATTGCAGCGCCAGTCACGCCGGCCTCGGCCAGCTCGTCAGCACGGTAGAGGGTCTGAGAGAGTGAATAGTTCCAAAGGGTGTGGAACGGAGCATAGGTCAAAGTGCTGGTGCCGTCACCGATTTGAGCCTCAAAGGCACCACCGGGGACGAAGCCGCCGCCTTCACTGGCCCAGCCTTCCCACCACACTTGGACGAGGGTGTCGCCTTGGACGCCAGGCACATACACGGTATGAGCGCAGACGTGTGCGGGATAATAGAAGGTTTCATCCATGATGAAGTCGACATTCGGGGTCGTCTGTTGATAGACAACGTTGAACGGCAACGAGTGAGTGGTCTGGACTTCTTGGTAGCCATCCATGTAAGCCATAGCGTCGCTGTATTCGCCAACGTGGACTTGGCCTTGATAGAAACCTTGATCATCGGTGGTGAAGGTGTATTCCTCAGCACCGCCAAACTCGTTGGTGCCAGTCACGACGACGGTGACACCACCAATCGGGGTGACTTCGTCTTGCTCGTAAACGGTACCACTGATGGTGCCATAGCCGCTCACTTGGACGGTAACAGTGTTCGAGATCGGGCTTTCGCCTTCGTCGTAGACGGCGGTCACGTTGAACTCTTCAGGAGTACGAGGCACCATGTTGTATTGGAACTCGGAGTTCGGAATGGTGTAGCTGACCTCGTTCACATCGTTTTCGGTGGTCTCACGATAAAATTCGCCATTCCAATAGATGCGATAGCGACGGAAGGTACGGTCGTTGTCACGGTTACGGTCGTAGATGCGGTTCCAGGTGAGGGTCACGTCTTCTTCGGTTTCGAAGATGTTGACGTTGAGACCACCATTGACCTGCAGGTTCTGCGGGACGTCGAAGCTCGTGGTGAAGCCGAAGACAGGACCAGTAGTGTAGCACTCGTAGTCAGTACCCGGGTTGCTACGCTGTTCGATACGCCAGAAGTAGTTGGTGTTCTCCCACAATTGCTCACCATTGGCTGCCAAAGCTGCGCTGATGTTGAAGGACTCTTGCAGGTTGCTGCTCCATTCGGTAACGATGGTGGAAGGATGTTCAGTGTCGATTTCATCTTCCGGCCAGTAGGTGCTGCTGAACACGAGGCGCCATTCGTTGCAGTAGTCGTTGAGCGTCCAACGGAGCGTCAGGTTGTTTGCCGGGATGTCCAAAGCGTTGTCAGCAGGATAGATGTTGGTCACAGCCTCGATCGGGCAAGGCAGATCTTCGGCGTTGATGACCACTTCGAAGTCCTCATCGGTGGACGAAGCCAACAGGTAGTAAGCACCAGCCAGCACGTTCAGGTTCTCGATGACGGGACCTGCGCTGAAGCTAGTGGACTGACCAGGGCCAACCGGACCATCAGCAGTCGTGAAGGTGAAGTTGTCGAGGAACAGATAGAACTCGTCATACGACGTGCACTGCACGGCCACATACTTGGTGCCAGCAGGGCAACTGGTCGTGTACTCAAGCCACCCTTGATTATCGTACACGTTAGTGACAGTTACTTCCGGCTCCCATGTGAAATCGGAGGTGGCATTCGTCGTAGTGGAATAACCCACTTTGAATGTCTCAGGATAGCTTGCGCTATAACGAGCATAGTAGAAGGAAACATCCACACCATTCTCAGTACCGGTCAATTCAGGAGAAATGAGATACTGGGGAGTATTAGTCGTATAGTAGAAACGGAAGCAACCATCACCCTCATAAGCAGTATAAGAAGTAGTTACACCAGTGCTGCTGTGGCAATTGCTCATCGTCCAGCCATTCAAGCCATTTTCGAAGCCTTCAGCCAAAATGACATCGCGGTTGCTGTTGCGGCTGCCATAGGAGAAGGTCGTCTTGGGCAGGAAGTTGCGCTGATAGCCAGTAACGCTGCTCAAGCTATTATAGTTGTAGCCTTGGAGAGAAGCACCGTTAATGGTTTCACCATAGAAAGCGCAGGATTTATAGGTACCTGTAACAGTATTATAAACGCCCACCAACAGGTTACCGCCGGTATAGTGGTAAGGAGTGGTGAAGTTAATGGTCATTTCAGGCTGAGTACCATCCAAAGCACCTTGATAAACCACAGTGCCAGGGCCATAGAAAGCATCGATGGTATTGTTGGGCACCTCGGTCAGGAAGACCTGGAAATTGGCGTTGCCCCAACTTGCACTGGCGGGTGAGCTCAAGTAGAACTTCATGCTGTTGATGTCGCTACCATTCATTGCGCTCAATTCAGAGGCGGTATACACCATTTCGCACTTCAGGTAAGCATCGGCATAGAAGCCGTAGACAGGCACGTAGCTATTGGTGACAGTGCCATCGTGAACGGTGAGTTCACCACTTGCGCCACCTCCACCAGGAGTGTTGGTGAACGGGCGGCCATCGTAGTAGTTGTCAGCCATCGGGCCAGCTTCGCCAGCGAAGTCGGAACGATAGAGAACCACCTTGCCGTTTTCGCCGTCGTTGACGTAGGCGTTCAGCATGACGTCGTGGTCAACCGTGAACTTCATGACAGCGTCGTAGCCATCAGGAATGTTCTCTTCGAAGTCGGGCAGGTCATAGTTGGCGTGCAGGTTGTAAGGCTCATTGGGGTTTTCCTCTTCCCACATCTCGGAGGCATACATTCTCCATTCATCAGCGGTGAGGGCGCCGATGTTGTAAGCCTTTTCGACCACATCGGGGCAGTAAGGCTCGTAAGGAGCGGCAACGATCTCATAGAGGTGCGTGCTGCGCTCGTTGGTATTCACGGCCAGCAGGCTGTTGATTTCCTCGGTGTCGGTCCAATCAGTGTTGGTGTTGATGTAGAGGTCGACAGCGCCTTCAAGGCCAGTGTGAGCAACGGTGATGGGATACTCAGTACCCTCAGCCATGCTGAAGTAGCCGTTGTTGTGCAGGAAGTCGATATATAAAACATCAACATCTTCAGCACCATCGTTATAGAGTTGGAAGTGATAAGGCTCCATCCAAGCGCCGTTGGGGCGTTCGATGTAGAGGAAGTCAATCATCTCTTCAACTTCCTCGCCCACGCCGTAAGTGGCCAGGGTGTGGAGGCCGGCATCAAATCCAGGAGTGTCGCCACCACCGGTGGTGAAGCTCAATCTAACAACGTTCTTTTTGTTCAAGGTGTAACCCGACACGCCAGGAGCGGCAACATCATAAGGAGTGCCATCACGATAGGCATAGATGGCCTGATTGCCGTTAGCATCCATTGTGTTGGCATAGGCACCGCTGCTCCACGAATCAGTCACATCCTGGAAACAAATCACCAGGTTGCCGCTGCCAGTGTAGTTGAAAGGTGCGCTAAGGTTGAATGTGGTCTCAGTGAAATCACTGATGCCATTGGCCAAAGTGTATGAACCGACCATGTCGCTGTCCGACATGCTCACCCAAGCGTTGCCGCTAGCGAAAGCACTCTCGCTCACTTCCTTCATGTAGATGTTGAAGTTACGGGCATAGCTCGAAGTGTTCTTCAGCCACATGGTGAGAGCATTGATAGTACCTGCAGTACCAATTTCGTCGGCAGTGTAGATCTGCTGCGACAGAGAGTACTCATACAAAGAGTACATGGGCAGATAACTGCTGCTTGTCGTAGACGTGGGGTCACCAATCGTCACTTCAACAGTTTCGCCGCCTTGGCCGCCACCAGGGGTGATGTCGATCTGGATGTTGGCGCGGTAGTTCTGCACGTACGTAGTCCCACTGAACGAACCCATGTCATACGGGTTGGGGTTGGCCGAGTCGCTGTGACCCGAAATCATACCACCCGAGACAGCGGTGTAGTAGAAGTAACGCGTGCTGTAGCCTTGGGTGGACTCGTGCATACCGATCATCAGGTTGCTCGTACCGTCGTATTCAAACGGCGTGTCAAGCGTGATGGTCGTCCAACCATTGTTGAAAGTCACGGTGCCGCTAAACACCATGTCAGAGGCCGTGACGGTCTCCCAGTCAGTGTTGCCCGAGAAGTTGCTTCTCGAAACGTTCTTCATGAAAACATCGATCGCATTGGTCTGCGCATCGGTGCTCGACATGTTGAAACTGATGGAATTGATCGTTCCGGCAGTTCCAATTTCGTCGGCAGTGTAAACCTGCTCAACGAACGAGTAGCCCCAAAGGCTGTTGAACGGGCAGTAATAAGTCGTACCCGTGCCGTCACCAATGGTAACTACCTCCGCCTTCGCCACGCCCATAAAGGCGAGCAAAAGCGTCATCATCAAAGAAAATACTTTCTTTTTCATAATGAATTTAATTTGGTTAATAATTTAGTGAATTGATTGATTTTTAAATTCTTTGTTTCGCGTTGATATACAACGAAATAGCCTCCGCTGTAAGGCACAACGGATGCAGCTGTTGTAAAGCTCGAATTAACCGAAAAAAGGTGGCAATTCATTTAAAAAACGCGTTTTTTACTAATTAGTTCACCTATAAGACGTATAAATAAGGTATTACCCTTAGTGAGATTTTACCCTTTGAGGATAATATTTGTGGAATTTGAGGATAATATGAAAAATTTTCGAAAAAATGCTTGTCGTATCGAAAAATGTTGTATTTTTGCAACCGCAAACACAAGGGGCATTAGCTCAGTTGGCTAGAGCGCTTGCATGGCATGCAAGAGGTCATCGGTTCGAC
>CALEMB010000108.1 GCA_937902805.1 uncultured Bacteroidales bacterium
TCACCGCCATCGAGATTGTGGGCGGCCCGGATGACAAGCTGAACGGCACGTTCACGGCCAACTATAAGGATACGGATCCTGTCCTCGCCAAGTCGGGCGACGACGGCACGAACACCGTGAGACTGAACTGCGAGGCCACTTTGACCTCCATGGCCCAGAAGTTCTACGTGGTGCTGCCTGCCGGCACCTTGAACGGCTTCACGATGAAGGTGTATGACGGCGACAACGAGATCTTCAGCAAATCGACCGCCAACGAGGTTCCCGTGTCTGTCAACACTTTGAGCACGATGAACGAATTGGAAGTGACGGCTGCAAGCAATATCATCGACCTCTCAACCCTCTCTGAAAGCTATACGGCTCAGGATGGCGACATCATAACGGGCACGGCAAATGGCTCCTTCTCCTTAAACATTCCTGGTGATGTATCGGTAACGCTGCGCGATGTATCTGGCACTGGAGGATTTAATATTCGTTGTATGGATTCCGAGCCTGGAGAGCACAGCGTTTCTATAAACCTTGAGGGAAACAATTCGGCTTATAATTTTATACAGGTTGCCGGCATAAAGAACCTAACCATCAGTGGCGAAGGGAGTTTGAATCTTGACAATAATATGAGTTTCGGACCTGGTTGCAATACTACCATTGAAGGAACAACTATTACAGGGAGTTTAATCTATATAGGAGATGATAATAGTGGTGAAGAGAATACTTTAACAATTGATGGCGGCTCTGTCAGTATTAACGGGGGGATTCTTGCCAACAATGACGCAAATATTAATGTCCTAAACGACGGCAATCTTACCGTACATGTAACGAAAGATGATTGGTTTAGTACTGTTTTCCCTGGTATCGATGGTTCTTCTGCTGAGGTGAATGTAACTATCACGGATGGTGTTAACGGTAATAGTAATTTGACTATTATTTCTTACGAAAATAGTTTTACGGGCGATAAATTTATCAAAGCCCAATCCATTAATTTCGGTGGCACGGATGTCAAGGAAGCATGGTATGCCAAGACTTGGTCAGCCGACGGATACCAAAACTTCGGCCCGCTGCGCGCAACCTATACGGCAAGCAGCCGCACGCTGGTGTTGGAACCTGCTCCGGCACCGACTGAGCAAATTGTTGACCTCTCTACGATTACCGCTGCCTACACAGCTGTGGATGGTGATATTCTGACTGGTACTCTGGGTACTGGCGTGCAGATTTCCATCGCCGATGGCGCCACTATAACGCTCCGCAGTGCCAACATCAACGGCAACGATAACCTTTCGGGCACTTTCCATGGCCTCAATTGCCTGGGCGATGCAACCATTATTCTTGAGAATAATAACAACGTCGTGAAGGCAAAATGCAGTTCTGGCGGAAGAGCAGGCATATTTGTCCCGCGACATAAGACGCTTACCTTCGAAGCTGGTAATAGTAGTGGTTTTGTTGCGGCTACAGGTGCAGGCGAAGCTGCAGGAATTGGTGGTTATTCTAATACAAATTGCGGTGCCATTGTGATAAACAGCGGAAAAGTCACCGGAACGGCAGGTACTGGTGTAGACGAAACTTTTGGCGATTCATATTCCGCAGGTATAGGCAGTAGTGCTTATAAACGCTGTGATGGTATTACTATCAATGGAGGTCAAGTGATAGGGACAGCGTATGCGGATGGCAATGCTGCAGGCATCGGTACAGGAGGTAATGGCATTTGCAAAAAGGATGGAGATAGCGAAGGAAGCCAGCCTGCAATAACCATAAGCAACACTTTATCAAACTATGTAAAAGCTCAAAAAGGCAGCAGTGCAACCTATTTCATAGGTGGCGGCACTTCATCTAAATGCGGTATTGTGATTGTTGGCGGCACCACTTACGAAGATGGTGGTGGCAATCGTGGTATTTCAAGCAGCACTTCTTTGTCTGTTGATTTTACTGTTAGCGGCAATTCATTAATATACATGCCTTGATAAGACAACGGGTATCATCACCTAAAACTTTTGCGACAGGCGGCCCTCAGTTTTTTGAGGGCCGCCTTGTTTGTTAGGTTGTTGTGTGGCTGCCGCGATGCTTCGGCCCTACGATTGACCTCAGCAACCTTGTGACGGTCCTACGGGGCAAGGGTTGAAATTCCAAAAATCAATATACTTTTTAGGTTTGTAATCCCAAAAATCAATATGCTTTTTAGGTTTAGTGGATATTTTTTGTATTGTGGTTACAGGAGTGGGCAATCCCCGTGACTTGTTGATGAATCTTTCGGGCAGTTATATGTATCAGGATTTGCTGTCGTTGGAGGGTGTGCGCAAGCCTGTCTTGTTGGAAAAGCTCTTGGTTGCCTTGGCGTTGCAGGTGGGCAGCGAGGTGTCGTACAGCGAATTGGCGCAAACCATAGGCACGGATAACAAGACCGTTGAGAAATATGTTGATTTGCTTGAGAAATGCTACACGCCGTCGTCACACCTGACAATTACATGGATTGGCTGATGTGAATGTTTATTTGTAAGGTTTTTTCATCTGCGACAGCACCAATCCCACCACGACCACCAAAATGCCGACAATCTTGTTCACCGTCAGGGCTTCGATGGCGAGGAGGTAACTGAAAATCGCCGTGAAAACAGGGATTAGGTTGCTGTAGACATTGGCACGCGAGGCACCGAGTTTGCTGAAAGCATAGGCCCACAAGGCGTAGGCACCGGCGCTGCAGAAGATACCCAAACAGACCAAAGGGACAATGTAGGCACTGACGTTGGCGAAGTTGGACGGCTCGAAGTGCTCCATGATGAAGACCATGGGGATGAAGTAAATCATGCCGACGATATTCTGCATCCATGTGATGGTCAGGGGCTTATAGAGTTTGGTGAGCCGAATCAAAGCGATGGAATAGCCTACCGCCACCACCACCGAACCGCAAAGGAAGAGGATACCCTTGGGCGAGGCGGTAAGCTCGAGGTTCTTGTTGAGCAGCATGACGATAACGCCGACAAAGGAGATGATGAAGCCCACGATGTTCATGGGGGTCAGTCGCTCCTTGAGGAAAATGCGCGCCGCGATAGGCGTGACCAAAGGGATGAGGGCGATGATGCCGGCCCCGATGACGGGGGAGGAGTTCTTCAGTCCGTAGCCCTCGAAGATGAAATAGAGGAAAGGCTCAAACAAGGCGGCTATGGCAAACAGCCCCAGGTGTTTCCTTTGGATTTTCTCGTTGAGGCGGAAGACGAAGAGTATGGTCGTCAGAAAGACGGTGGCCACCACGAGACGCAGGAAAATGGTCGCCGTGGGGTTGAGGTTCTCGTAGACCTGCGTGGACCACACGAACGACATACCCCAGAAAATCATGGCCGTGATGCCAGCCAGATGAACGATGAATCCCTTGTTTTTCATGCCGCAAAATTACATTTTTTTAAGATAGTTTTCCCGAATCGGAGCATTTCGGCAAGATTTTTGTATGTTTGCATGGTAAATATGAATGAAATCTAAAGTCTAACCATTAAAAACCTGTTACAATGAAAAAGTTAAGTTTAATCTGCATGACGGTCCTGGCCATCTCGTTTTTGGCCTCATGCCGAGGCCCGCAAGGTCCTGCCGGCCATGATGGCAACGCCAATGTGGCCTCCTCGAAGGTGACCATCCACGATTATGACTGGAAATGGGACAAGTTCTATACCGATGCCGAAGGTAATGAAAGAGGCCAGTATTATGTCACCATCGATTTTCCCGCCATCAACAACAATGTGTACAATCATGGTGCAGTCCTGGTCTACATGGATGTTGAGGGAGCCTGGTCGCAAGTCCCGTTGACCTATTACTACACCGAGGGCGATGGTTTGTTTGAAGCCTCAATTGAGGTTGCCACGCTTAACGACGGAGGTGTGAACCTGTTCTGGACGGAAAGCGACCTTTGGAAGGTTTGTCCTAAAACCCACGATTTCAAGATTGTAGCCATCGAGGCCACGGTCTATAAGAATCGCAGCGATGTCGACTACAGCAGCTACGAGGCTGTGAAGACGGCCTTCCAACTGGCTGACTGATAATAAAATGTCATAAAAAACTTGTAGAGACGTGCCATGGCGCGTCTCTACATTTATTTTACGGAGAGGGAAAACCACATGAACCCGATATAGCCCAGCGTGAGGAAAAGCCCTTCCCAACGTGAAATCATGCGGCCTTTGCCCGTGAAGACGAATAGCAGCATGAGGCAGTTGGCACCGAAGAGAATTAATAGCTGTTGATTCATCATCGGGTCGAAAGGCAGCGGGGTGATGAGCGCACTGACACCCAGCACCATGAAGATGTTTATAATGTTGGAACCCAACACGTTGCCAATGGCGATGCCGGAGTTTTTCTTTATTGCGGCCACAACGGAGGTGATAAGCTCAGGTAGGGAAGTGGCTGTGGCCACCACGGTGAGACCTATGGTGCTCTCGCTCATACCCCAGGTGCGGGCAAGGATTTGGGCGTTGTTGGAGACAAGCTCGCCGCCTGCATAAAGGCCGGCAATACCCAACACAAGGTCGAGGATGGTCCTGCCCCAAGACATGGGGTTCTGATCCTCTTCAATTACAGGGACATCGCTTTTGCTTCGGAAAGTGAGCAATAAGCAGCAAAAACCCATGAGCAGCAAAATGATGCCTTCAATCCAATTCACGTCGACAACATCGTCTTTGCTCAAGAAGAAATCGTTGGCCATCAGGAAGATGGTGAGCGTTGCCAAAAAGCCTATGGGGATATCGCGGCGGATGGATACGCGGGTCACGTCGATGGGCCAAATCATGGCACTCACGCCGAGGATGAGCAGGATGTTCATCGTGTTGCTCCCGACGATGTTACCGATGGCGAGGCCAGGGCTACCCTTGGCGCACGAAAACACGTTGACAATCATCTCGGGCAACGACGTCCCAAATGCCACGATGGTCAGGCCGATGATGAGCGGCGACAGCTTGGCGCGGATGCCAATGCTGGTGGCCCCGTTGACGAGCCAGTTCGCACCCAAAATCAAGGCTGCGAAACCGATGGCCAATAATATTAAAGGTATTATTGAAGTCATTTGTTTAGTTGTTCGGATTGACGCGCTTTGCGTCACTGCGAGGAACGAAGCAGTCCAGAACATTTGCGTTTCTAATCTTTGTTTCTGGATTGCTTTGTCGTGCCTCCTCGCAAAGACGCGAAGCGACAATTAAACATTATAATTCCTTGCCCCAAAAATCTTGCTTCCCACGCGCACCAAGGTCGCGCCTTCCTCGATGGCAATCAAATAGTCCTCCGACATGCCCATCGAAATCTCCTTGAACTGCGGCTGGTCGGCGAAATAGTCCTTTTTCAGCGTGTCGAAGATGGCCTTCAGGTGCTTGAATTCCTTGCGCACTTCGGCCTCGTCGTCGGTGAAGGTGGCCATGCCCATCACGCCGCATATGCGCACGTTTTCCATCGCCTTGAAAGCCTCCGAATCAAGCAGTTGACGAGCTTCTTCGAGGTCGAGGCCGAATTTGGTCTGTTCTTGGGCAATGTGGAATTGCAGCAGACAATCCACAATGCGGTCGTGCTTTTTGGCTTCCTTGTTGACGGCTTCCAAAAGATTGGCCGAGTCGATGCTGTGGATGAGCGAGACAAAGGGGATGATGTATTTTATCTTATTGGTCTGCAAGTGACCGATGAAATGCCATTGGATGTCTTGCGGCATGACTTCATGCTTGTCGCGCATCTCGAGGGCATGGTTTTCGCCGAAAATGCGCTGTCCGGCATCGTAGGCTTCCTGCAAGTCGCTGACGGGCTTGGTCTTGCTGACGGCCACCAGAGTCACCGACTCGGGCAGCGTCGCACGGATTTTCTCCAAGTTTTCCTTGATCATATTATTCTTGTTTTTTTGTCTCAAGACCTCCCTCTTGTCAGTCATTGCGGGCTTGACCCGCAATCTCCAAAGCAGAAGGATTTGTCTTTGTGCATAGGAGATGGCGGATGTTCCTCCGCCATGACGGTAAAAGGCATTGGGGTAGTGAATCTTGGTCTTGAACTTGAGTCATTTACTTTAATGATTAAAACAGCGCAAAAATACAGAAAATCTTCATGTAAGTTTACATTTCAACAATTAAACAATTAAACATTCCAACAATCAACTTTATTTCTTACTTTTGCACCCAAAATTCGAGAATTATGTTTGAAGGTTTAAGCGAAAAACTGGAACGCTCGTTCAAGATTCTGAAGGGACAAGCGTATATCACCGAGGTGAATGTGGCCGACACGATGAAGGAAATCCGTCGCGCCCTCTTGGATGCTGACGTGAGCTATAAGATTGCTAAAGATGTTACCAACAATATCAAGGAGAAAGCCCTTGGACAAGAGATACTTACCTCGGTGAAGCCGGGCGAGATGATGGTCAAGATTGTGCATGACGAGTTGGCCGAACTCATGGGAGGCGATGCCGTCGATATTAATCTGAAAGGCCAGCCGAGCATCATCCTGATTGCAGGTCTGCAAGGTTCTGGTAAGACCACTTTCTCCGCCAAATTGGCCTCCTATTTGAAACGCAAGCGCAGCAAGCAAGTCTTGCTAGTGGCTGGCGACGTATACCGTCCGGCCGCTATCGAGCAGCTGAAGGTCTTGGGTCAACAGGTTGAGGTTGAGGTGTATAGCGAAGAAGGCAACAAGAACCCTGTGCAGATTGCGCAGAACGCCATCAACCACGCCAAGAGCCAAGGTAAGAACGTTGTTATCATCGATACCGCTGGTCGTCTGGCTGTCGACGAGGAGATGATGAACGAAATCGCCAACATCAAGGAAGCCGTGCATCCGCATGAGACCTTGTTTGTGGTGGATGCTATGACGGGTCAGGATGCCGTGAACACGGCGAAGGCCTTCAACGACCGCCTCGACTTTGACGGTGTGGTGCTGACCAAGTTGGACGGCGACACCCGTGGCGGTGCGGCCCTCACCATCCGCACGGTGGTGGAGAAGCCCATCAAGTTCGTCGGTATCGGCGAGAAGATGGACGCCTTGGATGTGTTCCACCCCAAGCGCATGGCCGACCGTATCCTCGGCATGGGTGATATCGTCTCCCTCGTGGAACGCGCCCAAGAGCAATTCGACGAGGAAGAAGCGCGTAAGTTGCAGAAGAAACTGGCCAAGAACGAGTTCAACTACAACGACTTCCTGAAGCAGATCCAACAAATCAAGAAGATGGGTAACCTGAAGGACCTCGCCAGCATGATTCCCGGTATGGACAAGGCATTGAAGGGCGAGGAAATCGACGACGATGCCTTCAAGAGCATCGAGGCCATCATCTATTCGATGACGCCTGCCGAGCGTGAAAACCCGAAGCTGCTGAACGGCACGCGCCGCAAGCGCATCGCCGATGGTAGCGGCACCAGCATCGTCGAGGTGAACCGTCTCGTGAAGCAGTTCGAGGAAACCTCGAAGATGATGCGTATGATGACCACGGGTGGAGGTAAGAAATTGATGCGCATGGCTGGTGCAATGAAACGTAGATAATTTTGTAGGGCTGTCACAAGGTTGCTGAGCTTGTCGAAGTACCGTGGCAGCCGCATAAAATGACAAACAACCAACAATATGGATAACAAAATCATAGACGGCAAGCTGATTGCCGAACAAATCAAGAAAGAAATCGCCGCCGAGGTGGCCGGCATGATTGACAAAGGCATTGCAGCTCCGCATCTCGCCGCAGTCATCGTGGGCGACGACGGCGCCAGCAAGACCTACGTGGCCTCCAAGGAGAAAGCCTGCCATTCGGTGGGTATGACCTCGTCGGTGTATCGCCTGCCCGCCAGCACGTCGGAGAAGGAGATGCTCGATATGGTCGAGTTCCTCAACAACGACCCCGAAATCGACGGCTACATCATCCAACTGCCGCTGCCCAAGCACATTGACGAGAACAAAGTCATCAACGCCATCAATCCCGCCAAGGATGTGGACGGCTTCACCAGCATCAATGCGGGCCGTATGCAGCTGGGACATCCCTGCTACATTCCCGCCACGCCTAATGGCATCATGGAGCTTATCAAGCGCTCCGACATTGAAACCGTGGGCAAGAATGTGGTTGTGCTGGGCCGCTCCAACATCGTGGGTACGCCTATGGCCATCCTCATGTCGCGTAAAGGCATCGACTCGACCGTCACCTTGTGCCACAGCCGCACGAAGAACCTGCCTGAGATTTGCCGCAATGCCGACATTCTGGTCGCTGCCATCGGCAAGCAAGGATTCGTGACCGCTGATATGGTGAAGCCTGGAGCGGTCGTCATCGACGTGGGCATCCACCGCATCGACGACCCGACCAGCCCGAAGGGTTACAAGATCATGGGCGATGTGGATTACGATGAGGTCTATAAGGTGGCCTCGAAGATTACGCCCGTCCCAGGTGGCGTAGGTCCCATGACCATCGTCTCGTTGCTGCAGAACACGCTGAAGGCCGCCAAGGGCGAGGTTTACCCGAAATAAGGCTCCATCGGCAGCGTTTTGAATCAAGAATGCCGCAGGCTTTGGGATATTTTTCCTTAAAGTCTTGCGGCATTTCATATAATGTGTATTTTTGCAGTTTAAGCGCCTATTCGGGCCACAATGGAAAACAACAACAAATAAATATCACAGAAATGAAAAGATTTGGTTTTTTATTACTCGCTTTGATGCTGTCATCGGTGATGATGGCGAAAGACTTTGTAAGAATCTCTTACTCAAACCGTTCCGAGTTGGAAAAGGTGTTCAATGACCCCAACCTGACCGTGCATTATTACAACAACACGGAAGTGTTTGCCACGGCAGAGAACTTTGATTCCAATACGATGGTGTTGGTGGATCATCAAGCTTTTGAGAACAACGAGGTTTACACCTTAATATATTGTCCCCAAATGGAACAGGAGGCCTGTCTTGGTGAAGGCGAAGCCTTGCTGCGGACAGAGAACTATGTGATTGTCAAAGGCAGCGCTATGCCCTACAAGAACGACGGAGCGGTGGCCATCTTCAACAAGAAGGCCCGTTTGCCCCGCCTCACCCGTGACTTCCCTGTGGTGACGGAGGAAAACCCCACCATCCGTGAGATGCTTAACCAGGTGAACATGGATTCACTGGAGGCTACCGTCCAACATTTGCAGGACTATGGTCAGCGTTTGTGGAACTCCGAGAATGCATACACGGCTTCCGATTGGATTGCGGACCGTATGCGGGTGCTTGGATTGGAAGTGGAACAGCAGGATTTCTATGCCAGCACCTGGACGGGAAGCGGCAATGCGGCCCCCAATGTCATCGGCATCCAGCGTGGCACGCTTTATCCCGACACTTATGTGGTGTGCGGTAGCCATTTCGACTCGTTCTCCTACCAAGCTATGTATGGTGGAGGTACGGCTCCAGGTGCCGACGATAACGCCACCGGTGTGGCCAGCGTCCTGGAGAGTGCCCGCATCATGACGCAATACGAGTTTGAATACAGCATCATTTATTGCGCATACGGCTGCGAAGAGATGGGCCTCTATGGCAGTGAAGCTTATGCCGCCCGTTGCGAGGAGCAAGGTATGGACATCATCGGTTATTTCAACAACGACATGAATGGCTATCTCTATGGCGACCAAATCCATATCGACTGCATCTATCCCAATGCGGTGGAGCCTATTGGCACCTATTATATGAATATCGGTAGCGTGTATTATCCTGAATTGCCCATCCGCCATGTCAACTTCAACGAGGGCGACAGCGACCATACCTCGTTCAACAATCACGGTTACATGGGCATTTATCCCTTCGAGGACTATCAGAACTACAGCCCTTACATCCACACACCTAACGACGTGATCGGTACCAGTGTGACGAGTTTCGAGATGTCGCAGCAGTATTGCCAGATGAATATTGCCTGTCTTGCAGAGATTGCCAACCCAGTGGGAGAGACACCTCAAGTGTCTTGTAATCCAGTTACTAATTTTTATGTTGATTATCCTGTGTACAAAGAATTAAGTGAGCTTTATCTGGTTTGGGATGCGCCCGAAGAAGGTTCTACAGGTGAACTGGAACATTTTGACATCTATCGCGATAATGTTGTGATTGCCACTGTTGAAAAAGATCCTGACCCTACATATCATTATATCTATATGGATACTATCACAGTTGGTGCTTCGGCAGATTATTTCATCATGGCGGTGTATAGCGATGGTTGCGAGGCCGCTTCAGACATTTTGACGGGCCACGGCATCACTGGTATGAATGAAGTGAATGAAACTAGAGTTTTAGTATACCCAAATCCTGTTGAGAATCAGTTGAATATTAAGACTGAAGGTCTGCAAAGAATCGCCGTTTATAATGCGATGGGTCAGCTGGTGAAGACCGTCGAAGTGGGTGGACAGGACCAATATGTGATGCAAGTCGATGGTTTTGCGACGGGCTTGTATACGCTGCAGCTGGTCACAGATAAAGGTGTGGTAAGCAAGAGCGTTCTGGTCAAGTAATCAGTAGCGATTATCCTTCGAATATGAAGAAAAGTCTCGTCATCGTTATCCTTGCATTCCTTGTGTCGAGCCTATGGGCACAAGAAAACGGCAAGAATGGGTTCACACCTTTGTATAACCCTAAGTTCTTGTCGGAATTACCGAATGAGGTGAGCGAGACTTCGGGACTTTTCTTCCACAACGGTCGCCTTTGGACACACAACGACAGCGGTGGCAAGCCGATATTGTATGCCCTCGACACTGCGACATTCCAAATCGTGCAGAAAATCACCCTTAAAAGTGTGAGAAACAAAGATTGGGAAGATGTTTGCACCGACGGAGAGAGCGTTTTCGTGGGCGATTTTGGCAACAACAAAGGCAGTCGTAAAAACTTGAAAATCTTCACTTTCCCATTGTCGGTTATTCCCGATGAAGGGGATGCTTCTGTTGAGGTCGACTCGATTTTGTTCCGTTTTTCCGACCAAACCAGTTTCGCGAAAAGGAAACATGCGCATGACTTCGACTGCGAGGCTGTTTTTGCCACGGAAGCGTATCTTTATTTGTTCAGCAAAGGCTGGAAGACGGGAACGACACGCTTGTACCGTCTTCCGAAAACGCCAGGTAATTATGTGGCCGAAGTGGTTAATGGTTTTGATTCGCAAGGCTTGATTACAGGTGCCGACTACGACAGAGAGAACCGGATTCTGGTCGTTGTAGGTTACGTGAAATCCCTCTTGAATCCGTTCATGTACCTCATCTTCAACTTCGACGAACATGGCGAAAAGCTGGCGAACCACCGTTTCGAGATGTCCCAGCTTGTCGGTGCCCAAACCGAAGGCATCTGCTTCTTCGACTATGGCCGATGCTACATCTCGGCAGAGACTTCCCCCACCATGACCACAAGGGCGTTTGAGGCCGATTTCCGCAAATGGATTGATAAAGAACTGAAAAACAAGAAATAATGAAGCGTTTGGCGTTCATAGCGTTTGCTCTCGTATTGTTGGCATCCTCGACGTTTGCCCAGCCTTCCAAAAAGGCCGTGAAGGCATTTGAGGCAGCGGAAAAGGCTTTTATGAAGCGCGATTACCATAATGCACAACAGCAGGTGCTGAAGGCGGTGGTCGAAGACCCCAACTATGCTGAGGCTTGGCTCCTTGAAGGGGAGATAGGCATGGAGACGAAAGACTACGACCTTGCCATCTTAGGCTACGAGAACGCACTCCGTTCGGACTCGATGGCGTTTCCACCTGCAGCCATCACTTTGGCAAGACTGTACGACAAGCGGGGGGCTTATAAGAAGGAAAAGACCTTGCTGCAATGGTACCACTCCAGGGCTGGAGGCCATGCTATCAACGATGCTGTGGTCGCTGAGATGCTGGAGCTGGCCACTTTCCGTGATTATGCCATCAGCCATCCCGTCCTTTTTGCGCCAGAAAGTTTGGGAAGCACAGTCAACTTGGAAGCCGACGAATACGTGAACATGCTTTCGTTTGATGGCAGCCAGCTGTTGTTTACGCGCAAGATGGATATGGGCAACGGCTTCCAGAAGGAGTTTCTTTTTACCAGCCAGTGGGATGGTGAACAATGGACTGAGCCTCAGCAGCTTGCCTTCTTTGACTTTCCCGACGACATTGACCCGGGAGCGGCATTCATCTCCGCTGATGGCAAAAAGTTGTATCTGACGGGCTGTGGCTGGTCGCGCGACAGCAGCTGCGACCTTTATGTCTCAGAATGGCACGATGGCGCATGGGCGATGCCCCAAAGGCTGAAGGGCAGCATCAACACCAGCAGTTGGGAGTCGCAGCCTTGTGTGAGTAGCGACGGGCGAGAGTTGTATTTTGTCTCGCGTCGCAACGGCAATGCCGACATTTATTGCAGCCTTCGTAACACTGACGGCAGTTGGGGCGAACCTCAAAATCTTGGCGCGCCTGTCAACACCAAAGGCACAGAGATGGCGCCTTTCCTGCATCCAGACGGACGCACGCTGTATTTCTCGTCCGACAAGCACATCGGTATGGGCGGCTTCGACCTGTTCATGAGCCGCAGGGGAGAGGACGGCCAATGGCAAGAGCCTGTTAACCTGGGCTTCCCCATCAACACGCAAGGCGACGAAATCAACTTCTTCGTGGCGGCGGATGGCAAGACGGCATTCATCTCTTCACAACGAGAAGGAGGTCAGGGTGGCTACGACATCTATACTTTCGAGCTGCCCGAAGCACTCCGCTCCGACTCGGCCAATTACTTGGCGACGGTGGATGTGGTGGAACTCGCTCCTGGCGATGCTGTGGTCCTGCAAAACATCCAGTTTGAATACAACAGCTCCGCCTTGACGGAGGATTCCCAGACGGGCATACAGATGTTGACCGATTTCCTGAAGCGCAATCCCGACCTTAAGGTGGAGTTGGCGGGCCATACTGACAACGTGGGCAGCGAGAGCTACAACAAGAAACTCTCTGCCGATCGTGCCGAGGTGGTGCGCAAGGCGCTGGTTGACAACGGTATAGAAGAAACAAGATTGACGGCAAAAGGCTATGGCTCCACGAAACCGCTGGCACCCAACGACAGCGAGGAACACCGAGCCATGAACCGTCGCACAGAAATGATAATTATGAATTAAAATACTTGAAAATGAAACGATTGCTCCCGATTTTGGCTTTGGCCGTCATGATGTCGGCCTGTGCTGACCCCGATGACCCAACGGAACCTACTGTGTCGAAATTCTCTATTTTGGGCGACAGTTACTCCGCCTACGATGGCTATGTGGACCCCGAAACCAACGATCCTTGGCCCAGCTATGCCGAAATAGGTGTTGTTAGCGTTGAACAGATGTGGTGGTATCAAGTGGCTACGGAGATGGGCTGGACTGTGGAGAAGAACAACTCGTTTTCTGGCGCTTTGGTGTCCAACTTCGATGGTTTCGAAGATGGGGACTATTATGTCCATCATTCCTTCATCCGTCGTATGGACAATCTGGGCAATCCCGATGTGATTTTCATTTTGGGTGGCACCAACGACGTTTATAGGGATGCTCCCTTTGGCGACTATGTGTATTCTGATTGGACCGAGGAGCAGCTTTGCTCTTTCCGTCCAGCGTTGGCTTATATGTTCTCTAACCTGCAGCGCCTTTATCCTAATGCCCGCATTTATTTCCTGCTTGAGACCGATCCGTGTCCGGGCGGCATCTCGGAGGAGACGCGGCAGAACCTCATCGAGTCGTCGCACCGCATTGCCAGTCATTATAATGTGGAATGCATCGATTTGGACATCCACAAAGATTGGTGGCATCCCGATGCCAAAGGTCAGGACGACATCGCCCGTCAGGTGATAGAGGCGCTTGAAGTGGATTTCAATGTTTGATGCGGTATTGCACCGTCAACTCGTCGTTTGAAGGGGTAGGCACATCCCAATAGGGTTTTTCTTCTGACGCAGTGTCATTTGAATTATCCGAATCAGGTCCCTGAGCCTGTCGAAGGGCCGTGCTTTCGTCTTCATCATCTTCCTCCCAATGATACACCTCTTTCTGAGGTCCTTCCTTCCTTAAGAAAAAGGCCAGCAAAATGCCAATCAAGGCACCGCTGAGGTGACCTTCCCATGAGATGTTTTGCGGGACGGCCAAAGCAGGTATCATGCCCCAGATGAAGCTGCCGTAAAGAAATACCATGATGAGCGAGATGACGATAAGCATGCGGTTGCCACGGATGAAGCCGCTGAAGATGAGGAAGAGATTCAATCCATAGACTAGAGCACTGGCGCCTATATGTGTCGTATCGGCATCACCGATGCACCAGGTGAGCAGACCGCTGCCCAGCCAGGTGATGAGCATGACGCGGTTGGCGAGGGTGGGGTAGCAGTAATACAAGGCTGTCCCCAAGACAAGGATAGGCACCGTGTTCGACAACAGGTGTTCCCAACTGCCATGCAGGAAGGGCAATGTGAGAATACCGATGAGACCATTTACGGTATGTGGAACGACACCCCATTGCGCGAGGCGTGCGCCATACGACACTTCGATGATCTTCACCAGCCACATCACTGCCACGATGATGAGCGGGATGATGAGGCTACCCATGAATTTCCGTCTTTCTGCTTTGTCGTCCATGCCGAAGGTTTTATCAAGAATCATTCCGCTGCAAAGGTCGGAAAAATTGGCAGTTTAGTTGGTGACAACGAACTTTCGGGTTATGTCGCCAATCCTTAGGATATATATGCCCGAGGGCAGGTGAATCGGTAGAACAAATTCGAACGTTCCCGCGCCAAAAGTCCGTTCCATGCTCCAATGCAGCCTTCCCTGAATGTCGAAGATTTGAACGGTAGTCTGTGCCGTCTTGTCGAAATGCGTCTGAATGCGAATCTCGCTTTGGGCAGGCGAGGGGTAAAGGGTTTCAATGGTGAAGTTGTAGTTGTCAGTATAGAAATAGTCTTGCATCTGCTGTAATACAGACCTCTCCCTTAGCGACAGGAATGCGTCGATGCCGTCCATGTGTTGCTCCCAAAGCTGTAGGCTGTCGGGATTGTGGAATCGGACCACTTGGTCGGGGATTTCTCCTTTCAGTGTTTCAAAAGCCTTGTCTTTCAATGGCTTCGTTGTTTCGTAGGCGAATGCGGAATGAAGAAGTTGGTTGAAACGGTTGAGGAAATCCACCTTGAAAGATTCATTTTCCAACAACTTTCTGAGAAACAAGGTACAAGTGGAACTTGATGGATAAGTACTCGGCCCGTCGTAGGTCGCATTGGCGAAGGCATCGAATTCCTTGGTTATCAATCCAATGTCACCGTCAAAGAAGATCCAACGCCAAGGTCTGTTGCCTTCTTGCCAGCAGCGCATGTTGTTGGCTGGCCAGTCGAGGTTGGCGGTGAAGATTTCAAAGATTTGGTAGTCAATGAAATTGCTGATGTCCATGCGGCTGGCCACATAAGTATATGCATCCGCTTCGGAAAGGTCGTTGTTGGCGATGAAGTCGTAGAGTTCAAGGAAATTGAGGTTGTTACCCGCCTCGCAGGTTCCGTACCAGTCTTCGATGAGGTTGATGTCTTCGATATCGACATGGCAATGGTCTTCCAAGTAATGCTCGTCGGGCTTTTCGTGGATGTAATAGATGCCCCAGTATTCTCCGTTGAGGTAAAGCACCACAGGCCTTGAGGCTACCGTTTCAAGATTCAAGCGGGCGGCCAGCTGGTTGCTGAGATAGTCGTTGATTCCCGATTGGGTCCAAGACGAGGTGAAAGGCTTGAATATCAAATGCTTGAAGCTGCTGTCAGGGATGGTTTCAAAAAATTGGTGCTTGAAGCGTTTCTTGCCGTATTCATCACGGGCATAGATTTTCATGCATTTTTGCTGTAGCTTGCGTCCGTTGCCTCCATGCGTCCTGATGCCCGCCTTTTGGTTGACGCCTCTATTGTCCGTTTCATAGAACTCGAAGTTCATGGGCCTTTCCCATTCTCTTCCAGACTGATAGTAATTGCCAGTGCCTTCTGGGTTTGATGGGTCTTGGTATGCTCCAGGGACGAAGATGCCCCGATCGTAATCAAACAAGTCCAACGAGTCGGCGCAAATCGAAACCGCTGGCAGTCCGTGTGTGTCGCAGCCGAGCGACTTGATGAGGTAGGTATTGGTGGTCACTTTACCAGTTAAGCTGCCATTTTCGTCGAATGCTGCCGCCCTGATGACGATGCACTTTTGCACTGTCTCGGGGAGAAACCACATCGTTTTGGGGCAGTTGGGGATGGTGTAGATGTCGGAACGGGAGTAAAGGTTTTCGCTCAAAAGCAACGGTTCCCGATAGATGGGATCGTTTGCCGTGGGTGTGTTGCCGTTGGTGGTATAATGAATGACCTTGCCCTGGTGGTTGCAGGACAAGGTCAGTTCAAAGGGATTGTCGTAAAACCCGCCAGGGGTCGAAAAGGTCACCTCTTGCGCCTTCGCAAAAGCCAGACACAACAACAGCGTTGTCGTCAGGAGGTGACGCAGGCGAATCATGGCAGGAACGGCATCTTGACCACGACGGCCTTGATGAGTTTGTTACGAATCTTGATGTAGATTTCGGTGTCCTTCTTGCTGAAGGCCTTCTTCACCAAAGCGGTACCGATGTTCTTGCCAGTCGAGGGCGACGGGCTGCCCGAGCGCACCATGCCGATGCAGTTGCCATCGGCGTCGCACACCTCGTAGCCGTTACGCGGAATGCCGCGGTCGATCATCTCGAAGCCGACAATCTTCTGGCTCACGCCATTGGCCTTTTGTGCGGCGAAGATTTCGCGGTTGAGGAAGTCGTTGCCGTCGACGAACTTGGTGATCCAACCCAGACCAGCCTCGATGGGGCTGATGGTGTCGTCGATTTCGTGGCCGTAGAGGCAGAAGCCCTTCTCCAGACGGAGGGTGTCGCGGCAGCCCAGACCTGCGGGCATGATGCCAAACTCTTTGCCAGCCTCAAAGACAGCGTCCCACACTTGCTTGGCGTATGCCAGCGGGATGTAGATTTCGCAGCCGCCCGAGCCGGTGTAACAGGTGGTCGAGAAGATGATGTTGTCAACGCCAGCGAAGTTGATGATTTGGAAGGTGTAGTATTCCATATCCACCACGTTGGCTTTGGTGAGCTTTTGCATAGCTTTCAGGGCGTTGGGGCCTTGCACGGCCAGCTGAGCCCATTCTTCGCTCTCGTTCTTGAAGTCTTCACCGAGGGTCATACCGAACTTCTCGGCAATCTGGCTCATCCAAGCCCAGTCCTTGTCGATGTTGGCGGCATTGGGCACCATGAAGTAATGGTCGTCGGCAATGCGATAGACGAGCATGTCGTCCACGATGCCGCCCTTGCCGTTCGGCAGGCAGGTGTATTGCACCTTGCCGTCGGTCAAAGCAGCGACGTCATTAACGGTGCAGTATTGCATGAACTGCTTGGCCATGGGGCCTTTGGCACGGAACTCGCCCATGTGGCTCACGTCGAACACGCCGACGTTGTTACGGACGTTGTTGTGCTCTTCGACGAGGCCGGTGTATTGGATCGGCATGTCGTAACCTGCAAATTCAGCCATCTTGGCTCCCAGGTCGTGATGGATCTGGTTGTAAGGGGTTTTCTTTAATTCGATGTTTTCCATTTGATTATGTTTAGTTTAATGATTGTGTTTTTATTTTTCGCTTGTCGTCATTGCGAGGAGGAACGACGAAGCAATCCAGACAAAAGGCTTTTCTCCTAGATTGCTTCGTGCCTCGCAATGAC
>CALEMB010000109.1 GCA_937902805.1 uncultured Bacteroidales bacterium
AGATCTACACTCTTTCCCTACACGACGCTCTTCCGATCTCGATCTTATTGAATCACCGTGCCGTCCTCAAAGTCGACGAAGAACTTCCAGCAGTCGATGTCGAGCACCTTTTCCGTGCCGACATAGTAATTAGAGAGGTTATCTTTGTTCACTTCAGTAGCGAAAGAGTTGATGATGGGGAAGCTCTCACCAAAGGGCTCAAATTCCCAGTCCACATCGTCGGTCCAGCCTTGAGCATCGGGACGGTAGTACCAGTTCTTGCCCGTCTTCACATTCCAGAAACGGTCGACGCCTTGGCCGTCGTTGAACGCCTCGTCATCGCCATGCTTCATATAGGTTTCGTTGAAACCAGTGCCTGTATTATTGATGGTGATGAAGAAGTTGTTCTTGGGCGGGTTGAAGCTATAGGTGCTGGTGAAAGGCAGGGTCTCGGGCTTCACAGGCTTCTCGGTGATGATTGGAACGTCGTTCGGGTCGAAGACGGTGATGCTGGCCACGGCTTCAAGGTCGTTGTCCTGACAGGTGCCAACAATGTTGCACTTGCCGATTTTCTTGGCGATGATTTCAATCTTTTCACCAAAATGGATGGGCTTGAAGCTGATGACTTTAGGTCCTTTGATGTTGTAACCGAGCGCATTGCAGTTGTCGAAGGGCTTCCAAACGATGGTGTCGCCCAACGACATTTTAAACTCCGTCTCTTTTGCTTCTTGGGCCATCATAATGCAGCCGAGGCAAAGGAGAACAAGGGTAAATAATGCTTTTTTCATTTTTCGTTGTTTTAAAACAGTCGCAAAAATACAAAATATCTTGTATCGCAGTGAATTTAGTTTGGAAATAGTTGCTCAAAGGCATCTCGCATGGCACTTTCGTCGCGGATGATTTTTCGAAGCTCCTCCAAACGCAGGGCGTTGTCCGATTCGGGAATCCATAGGCGTAGGTAGCCAGTGTCGGAGTATTTCTCCAGCAGATGCTCACGGAAACGTTGGTATTGCCCTTCTTTGTCGAGTTCGGGATGATGGTCGAGGCCGAACTGTATGGTGCGGCGGATGACCTTCTGTGGCGTGATGAGTCGGTCGGCTTCGGCCACAATTTTGCCATAGATGCTACGTGGTTCATGTCCGCTGGAGGCACGGTGGTCTTCAGCGGCTTGTGCCATAGTTTCGATTTGGGCTTCATCAAACCATTCCCTGAGTTTCTTGTCCTCGCGTATGATGTGCCCCGAAACGAGATGGTGCGTGTCGCGGCCCTCACATAGTCCGGTATCGTGGTAGGCGGCGATGGCATAGACCATGTCCTCGTTCACGTCATAATGTTTGGACAAATCTATGCTGCGCTCGATAACCTCCTCAGCGTGGTTGCGCTGATGGGCAGCATCGAAATGCTCGTAGCGGGGCAGAATTTCCTGCTCGATGTAGGCTTTGAGTTGTGCTTGTATCATAGTTATTGTGCAGTGAAGCTGAAGGCTTGCGTCGATGCCGACGAGGTTCCACCGAGGTAAAGCCCGTGGAATACTGTTGTCGGGTTGGTGGGCGCTTGCGTGCTGTACTTCACATAATAGGTGCTGCCGTGTTGCATGCCCGTCGCCGTGATGAGGGCGAGCCTGCTGTTGCAGTTGCCCTCGAAGCTGAAGGTGACAAGGTTGCTGCCGCCCGAGCCGCTAGTGTTCGACAGAGTGTAGTATCTTCCCGTTTGGAAGCTGTAGCTGCTGGTATGGAAGTAGTAGCCTTGCACTGCGCCTGTGATGGTGTTTCCGCCACCGCCAGGCCAACCACCACCACCGCCTTGCGAGCCGCCGGCACTGATGCCGATGCCGGTGCCCGTAATACGGATGTAGCTGTTGTTGTCGCAGTCGAAGCCTTCCTCGGGGTCGCCTTTGGTGGTGTAGGAGAAGACAACACCGTCGCCAATGGTGATGGCACCCGCCGTTCCAGCGTTCGAGTCGATGGCATCGTTGCCGTAGCCGTAGCACACGGTCACACCACCGTTGAAGATGATTTTGCCTGCTGAGTTCATGCAGTCGTCATAGCAATGGAAGTAGTGCTGACCGCCTTCAACATTGATCTGTGTCTTCGATTCGAAGCCTTCGGCTTTGTTCTTTGTGGTTGAAACGGTAGTGGTACCGCCGTAGATGGTCGCCACACCACCCACCTTGATGGCTTTTGCCGAGGCGTGTCCTTCGGAGGAACCGCCGCCACCAGGACCTGGAGGCCAACCGCCACCGCCGCCCGAACTGCCTACTTCTGAGCCTGTCGTGGAGATAGTGAGGGTGGGACCGGTGCCGTCGGGGCTGCCTTGGGTGTAAGTTCCTGAGTAGGTATAGGTGGTGCCGCCCCAACCACTGCCTGTGGCGGTCTTGGTGCCCACCTTGATGCCTTTGCCGCCATTACCGGTGCTGGTGAGCGTGATGTTGCCGCTCAATATCTGCATGTCGCCTTCGCTGCGGAGGCAAGAGCTGGAATACACATCGGTGCCCGAAGAAGCGGTGTAGGTGGCACCGTTGCCGTGGGTTTCGATGTTGATGGTGTTGTTGCCGCTGATGGTCATGTTGCCTGCCGACTTGATGCCCTTGCCGCCTTGGTTGGAGGTCGGGAGGACGATGGTGATATCGCCACCGCTGATGTTGATGTCGGCATCGCCCTTTATGGCGGTGCAGTAAGAAGGCTCGTTGTCGGTCACAACGGTGCTGCCATTTGCGTTGATAACGATGATGCCGCCGCTGATGTTGATGTTGCCATCAGCGGAGATACCCTTCGAGGTGTTACCCGAATGGGTGATGTTGATAGTGCCGCCTGTGATGTCGATGGTACCGTCGCTCTTGACGCCTTTGTTGGAAACACCCGTGGAGGTGATGTCGAGGTAACCGTTCGACATGACGAAGGAGCCATTGACGCTGATGCCTTTCGAGTTGATTTCCGTCACGTTGATGGTGACATCGCCGTTGTTGATGGTGCAGTTGGTGGTCGTCTCAATACCGTCGGAACCGCAGCTGTTGACAATGACGGAGCCGCCGTTTTGGACGAAGGCGTTGGCATGGAGACCGTCGGTGTCGGCATTGACCACGGTGATGTTCCCCGAGTTGATGGTCAAGGTGCCTTCCGTGTTGATGGCGTGTTTGTCGTTGCCAGTGATGTTCAGCGAGCCTCCACTGATGCAGAGGTCTCCTTCGGAATTAAGAGCTCCGTTGATTAAATGTCCCGTTCCGTCAGCGAGTGTGGAAGAGCCTCTGAGTTGGAGCGTCACGTTGACCTCGCTAGCAATGTTGATTGCCGCTGTATTTGTGTTGGAAAGAGACAAACTGCTCAATGCCATGAAGAAATTATTGGTGCTATACATAATGAGCGAGCCGTTCGAGGAACTGCCCGAGACGACATACGGCACGTTGACAAGCGTCGAATTGACGACGACTTCAGCGCCGGTGTTGGTCACGGTCACGCCCGTGCTGGCAAAGGGGTTGACAACCGACACAGAGTTGCCGTTAAAGGTGATATAAACGGTGTCGCCCGCTGGTGGCTCGGGAGGTGTTGGATCTTTTTGTAAGAAAGTGATGCTGTCGAACTCCGTGATGGGGAAGGAATAGGTGCCACTTTCGGCACTGATGACCATCATAGAAGGACCGTGGCCTTGGAAGACGATTTCCGTAATCTCGTTGACATCGTTATCGTGGATGACGCTGCCCGAACGGTGCAGGTTGATATGGTATTCTTGGGCTTGGAGGCCGATGCAACCCAGCAAAAAGGCAAATAAAATGAAGGACTTTCTCATAGCTTGATCATTTTAAGGGTGCTGGATTGTGTTCTGACAAGGTATAAGCCCACGGGGAAAGCACTGACATCGATGGTTTCGTTATCCGAAGCTTCAAAGGTTCTCATCAAACGTCCGTCGATGGCGTAGATGCTTACGGTCTGTTTGCCATCAAGGTTATGGAGTATCAAGACGTCGTGGACGGGATTAGGTAGGATGCTGATTTCTGCTGCCGGGTTTTCGTTCAGACCGACTTCCTCTTCGCAGGTGATTTTCCGGATGTCGCTCATCAGGATTCTGACGACAGCTTTTCCGGTCCCTTCTTCGATAACGAGGTAGGTGTTGTCCTCAAAACAAACGCGGCCAGACTCCATTATGGAGTAGGTTTGAACGGAGCCGTCGTTCATGGTAACGACCATGTGTGTGGATTGTGCCGCTATGCTGTATGCCATTCCTATGATGAGCATGATAAGCATCAATCCATGCCTAAAAAGTTGTTTCATAGTTGTTGAAAAATTGAAAGAATGATAAAAATAGAAATAGGTATAAAATGCAAAGTTACAACTTTTTTGAAATAGTAGGGTTGTTGTTTGAAGAAAATATAGATTCCCGCTTGCGCACCTGCCTGTGCTGGAATGACATAGGAGGCTAACTGGCTTAAAGAGCTGTCATGTAAGGCCTTGTAATAGAGGCTTTACAATCCAACATCTGCTTTGGCGTGCCCGTGAAGAGCACCTTGCCACCCATGGCACCGCCGCCAGGACCGAGTTCCACGAGGTAGTCGCAGGATTTCAGCATTTCCAGATTGTGTTCAATGAGGAAGATGGTGTTGCCCGCTTCCACCATGGTGTCGAAGAGGTCGAGGATGCGCTTGATGTCGTTGAGGTGCAGGCCATCGGAAGGTTCGTCCATGATGAAGATTTTGCCCGCATCGCGAAGGTAGGAAGCCAGTTTGATGCGCTGCAACTCGCCGCCAGAGAGCGTCGAAAGCGACTGGTTCAGATGGAGATAGCCCAAACCGACCTTGCGCAATGGTTCCAACTTCTCAGCAATGACGGTACTTGCAAACATTTCAGAGGCTTTGTTGGCGGTCATGTCCATCACCTCAGCGATATTCATGCCGTTGACTTTGTAAGCCAGTACCTCATTGCTGTATCGCAGTCCGCCACAGGCCTCACAGGTAGTCTCGATGGCATCCATAAAGGCCATATCGCTGACGATGACACCTTTGCCTTGGCAGACGGGACAGCCACCCTTGCCGTTGAAGGAGAAGAGGTCAGCCTTGGTTTTGTTGGCCTTAGCGAAAAGTTTGCGGATGTCGTCGGCAACTTCCAAATAGGTGGCAGGGGTGGAGCGCAAACTGATGCCGATGTTCTTCTGGCTGATGTAAACGATTTCCTCGGGATGGGGATAGGCCTTGCGGAAACACTCCATCAGCGAGCTTTTGCCCGAGCCAGCCACGCCTGCAATGCCGCACATTACGCCTAAGGGTAGGTCGATGGATAGGTTTTTGAGGTTGTGCAAAGTGGCATTCTCCAAATGGAAAAACGATTTGGGTTGGCGAACTTGTTCCTTAATGGAACTAGTTGCGCTGAGCGAGGTACCAGTTAACGTATGGCTATGAAGTAGCTCATTGTAGCTGCCCTCGAAGACAATTTCTCCGCCTTTCATGCCTGCATCAGGACCCATGTCGATGATATGGTCGGCAATCTTGATCATATCCTTGTGGTGTTCGACGAGGATGACCGTATTACCATGGTTTTTGAGCTTCTGCACTGACTTCTGCATCAGCAGAATATCGTGGTTATGCAAACCTACACTAGGCTCGTCGAGGATGTACATCACATCAGAAAGGGGCGAGTTGATGTATTTGGCAATCTTGCAGCGTTGTGCCTCACCGCCTGAGAGTGTGCCGATGGCGCGGTCGAGAGTGAGGTAGCCGAGGCCGATTTCCTCCAAAGCTGCCAACCTTTCAATGGTGGCACGCTTGATGTCTTCAGCGAGAGAATTGTCGATGGTCTCCATCCACTGGCGGCAGTCTGTGATGCTCATGGCAGTGACCTCAGCGATGCTCACGCCTTTGATTTTGCAGGAGCGAATTTTCTCGTTGAGGCGCGTGCCGCCACAGTCTGGACAGGTGCCCATGGTCAGCATGGGGTTGAGCACAGCGGCATGGAGCAGGCCTTCCTCCGAATTGATGATGCTGCGGTACATGCGGGGGATGAGACCTTCGTATTTGGCACTCTTCGGCCAGTTGGATGGCGGATTTTTCAGCTTGATTTGGGGCGAATTGAGGAACAAATCAAGTTCCTCGGGGGAGTAGTCCTTAATCTTTTTGTCCAAGTCAAAAAGGCCGCTGTAGGCATAACGGATCCAGCGCCAGCCGCCTTTGCCGAAGGCAATATAGTGGATGGTGTCTTCATCGTTGAGCGACTTGTCGAAGTCGACGAGTTTGTGGATGTCCAACTCACGGATTTCGCCCAATCCTGCGCAGCGTGGACAACTGCCCGAGGGGTGGTTGAACGAGAAAGCGTCGGAATAGCCTACGAAAGGCTGCCCGATGCGGGAGAATAACAACCTCAATAAAGCGTAAATGTCGGTATAGGTGCCTACTGTAGAACGGGAATTGGAAGTTGGTTTCCTTTGCTCGATGACGATGGCGATAGGCAAGTTCTCGATGTCGCCAACATGGGGACGACCGTATTTTGGAAGGTATTGTTGGGTGAACGAAGGAAAAGTGTCATTCAACTCACGTCGCGACTTGGCGGCGATGGTATCCAACACCAACGACGACTTGCCCGAGCCCGACACGCCCGTCACCACGGTGATTTGCCGCTTCGGTATCTTGACGGTGACATGTTTCAGGTTGTTTTCGGTGGCGTCTTTGATGATGATATGGTCGAAATTGTTGTTGGACATGGCTCTTTTTTTTGCGATGCAAAAGTAAAAATTATTACTTTTGCCGACCTAATGAGAAAAGAAAAGAGGACATGGGTCGCCATTATGTCGTTTCTTTCCGTATTGTTTTCACTTGTTTTTGTTGAAGGATGTACAACGGTTTCGAAATTGGTACGAGGGAACGATGTCATGGTATTCAAGAAAGATGCTCCGCAACCAGTGGAAGTCCCGCAAGCTTTGGGATATGATAATGTGCTGCTGGTGTGGGATTCTTCTAGGTTTGAATCATTGAGTCTGTTCAAGTATGGTTTGGGCAACAGCCATACGGTGGCGGACAGTATCATTGATTATGCCATGAGGTTCCTGAGGGTACCGTATGTGCCTTCGGGGAAAGGCCCTGACAAGTTTGATTGTTCTGGCTTTACTTCCTATGTCTACCGTCACTTTGGCTACGAGTTGGAATGTACCGCTGTGGGTCAACTGAAGGATGGTTGGATGGAAATCAAGAATCCAGAAGAGCTAAAAAGGGGCGATTTGGTGTTTTATGGCGGTCGCAACAAAACCAAACGGATAGGTCACGTGGCCATTGTGGTTGACAACGACCTTGTCAACCATCGCTTTACGTTTATCCATGCTACTGTGAATTTGGGCGTGACAGTATCGGTCTCCACCGAGTATTATTATGCCAAACGATACATCACCGCTTGCCGTATCCTTCCTGAATCTTGAAATTTGATATGAAAAAACTATTGTTCTTTCTTGTCATCCTATTTGTCGCATTGTTGGGTGTTGCTGATGCTCAAAATGTCGTATATGCTAGTTTGGGTGATTCAGAAAAATCAGATGACGGATTGTTTACCATCACTTTAGTGTCGAAAAAGCAGTATTATGATCCTTCGGATACCTTGACATTGGACCGTGATATCCGTTCGCCCAAGTCGGTCAATGTCCATCCTGATGGGAGCAAGTATTATGTCAACTCGCTGGAAGGTGCTAGGACGGTGGTTTACGAGGTGGGTACCAACAAAAAGCTGAAAGTCATCAACCACAAATTCAACAAGGCGAATGCGACACTGTGGAGCGAACCCTCAGGACTGTTTGAGTTTACGCATTATACGACTTCTCTCAATTCTTTTTATGGCAAGCCTGTGGAAAGCACATTTTCGCATGAAGGCCGGTATCTATGGGTGCCGTATTATCGCCGTAGCTACGATATCAACGCCCAAGACCCGTCTGCGGTGGCGGTCATTGACACCAAGGTGGACTCCATCATCCGACTAATGGAAACAGGTCCTTTGCCCAAGATGATTGCCGTTTCACCTGACAACAGGTATGTCGCTATCACCCATTGGGGAGACAATACGGTGGGTCTCATTGACATTAGCGGCGATTCTCCCTCAGAATGGCATTATGTGTCGTGTGTAGAGGTGGGCAAAAAGTTGACATTGGATTTCGATCTTGAGACTCCCGTCAACCGTGATGTCAATAGCGGCTTGTGTTTGCGTGGGACGGCGTTTACTCCAGACAGCCAATATCTTTTGGTCGGATGTATGGGTGGCAGGGGCGGTGTTGCGGTGATTGATGTTGCCAGCTTTACCTATCTTGGGACGGTCTATGGTATGAAGTCCAATCTCCGGCATTTGGTCATTAGGAACGACTATCTTTACTTGAGCATCAATAAAAGCGGTTATGTGCAACGCGCTTCCTTGGATGGGTTTTTGGATGCGGTCTCTTCCATGAAAAGTAGAAAGGCGAGATATACGGAATGGGAGAATTGCAAGGTTGGGGCAGGTGCTCGTACCATCGACATCACTCCGGATGGCCGTTATATAGTGGCTGCTTGTAATTTGGGGAGTTGTCTCGACGTGATCGATGCTTTGACGATGAAAAAGGTCGTCACCATTCATACAGACCCTTATCCAGTAGGTTTGGTCATTTCCAAAGACGGGAATTATGTCTACACGACATCTCAAGGCCGTTCAAAAGAAGGCGGTAATTGTTTGGATATCTTCAAGATAGAGTATTGAGGGTCAAAAGACACGGCACATCTTCACCTTGGTATCGGGAATTTCGTTTTCCGCCACCGTCATAAGGTCTCTGTCAAGGATCACGAAATCAGCGTCTTTCCCGACTTCGATGCTGCCTTTGCGGCCTTCGAGGAAGCAGCCTTTGGCCACCCATATCGTGATGGAACGTAAAGCTTGTTCTCGGGTGAGGGCGTTTTCCATCTGGAAGCCCTCAGCGGGTGTGCCGTCCAAGTGCTTGCGGGCGACGGCGGCGTAGAAGGTGTAGATGGGACTGATATCCTCGATGGGGAAGTCGGTACCATTGATGACCCAACCGTTCTGTTGCAGCAGTTGCTGATAGGCATAGGCGTTTTTGATGCGCTCTCCAAGACGCTCGTCGGCCCAGTCCATGTCGGAGGTGCAGTGCGTGGTCTGGATGGAAGGGATGACGGACAACTCGCCATAACGTTGGAAATCCGTGTCGGCCACTGTTTGCGAGTGCTCGATGCGCCAGCGGAGGTCGTTTTGGCCTTTCAGGTATTCGGCGTAGATGTCAAGGATATGATGAACTCCGCCGTCGCCGATAGCATGGCAACAAACTTGATAGCCAGCATCGTAGGCCTTTTGGCATACATGGCGATAGAACTCGTCGCTTTCTACGATGAGTCCAGTGTTTTCAGAATCGTCGGTATAGGGTTCAAGTAGTTTTGCACCTCGTGAGCCTAAGGCACCATCGGCATAGATTTTTACGCTTCTGACAGTGAGCCTTTCCTTGTCGATGACACCTTGACGCATGAAATGGTCCATGGTCTCATCGTCTGGGTTGACCATCGCGTTGACGTGCATCTTGAGCTGACCTGCCTGTTGCAGGCTGTCGATAAGTTCGATGGTGGCGATGTCTTGTCCCGCATCGGTGACGCTGGTCAGGCCGACCGCCATGCAGTTCTCTTGTGCCTTGAGCAGGGCTTGGATGCTTTGGGCAGTCTCCATTCTGGGCACCAAAGCCTTGGCAGCGTCTGCAAGGTTGTCCAATAGCACACCTGTACAGCGACCCTCTTTTACGATGGCCATGCCGCCGTCCATCTTCGTGTTCGCATCGATGTTGGCCAATGCAAGAACCTCCTTGGAAACCAATACTGCATGACCATCCACGCGAGTTAGCAGGACTTTCTTGTCGGGGAAGGCTTCGGCGAGTTTCGTATTGTCGGGGAACTCGGCTGTTTCCCAGAGGTTCTGGTCCCAACCGCGACCCAAGAGCCATTCGGCAGGGTAGAGGCTGTCGTGCACCTTGAGGCGCTCAATGACCTCGTCGTATGACTGGCAGCCTTTCAGGTCGGCCCAGCGGACAAGGTTCTCGCCGTAGCCAGTGAAGTGGCTGTGTCCGTCCATGAAGCCGGGATACACTGCATCGCCTTGGGCATCAATGGTTTCCTTGGCGGCGTATTGGCCCATGATGGTCTCTTCATCGCCGACGGCGACAAACTTACCGTCTTTCACGGCGAAGGCTTGGGCTTTTGAGAAATTGTCGTCGACGGTATAGATATTGGCATTGTGGACGATAAGGTCGACGGGTGTTTTTTGGTTGCAGGCGGTCATAAAGGTCAGGATTGCAGCGATGAATGCTAAAGTTATGTGTTTTGTATGCGTTTTCATGGTTTGTTTTCGTTGGATTGGGCGGCAAAAATAAGGAAAACCTCGTTACAGCCATTCCACTTTTCCGCTTTGTAGGTCGTAGAAAGCCGCAACTACTTTGGCGCCAACATGATGGACGATGTCATCGTCTTCGATCAGTTTTGCCATCCTTTTGGCATGTTGCTTCGCATTGTCATCGATGCAGCAGCTTGTGTTGATGGAAGGCTTGATGCGTTTGGCTAAATCAAGGATATGACCGGGCAAGTCACCTCCTTGGCAGGTTGCCGTGACCGCGCCACAGGATGCGTGTCCCATGACGACCACCAAAGGCGTTTCCAAATGCTCGACTGCATATTCAATGGAACCAAGGACTTCTTCGTCCACTATATTACCCGCATTGCGGATGACAAAGAGGTCGCCGAGCTTTTGGTCGAAGATGATTTCGGGTGCCACGCGGCTGTCGGAGCAGCACAGAACTACGGCGAAAGGATGCTGACCAGCGCATAATGCTTTGCGGTCTTCGGCGTAGGTGTCTTTATTGGAGAGGTTTCCCGTTACGAAGCGCTCGTTGCCAGCTTTGAGGAATTGAAGCGCATTTTCCAATTTTTCCATTTTTAATCGATTATTTCGAAAATTTTCCATTTTATGTGAGAGTTATCAGAAATTTTTCCATTTTCACAAAATCTCCCGTGCAATCCAAGCGCAAGCTTCGGCATCGGCTAAGGCGTTATGATGGTTGATTAAATCATAGCCGCAGGCTGCCGCCACGGTGTGCAACTGGTGGTTGGGTAGCATTTTTCCGAAGTGTTTGCGCGAGGCACTGCAGGTGCAGTAGAACTGGTAGTCAGGGTAATCCATCTGGTAGCAGCGCATCACGGCCTTGAGGCAGCCTTCATCGAAAGGGCTGTTGTGGGCCACGAGAGGCAACCCTTCGATGAGCGGCTCAATCTTTTGCCAGACGTATGGAAACACGGGCGCATCTTCGGTGTCGGCCTTGGTGATGCCGTGGACGAGCGTGTTCCAGTACAGGTAATAATTGGGCTCAGGCTGAATAAGCGAATAGAACGAGTCCACGAACTCGCCCTCTTTCACAATCACCACGCCGACACTACATACGCTCGTGCGCTCGTTGTTGGCGGTCTCGAAGTCGATGGCGGCGAAGGAGTTCATTTCTTGTTGTAATTGTTCCACATCCGTTTCACCATACCCGCCATTTCCTTACGTAGCCAAAGCGGTTCCAGCACTTCAAGTGCATCGCCGTTCCAGAGGAGTTCCTGTTGGAAGTCGAAGGTGGGACGCACCTCGATGGAGAAGATGCTGTATTCGCCCGTATGCACTAACTCCTTTTGTGAGGGATGCAAGGGTAGGGAACGCAGGTAGTTGGCTTGGTTGGCGCTCACTTTCAGCTTCACGGTCTCGATGGGGCAATCCTCGTTGCGAATGATACCGAAACAGCCTTTGAAGTAGTTTTCTGGACTGAATTTCTTGGGGTATTTGAAGGTCTCCTCCGACAGCTGGGCTTCTTGTACGCGATCTAAGGAATAGATTCGGGTTTTGTCTTCGTAGACGCTGTTGCCCACCATGTACCACCGCTGACGGAACAGCTTC
Source organism: uncultured Bacteroidales bacterium (assembly GCA_937902805.1). Classification (GTDB taxonomy): domain Bacteria; phylum Bacteroidota; class Bacteroidia; order Bacteroidales; family F082; genus Limimorpha. Next base: position 11,886 of record CALEMB010000109.1, read on the forward strand.
ACACAATAAGGTGCCACGGGGAAGGTGTGTTCGCTTGCGCTCCAAAAGCCTTTATAGGTGATTTCCAGCAAACGGTTTTTCTTCATCGCTTCCATGACTGTGGCGAGGAAGTCCTGACCCGATGGGATGCTTTCCAGCAGGATGCGGTCGCTTAGCGACTTGTTTTCCAACAGCGTGTTGTTGACCGACATGGTGCTGAGCAACCAGCGTTGCAGGCCATCGTCCTCAAGCACCTCGCGGTTCTCGATGTAATAGCGGTCGTCGCTCTTGTCGCACAGAATGACGAGGCCGAACATCTCTTCCACTGCGTTCTTCCAAGAGTGGAACGTACGGCGCGGAATCTCCAGCCCTTCGCTCAAATCGGTATCGAGCCACCTGCGGTTGATTTCCTTCAGCGTGATTTTCTTGGCGTGGTAGAGCGTCTCCACGAGCCAGACGTATTTGTTGATTTGGTTTTTGGACATGGTTTTTAGTTTTTCTGATTAATCAAGTTCACCACCACCTTCACCATTACATCTTTTTCCTCAGGCTTGCTCTCGGCGATCATCAAGGTCAGTGCGACTAAGGTGTTGTCGGCAATACGTTTGCTGCCGTCCTCGCGGTAGAGGATGCCGTTGTTGTTGAGGAACCACAGGAACAGCGTGGCGGCAATGCGTTTGTTACCGTCGCTGAACGAATGGTTTTTGGTGACGAGATACAGCAGCATGGCCGCTTTCTCTTCCACGCTCGGATATAGGTCTTCACCGCCAAAAGTCTGATAGATTTGACCAATACTGCTTTTGAAAGAGTCGTCTTTTTCATTGCCGAACAGCGAACTGCCCCCGAACTTCTCGCGTAATGCCGCTATGGCTTGCATGGCGTTGTCGTATGTCGCTTGAAACTTCTCCTCTTGGGTGGTTTCTTTCACGCCCAAGCGTTGATAATCGTAATCGTCAAGTGTATCAAGGGCGTATGTGTAATCAACTACGATGTCAAACAAAGCTTGGTTTTCGTCATTATTCAACAGCGGCTGGTTTTGCAGCGTCCGACCCACCATTTGCACCAATTGCCTGAGTTCCCCGATTTGGTTTCGGCGAATCTTCTCGTTCACGGCATAGCCTTTCAGCAGATAGTCTTTCAGCACTTTATTGGCCCATTGGCGGAACTGCACACCGCGCTGGCTTTTCACTCGGTAACCTACGGAGATGATGACATCGAGGTTGTAAAGAACCACTTCCTGAGTTTGCATTAAGTCTTCAATAGCGCCATGACGAGTGGTATGTGCAAATTTTGCACATACCACTTTTTCGTCCAATTCTCCTTCTTTGAAAACATTGCGAATATGACGCCCGATAACAGTTCTGTCTTTCTGAAACAGCTCAGCCATTTGAGCCTGAGTCAACCATACAGTTTCATTCTCCAGCCTGACATCAATGGCAGTCTGGCCGTTGTCGGTTTGGTAGATGACGATTTGGTTTTCCATGAGGTAGGTATTATGCGGCAAAGATAACAAAAATATTGTGCCGAATTAATGCACAGGCAAAGATTCTTTGTATTCTGCAAAACTACAGAAATCCAATTTTTCGTCTTTCTTTCTGTTCAAGTCTTTCACCGTCGCAATGAGCTATGAGAGTTTCTAATGAAACATTACCATGCAAAACGGTATCAATAGCGTAATGTCGGGCAACATTCTCAATTTGGCCACCGCTGAAATCGTATTTTTCAGCCAAAGTCCGGATATCAGTCTCTTTCAAGTCTGGAAGCATAGTGTGCCAGATTTGCATCCTTGCTTCAAGCGTTGGTTTGTTGAACTTGATTTTGTAGAGGAAACGGCGTTCGAAAGCCTTATCCATGTTTTGGGCAAGGTTGGTGGTGGCGATAAGGATACCATTGAGGTTTTCCATCTCCTGAAGGATGATGTTCTGGATGGAGTTCTCCATCTTCTCAACGGCGCGCTCTGCACCTTCTTGGCGTTTGCCAATGATGGCATCGGCTTCGTTGAAAAGCAAGATGGGCGCAATGGCAGCCTTTTCAACCTTCATGCGGTACTGGTCAAAGACATTTTTGATATTCTTTTCACTTTCGCCCACCCACATGCTCTTGATTTCCGAAACATCAACCTGCATAATGTCTCGTCCCGTTTGACGAGCCAACTGCAAAACGGTTTCGGTCTTGCCCGTTCCTGGTGCGCCATAGAAAAGGCAGGTGAAGCCGCTGCGAAAACCTATGTCTTTCAGTCGGCTACATACGTCTTTGTAGTGGTTTTCTTCCAAGAGTTGGCCCAAATCTTGGATTTGTTCCGCTACACATTGGTCGTAGAAAAGTTGCTTGGATGTAATAGTTTCGTGGTGAATTAGATTATTGCGGTTGTTATCAACACTCAACATACTGACATTGAGTTCTGGAAACAACGACAACTTTGCATTCCATGTCAGACGAAACGACCCTCGGTCAGCAAGGCCATTGTCATTATTGTATTCTATCAATTTTGCGAGTTGCAAGTCGCTGTCATTATTGTTGAGGAGTCTTTTTATAACATTCCACTGCGCTTTGCTGTCGAAAAAGAATTCTAGGTCACTGTATCTAATATCGTCATCATTGTTGTTGACATACAAGTGAGCGAACAAGACCAAAAGGACCTCATCGCATTGACAGAAGCAATAGCTTTTCAGTTTTTGGACAAACACTAAATGACGATTCTTCTCCAATAGATCTTGTATGCGATTCACAGCCGAATCTGTACTGAGTTCGTCGTCATCACGCATTTCCATAATTTCAGCAATCAGCCCGAAAAGTTCATCACAACTGAGACCCGAATAATCTTTGGGGACGTATTTCTCATTACGTTTGAAGGCCTCAATCACATCCAATGGCACACGATAGGTTATCTCACGTTTGGAATGATTGCGACAGACCAGCCCACGGCATACCAATTCATCTACATCTGTCAAGAAACGGATGATGCGGGTAGTGCTACAATCAAGGTGACGAGAGAAATCGCTGATTCTAATATTTGAATTGGTGCTGTTGTCAATAAAAAGAGCCATCATCACGCATTGCTCTTTGGAAAGTTCAAGCTTGTCGGCAAGGTGTTTCAATGGGCGAGCAGCCTTTTTGTAAAACTCATCATTGAGCTGAGATCCTTTAGAGAGTTCTACAACTTGCTACACAGCGGATAGCAAATTCATTTTTCGGATCGTTCTTTTCTTGGTTTCCATGACATTCCTTTCTTTTTTGAGTCTGTTTTCACGTTGCAAAGAAAAAAGAAGCCTGCGCTAAATTGTTGCACAGGCTTGAAAAAACATCTTTTATCCAATAATCATTTGGCAAAAACCGACTCAAACTCCATTTTCAATTTCTCAAACTCTTGTAGAATAGAAAGCACAATATATTGTGGTCCTTTATCTGCATCCAAATACTTATTAAATGGCTTATGACCTAATGAAGTACCCAAGTCGTTCTTGGTTAGCTCATACCCATATTTCTTCAGGCACTCAATTAATTCTTCCCTGTATGGATATTTATTGTCATCAAAATGTTTTGAGTAATTGTCATTAGGGTTAAAGTCACTATGACGAATGTTTACATATCCATTGGAAGCCACTCGTGCAACGATATCATCAGTAACATAATACCATCTATTATCTATTTCCCATCTTTGTAAATGAGAATACTTATCGAAAGCACTTTCAACCATATAATTCCTTATATTGTTTGGTTTTAATTGGTCTCGACGATCTTCAAATGCTTTAATCTCATCTTTGAATTGTATGGATATTATTTCAGCATTTGGTTCAATCTCGTCCCTAAACAAAGCCGCCAGCACCTTGCCAATCATAACACATTCTTCATTTGTGTAATAGCTACTAGTATGAGGAATGCCATAAACAGGAATGTCATCCAATTTGCCGTATGACAATTCACCTTGAATAAGGTCAATAGACTCGATTTTCAATTGTTTGAAACAGTTGCTCTTTCCCAAGCACAATACTCTTGTAGGTTTGAGTGTTTTTATAAACTCAATAGTTAGACCAACTAATTTTTCATCTTTTAAATCGGGAGTCAAATCCTTGTCTTTCAATGTGCCAAAATGAAAAACATTAGAAAACACAAAACGGCTCTCGTCGTTAATCAGATTGTCGATACCTCCAATTGAAAGTATTTTTCTCAAACGTTTCCACAAATGCCATTCTGTTTCTCTTTCAGAAAAGTCTGGGTTGCCTGTTAAGAACTCTTCTGCTGATAGTTCTTTAAACTCTCCAGTCGAACCTGGATTAATCCCTAATATGAGAATGTCAGGAGATTCTTGTATCTTTTTCAAGTTGGATTGTGTGTAATAACCAACCTTCCCAATTTTGTTGTATGTTTGGACTAATTTCTTAGCCCATTCATGTAACTTGATTTGCATTGCCTTTGAGTTTTTCTTTGTTAATACTTAATTAATTGAAATATAGAGTCTCTACAAATCATCCAATCTTTTCGCACACCAAGTAAGAACCACTCATTTTAGACTTGTCAAACTTAGTTGAATACTTTGTATTGAAAGCCTGTGCAATAGATTCATGATATTTGGTCAAACCCAACGGAGGGGTAGTCGAAGAAGTTGACATTTCGATGAACATGCCTTTCACAAGATTTTTGTTTGTGCCCCAGTTCCAATTGCCTTTTGCTGAAATTTTCCAAAGTGCCATTTTTTTTACGATTTTAGTTAAACAATCATTGTTGATTTCCTTGATTTGTTTTGTTTCTACGCTGCAAAAATAGCATCTATCTGTGCCGAATCGCAGCACAAGCAATAAAAAACTTCAAAAAATCAAACCTCAAACCATTCCAGGCCCTTCAATCAATTTAGCATGGGTGTATTTCCCTTCGTTGATGGTTTCCTTAATGGTCGTTCCGTCAAGGACATAGTAATCGACGTAATCCGCCCGGTAAACCAAATATCTCGCGTAGTCAAACAATTCTTTGACTGATTCCTCGGTGAGTTTCACCCATTGGATTCTGGGGTTTTTGTCGGCATACAATCCTCCCGCAATGAAGGCATTCACGATGTCGTCCCATTCGTATTCGGTATGCTCAAAAGATGTACCAATTATCGACCTTGCAGGCATGAAATAATTCGTTGTTCCGTGACATGAGGTTCGGTTTTAAGTAACTGTTTAAAATTAAGCTACATGATTTTTGACGCGGGACATGGATCTGGGAGGAAACCGAGAGGAAACTGAGAGGAATCACAGTGTTACCTCGAAGTTACCTTAGAGTACCTATAGGCTTGGTATAGCGTTGCTATAGGCTTGCTATGG
>CALEMB010000110.1 GCA_937902805.1 uncultured Bacteroidales bacterium
AAAAGTGTCACTATATAATAATAAAGAATTTATTAATTATATAGTGGCGTCTTTTGCATCAGAAATCCTTAATGACCATAATGACACTTGACACCCATGACACCGTAAAGTGTCTTTTCCTGATAGGGTTGACAGTTTTTTGCTCTTTTCCTGATAAGGTTGTCAACCGTTTTCCTGGTCGGGTTGACGATTTCCTAGCATCGTTGACAGGTTAGTTTTTCAGATGCGGGGCTAGGGGTTGTCCTGCATAATTTTTTCGTGGGAACTTTGCTGATTATTTGCAAACGACTACTTACTAATCAGCCTAACCCAGCAACGCCTCAGCATAATATGTAAGTCTGTTCATTTACGTTTTAATATGCCAACGTTCTTATACAGAAATAATAAGAGGAATTGTCAGTAGTACAAAAAACTATGGACAGCGTCGTGAATGACAATTACCGTTTCTCCGCGAACATCAATTGTAATCTCATACGCGAAATGGAAATCCTCGCAGATAAACTCCTGCCATCCCTTTTCAATCCATTCCGTTTTTAGTCTGGCTTTGGGGAATATAGTCGCATAATTGGCAACCGATTCCAATCCGTCATAGAGACGGTTCTTCTTGCATTTCACGGCTTCATAACTCAATGTGTGCCAATGTTTCAAAATAGCAGCATCATAGAAAGAATCTATTGCCTGATGCACACGTTCTTCAACGACTATCTTCATGCCTCAGGATGATAGAACTTGTAAATCTTCTCCGTCAGCCGACGACGAGACTCTTCAAGCGGAATACACTGCGCTATTTCTTTATCAGAAATAATCCGATATGTTTGTTTCGTGACAGTTCCATATTCTGGAACGGGTTCACTAGCCATCGTGAGTTTAGGTTCTTCTTTGGGATAATCGTTTGCCATATCACGCGTGTTTTACAATGCAAAAATACACATCATTTTAATACCGCGCCAACTTTCCCTCCTAAAAGAACGTTCTAATGTATCTTTCATGGGTACAAAAATACAATTCTTTTCTCTTAGTTATAGCGAAACAGCACCCGTATTACATCAACCCCCCAATAAACCGCACGAACGCCTCAACATCCTCCTTAACACTTGCTTGCTCTAATGCGGCCATATATTCCTGTCTGCGCTCCACTGGAACCACCACCCAGGGGTAACCTGCCGTTACCAGTTGGCTGTTCATCACAAAACGCGCCGTGCGCCCATTGCCGTCCATGTACGGATGGATATAGACGAAGAAGAAATGTCCTAAAACCGCACGCGCCAACGCATTTTCCTCTTCCATCATCAAATCAGACAAAGCACTCATCGCATCCAACACGGCATCTGGATTCAAGGGCGTGTGCATCGAATTCTTGATATAAACCTGATGTCTGCGATACCCCAACAAGTCCGAGGCTTTCACAATACCGGCCCTAATGCACGGCTCGAAAAGCTGGAAGTGCCAGTCCTGATACCTTTTCACATACAACTGCGCAGGTGCCTGACCCGAAAAACAGTCAACCACACCCTGTTTCAGCAGTTCATACGCCTGATAATACCCTCGGGCAGCCAACGCATTCCTGCGTTCTTTGTCCTCCTCGTCATTCTCGGGATCCCAGTTGCCACTTCGGACACGCTCCAACAAGCTCTCCGTAATCTTATAGCCCTCAATCGACAAGGAATTGTAGCTGTCCTTCACATACGTCGCATCCATCATCGCCAGCACCGATGCCGCATCCTGCTGCTTAGGCTCCACTTTCAACGTCGCCAGCACCACATCACGCATCTGCATCCACATCAAGCGAATGCGCGATACGTATGGCGACACCGCAAACGTCTTTATACGCACATTCTCCTCAAACGGGTTCTCCTCCGTCACCGTATATCCTACCTGACGCATCATACGCAGCAACTCATCCGCCATTTCCTCTCTGCCGATGGAACGCAGCGCACCTGCCACGCGCCCGGCTCGGGTAGTGTGTCCCCCGTCGATTGCCGCAGACACCAACTGCGATATATCCCGCAGACTGGCCAAACACGTCCTTGCCTCCAACGCATCACGCCGATAATAATCGGGCCCCACCATCAGCAAAGCATATTCCATCGGATACAAGCGTGCACCGTAACGAGGTTCCCGCACCACCTTTGGCGGCAGAGATGCCTTGATGTCTACAAGCGAGGTTCCAAAGGGCAATTGCAGGATGTTGTTCTTCCCTAACTCGGTGCGCACTATTAACTGCTTGGGAACCACGGTCTTTCCACTGTAGAAATCGAGCGATAATTCTGGAGAAAGACACCATTTCCCTTCGAATCGATTGTCCAAATAGGCCGTCACGAAACTCCAATACGACACATACCACACCGTAGAATCGCCCTCGCTCCCTGGCGACGACGGGATATACCATCCCCTGATGACCATTTGTAGATACCCGCTGTTCACCAACCGTTCCGTATGCGTTCGTCCCAACGTATCCGCCCCTTGAATCACCAAATTGTCACCGTGAGCATCCTGATATGTTTTCAATACCTCCAGCGACTCCGCCAATTTCTCCTGTATTGTTGCCATACTCGTATTATTTCTGTTATTAGTTTTTGTTGCTTTGCTGTTATTAGTTTTTATTGTCTTACTGTTATTAGTTTTTGACGCTGCAAAAATACAAATCTTTTTGAAATAAAAGAACCCCGAAAGTTTATTGCAACTCTCGGGGTTCAATTCATTTCAATAGATGGGCTTAATCCACATCGGCGCGAGCCATAGCGTCTTTGTAGTACTTCTGGTTGACGAAGACGTCTTCCTTGTAAGGATTGATGTGACGCTTCTTGGAGACCGAGATGATGTAGCCAAGAGCAACGATGTTCACAATAAGAGCGAGGGTGCTGATCACCATCATCATGGTGGGATTAGCCGCCACGACGGAAGGATCTACCGTAGTGCCCACAACGCCGTCAACGGCAGCCTGTCCGCCTGCAGCATACAGTTTCTCAATGGTGGAGACACCTTCGGGATAAAGTACGGGAAGCGTAGCCCAGCTGAACCACTGGCGACCGTCTTTGAAGGTCTCCTGGAAGAGCGGGAATACCTGAGCGAACATGCACCAGATGGCCAAAGTGTTGGCACGGTTCTGAATCCAGCCACCACGGTTCCACAGCAAAGCGGCCACCGTAGGAGCCAGCAGCAGAGCGACACCGCAGTACCAGCTGTGCGTCGGCAGGCAGTTGTAGGTGTAGGCAAAGTTCCAGATGTCGTAAATCACGATATAGACCCAGGTCATATCGGCCCAAATCATATCCTTCTTGTCCTTGGAGGCAAACACGTTCCACCAGGCCGTCATACAGAAGATGTTGAACAGACCAGCGACACCATTAAAGACATTGTGCCAGCCACCATATTGCCAAACGCCTTCGGAGGTGAGCCACCACTTGTTCCATCCCATCACCGCGCTCTCGAAGTCGGAAACGCAGGCAATCAGGATGTTGATGGCCACGATGACAAACGGGAAAGGCTTGAACCAGTGCTTGGCACCGATGCCCCACTTGTACTTAATCATCATAAAGCCGATACATCCGGCTGTGGCTGCATAGAGCTTGGCATAATGGAACCAGCCCTGCATATAGACATGGGTCTGGTTTTCCAACGCCCACTGGGCACCACTTCGGACGCCAAGCCAAATGGCGAGGAAGTAGGCCGTCAAAGCGACTGGAACGACCAAGAAAGTAAAGATACCGCCGAACCTGGTGCGACGGGCAAACTCGTTAAGTAAAATCAGGCCTGCGAGGACAACGAGCATCATTCCCCACTGAGGCAGCGCATTAGCGCCATAAACTTGGAAAAACATAATTGTTGAATTGTTGATTGTTTATTTGTTTAATTGTTTAATTGGCTCGGGATGCGAGACTTCGGGACGCGAGACTTTAAGATGGCATAAACCGCCCATACCGCAGTGATGACAAGCGACATGGGAACGCCTACGGTGAGCATCTCACGGAGCATAACGGCACCGCCACCAGCATTCTCAAGCGCGGTGAAAAACGGAAAACGCCAAGTGAGCTCGCCGTTAATGATGTGGTCCACGACCAACATCACCGAACCACCCCAGAGCATCTTCTCCAAAGCCGGCAGATGGCGCGCAAAGGCCGAATGGTCACTTCGATTATTTTTCTCATTGGATTTGCGGATGGAACTCGTGACCACCGCCTGTGCTAAAGGTACTACAAAACACGACATATTATTTGAATTGAGAATTAAGAATTGAAAATTGAGAATTGAGAATTGAGAATTATACAATGATACTATTGATTTCGACTTCGTTGCCGCGAAGCAGCCAGGTATTGTTGCTATTACAGTGCGGACAGGTTTTGCCGTATTTCACGGTTTCGTATTCCTGCTTGCAGCCGTCACACCAAGTCACCGCTGGGAGGACGTTGACTTTTAGCTCACATCCCTTCAGCAGCTCTTCCTTGTCGGCGGCCCAACGCCAGCAGTCGGTGAGCAAATGCGGCACCACCGTCGACACCTCGCCAATGTCCATCACCACACTGGAAACATGTTCAACATGGTTCTCTTCCGCCACTTGCTTGACGTCCTTGATAATATAGAATACTATTCCTAGTTCGTGCACTTTGATAATTGATAATTGATAATTGAGAATTGACAATTGAGAATTGAGAATTATTTCTTTCCGAAGATGATTTTTCCGGTGCGTTTGAGCATGTAGGGTAGGATGCCACTGAATTTGTCTTCGGAGGTGCGCATGATGCTGGCATCGGGGTTGTCGCGATAGAGGTGAATGGCATCGAAACCGCACTTGGTGGTGCAAATACCACAGCCGATGCAGCGGTTCTCATCGACCACCGAGGCACCGCACGAGAGGCAACGTGCCGTCTCCTTGCGGACTTGCTCCTCAGTAAGAGTTACCATATACTCGCTGAACGGATTCTCCTTAGCTTCATGGCCTTCCACTTGACGTGAGCCATTGTCGTACGATTCCACCAAAATGTCGTCTTTGTCGAGTTCGATGAAGTCGCGACGGTTGCGGCCGATGGTCATGTGGCCGTGCTGCACATAGCGGTGCAAGCTTTCGGCAGCCTCCTTACCTGCAGCAATGGCGTCGATAGCGAACTTGGGGCCTGTGAACACATCACCACCCACGAAGATGTCTTCTTCTGCGGTTTGATATGTCAGCTTGTCGGCCACAGGATAGACACCTCTGAAGAGTTCCACCTCGGTGCCCTTCAACAGGTCATTCAAGATGACGGTCTGACCGATGGCGAAAATCACCATGTCGGCCTCCAAAGTAATCAGTTCGTTTTCGTCATATTGTGGGTTGAACTTATGCTCCGCATCGAACACTGAGGTGCATTTCTTGAAGACGATGCCAGTGACTTTATCCTCACCGAGCACTTCCTTCGGTCCCCAGCCAGGATTGATCACTACGCCGTCCTCACGGGCTTCTTTGCGCTCTTCAAGAGAGGCGGGCATGATGTCCTCGGTTTCCAGTGATAGCATGGTCACCGAAGCCGCGCCACTGCGTTTGGCGACTCGGGCGGCATCAATAGCCACATTGCCACCACCAACTACTACCACTTTTCCTGAAACCTTCACGTTGCCGCAGTTGGCCTCGTGCAGGAAGTCGATGGCGGTAGTGGTACCAGACAAGGTTTCGCCAGTGATGCCAGGAAGTTTGCCTCCTTGACAGCCGATGGCCACATAGAAGCCTTTGTAGCCTTGCTCCCTCAGTTGTTCTATAGTGATGTCCTTGCCCACTTCCACGCCCGTATGGATATCCACGCCAATCTCGCGCATAATGTCGATTTCAGCCTTGATGACGTCCTTTTCGAGTTTATAGGATGGAATGCCGTAGTGCAACATACCGCCAGGCTCCTCATTCTTCTCGAATACGGTGGGTTTGTAGCCCATGGTGGCGAGATAATAGGCGCAACTCAGTCCCGCGGGGCCGCCGCCGATGATGGCGATCTTCTCTTCCCAGTGGTCCTGCACATTCGAGCAGATGTTCACCTCAGGAACGAAGCGGGTCTCAGCCTTCAGGTCTTGCTCTGCGATGAATTTCTTCACAGCGTCGATGGCGATGGGCTGGTCTATGGTGCCACGGGTGCAGGCATCCTCGCAACGACGGTTGCACACACGACCGCAGACAGCTGGGAATGGATTCTCACGCTTAATAAGTTCCAACGCCTCAGTGTACTTGCCCTCAGCGGCTTTCTTCAGATAGCCTTGCACAGCGATATGTGCCGGACAAGCGGTTTTGCAAGGCGCCGTACCTGTCGGGTAGCAGTTGATGCGGTTCTTGTCGCGGTAATCCTCATCCCATTTGTGCTTGCCCCACTTTGAGGCATCAGGCAACTCCTGCTTGGGATAGGTCTGTTCTCCGTGTTTGGTGCAGAGCTTCTGCCCTAACCTCACAGCACCTGCGGGGCAATATTCCACGCAGCGGCCACAAGCCACACAATTCTTCGGGTCAACCTTAGCCACATATGCACTACGTGACAAGTTCGGTGTATTGAACAATTGCGAAGTTCTTAAAGCATTGCAAATCTTAATATTGCAGTTGCAGATGGCGAAAATCTTACCTTCGCCGTCAATATTGGTCACCTGATGCACGAAACCGTGGTCCTCAGCTTTCTTCAGGATGGCCATTGCCTCGTCGTAGGTGATGAAGTGTCCCCTATTGGTCTCCACCAGATATTCGGCCATATCGCCTACGCCGATGCACCAGTCGCGGTAGTCGTCGGCACAGCCTTCTTCCAGCTTTTTGCGACCATAGCGGCAGCTGCAGATGCCTACGGCAAGATGTCCTTCATAGCGTTTGAGCCAGTAGGAAATATGCTCGATGTCGATGCTTTGGTTTTCCATCGAGATGGCCTTCTCCACGGGGATAACGTGCATACCGATGCCTGAGCCACCCATAGGCACCATCGGAGTGACCTTTTCCAAAGGCAGGAAAGTCATTCGCTCAAAGAACATCGCCAGTTCAGGGTGTTTGTCCATGAGTTCCACGTTCATGTTGGTATATTCGGCGCTGCCTGGGACAAACATCGGCACCCAGTAGATACGGGCATTGCGCTCAAAAGAGGTACCTGCAACGGGACCTTCTTTGGTGTATTTGTCGCCGTAGTCATACTCCAGCATTCCGAAATAGGCCAGTTTGTCGAGCAATTCGTCAAACGAAGCATCGTCGGGCGTATAGTGTTTCTTGGCATTCCACTCATGCAACTCGGCATAAGGATGATGTTCGCGCACCTTGAAGAAATTACCGGGAAGCATATCCAGGAGCAAGTCCAACGAAGCTTCACGGGTCGTAGCGTCCATCTCATCCTCAAAGATACAAGCGAGACCCCAATACTCGGGGGCATCGGTGTCCATCTTGATTTTTCCGGGGACGCGGTCCGTGACGTGACGGACGAATTTCAACAGTTTCGGGTTCGGGTTTTTGTCGCCTTTGTGCTTGGGGACAAACTTGGTTGACATCTCGGGCATAGGTAATTGAAAATTGAGAATTGAGAATTAAAAATTGAAAATTATTCTTTCCAGTTGTTTACTTCGTTGACAAGCCATTCGGCGAAGAGGTCTATTCCCTCACCGGTTTTGGCGGAAATGGGAATCACTTGGGCTTTGGGGTTGCGTTGATGGATGTATTCCTTGCAACGCTCCAGGTCGAAATCGAAATAAGGCATCACGTCAATCTTGTTGATGATCACCAGGTCGCACACGGTGAACATCAGCGGGTATTTCAGCGGCTTGTCGTCGCCTTCGGGCACAGAGAGGATCATGGCGTTGCGTACGGCACCGGTATCGAATTCGGCAGGACAAACCAAATTGCCCACGTTTTCGAGAATCACCAAATCGGCCTTCTCCAGTGCCACATTATCCAGCCCTTGACGGGTCATTTCGGCATCAAGGTGGCACATGCCTCCAGTATGCAACTGGATAGAAGGAATTCCCGTGGACTCCTTGATTTTCACGGCATCCACATCGCTGTCGATGTCGGCTTCCATCACCGCCACACGCACCTTATCCTTGATGCGGTTGATGGTCTGTATCAAAGTGGTGGTCTTGCCGCTTCCTGGAGCCGACATCAGATTTAGGAGATAAACTCCCCTATCTTTCAATTCTTTGCGTAAATCGCCCGCATCCTTGTCGTTATCGGCAAAGACGCTTTTCTTGATTTCAATGACTTTTACCTTATCCATACGGCGGCAAAGGTAGGAATAAAAGTTTGAAAACGCAAAAAAATTGCAATCCTACATTTGCTTTTTGTACTTTTGCAGGCAAACATAAGCCTATGTCCAAAGCCCCAAAAATCATATTGTGCCTTATTTTGCTGGAAGTGTCATTCTCTGCCTTTGCACAATCTCGTTCTGACGCGTTTCACGAAAGTTACACCTTGAAACAGGTAGTGGTGCTGAGCCGACACAACATCCGCTCTCCCCTTTCGGGAAGGCAATCAACGTTGCAACGCATTACGCCCCACGAATGGTACCATTGGTCGTCGGCATCCAGCGAGCTGTCGTTGCGCGGCGGCGCGTTGGAGACGATGATGGGCCAGTATTTCCGCAAATGGCTCGTCAGCGAGGGGCTGATGCAGGAAAACGAAATTCCCGCTGAAGGCATCATGCGCTTCTATGCCAACTCCATGCAGCGTACCATCGCCACAGCACAATATTTCTCCTCGGGGATGCTGCCTGTGGCCAATGTCCGCATCGAGCACCATTGCGAGGTGGGCAAGATGGATTCAGTGTTCACTCCGCAGATTACTGACGACAACGAGGCTTTCAAAGCCCTTGCCCAACAACAGATTGCCGCGATGGGCGGAGAAAAAGGTTTGGTCGGCATTGGCGAGAAGATGGCGGATAATTACAAGTTGCTGGAGCAGGTGCTCGACATGGGGCAAAGCGCTGCCTGTCTTGGCGGTGACACCTGCCACTTCCGCACCGACGATGCCCATGTGTATCTCGTCAAATACCGTGAGCCTGGAATGGGTGGCTCGTTGCGCCTCGCTTGTCAGGCCGCCGATGCACTCGTCCTGCAATACTACGAGGAGCCCGACGAGGTGAAAGCCGCCTTCGGCGACACGCTGACATGGGAGGATTGGGAAAGCATTTCCGCCATCAAGGACTGGTACGGTGACGTGTTGTTCACTGCGCCAGTAGTAGCTTGTCAGGTGGCCCGACCGCTTTTGCGCACGATGTTAGAAGAATTGAAACATGAGGGACGCAAGTTCACCTTCCTTTGTGGCCACGACTCCAACATCGGCAGCGTGCTGGCCGCACTGGAGGCTGAGGACTACAGCCTGCCGAAGACCATCGAGAAAAAGACACCCATCGGCTGCAAACTGGTCATCGAGAAATGGGAAAATGCCGAGGGGCAACTGTTCGTTTCGCTCAACCTCGTCTATCAAAGCACCGAGCAATTACGCCACATGTCCTTGCTGGATTTGAAGAACCCGCCAATGGTGTTTCCCATCCGGCTCAAAGGGCTGAGTGCCAATGCAGACGGGCTCTATCCCTACGAGGCATTGGTGGGACGATTTGTTGAGAAATTGTAATTCTACCTCAAGGGACAAGTGGCTTTCCAAAGCTATCCCGAAGATACCGAAGAGTTTGCGACCTTGCTTGACGAGATTCACCAAAAGACCGGCACGGGCTTCAACGAAGGCGATGCCATCCGTTGGAACTTCGGCAAGTTCTTGGTCTCCAAAATAACCCAGCTTCTGCCTTCTTTATCGAAGTATGACATTTGTCTTTATCATCCTGAAATACAATGATATATAAACAATTTTAAAATTATTGCATTTTTTTGATACAATGTATCGGAAAATGCACTACTTTTGCAGCACAAAACAAATGGATAAATTTTTATCGTTATGGCAGCACAGCACAACACATCCCTCGTAGTACAGAAATCGACTTTGAGCCGGTTGCCGCTCTACTACAGCTACATCCGTAAGATGCAGCAGCAAGGTGAGAAATATGTGTCGGCAGCCGCCGTTGCCCAAAGCCTCAACCTCAATCCCGTATTGGTACGCAAGGACCTTTCGGGAGTGAGTAGCGTGGAAGGAAAGCCTCGCGCTGGTTTTGAAATCGATACCTTACTAAATGATTTAAGTGAGTTTTTGGGATATAATAACGTGGACGAAGCCATCTTGGCCGGTGTGGGAAGCCTTGGACGGCTCATACTGACCAACAAGGAGTTTTCGAGCATGGGGCTGAATATCACGGTTGGGTTTGACAAGGACCCCGACTTGCACGGCCTTCAGGTCGGCGACAAATTCATCCTTCCCATGGAAAAGATGGAGAGTTACATTAAGCGTACTGGTGTCAAAATCGGCATCATCACTGTGCCCGCCGACCAGGCTCAGGCCGTCTGTGACCAAATGGTGGAGTACGGCATCCTTGCCATCTGGAACTTCGCTTTCACCTTACTTAATGTGCCCCAAGGCATCCTCGTGAAAAACGAGAACCTGCCATCCTCACTCGCTGTACTTTCGCAACAACTTGCCAAAAAATTGAATAGCACTAAATAAAACTATAAATTTATCACTTGAACACGCATTAAAAACGAAAACGATTAAGTAGATTTCTAAATAGATAAATAATTATCGGATAGAATTAAATAAGCAAACAACAAACACAAACCGACAAAACAAACTTAAAATAATAACCAATTAAACACACAAAGAAATGAATAGATTCACATTACCGAGAGACCTTTATCATGGTGAGAACGCTTTAGAAGCATTGAAGACCTTCACTGGCAAACGCGCTGTTATCTGCGTTGGCGGAGGAAGCATGAAACGCTTCGGATTTTTGGACAAGGCCATTGCCTATCTGCAAGAAGCCGGCATGGAAGTGAAAGTGATTGACGGCATCGAACCCGACCCGTCAGTGGAGACTGTGATGAAAGGTGCTGCTGTTATGCAAGAGTTCCAACCCGACTGGATTGTCGCCATTGGCGGTGGTTCGCCCATCGATGCAGCCAAAGCCATGTGGATCAAATACGAATACCCTGAAACCTCTTTTGAGGATATGTGCAAGGTCTTTGGCCTGCCCAAACTGAGAACCAAGGCCCACTTCTGTGCCGTTTCGTCCACCTCTGGCACAGCCACCGAAGTGACCGCTTTCTCCATCATCACCGACTATGCCAAGGGCATCAAATATCCCATCGCCGACTTTGAGATTACGCCCGACGTGGCCATCGTCGACCCAGCCTTGGCCCAAACCATGCCCAAGAAGTTGGTCGCCCACACGGGTATGGACGCCATGACGCACGCCATTGAAGCCTACGTCTCAACCGCCCACTGCGACTACACCGACCCGTTGGCCATGCATGCCATCAAGATGATCCAAAGAGACTTGGTGAACTCGTACAACGGCGACGTGACCGCCCGCAACGAGATGCACAACGCCCAATGCCTTGCAGGCATGGCCTTCTCCAACGCCCTGTTAGGCATCGTCCACTCGATGGCCCACAAGACGGGAGCCGCGTTCGCCGACTATGGAGCACACATCATCCACGGTGCCGCCAACGCCATGTATCTGCCCAAGGTGATTGCCTTCAACGCCAAGAATCCCGAGGCCAAGCAACGCTACGGCGTCATCGCCGATATTATGAACCTTGGCGGAAATAACGATGACGAAAAGGTGGCCCTGCTCATCGCCGCACTGCGCAAGATGAACGACGACCTCAACATCCCGCACTGCATCAAGAACTATGGTGCCGACTCCTACCCTTGCGAGCAAGGCTTTGTGCCTGAGAACGTGTTCCTTGAAAGACTGCCCGAAATCGCCAAGAACGCCATCGGCGACGCTTGCACAGGATCCAACCCGCGCATCCCGACGCAAAAGGAGATGGAAGAACTGCTGAAGTGCTGCTACTACGACACCGAAGTTGACTTTTGAGTTGATTAAACCATATAACCGGCGGGTGACCACAAAAATAGTGGCCACCCGCTAAAAACTTATCAAACGGTACCACAACAAAAGCAAGATAATATCGTTCAAAACAAAACAACCCTTTAAAACTAACCCAAAATGAATATTAAAGTATGTGTTGGCAGTTCATGCCATCTGAAAGGCTCCTACGAAGTCATTCAAGCCATGAAAGACATCCTCAAGAAGTATGACGTTGAAGACCTGGTCGAACTGCAAGCCAGTTTCTGCCTCGGCCATTGCGCCCAAGGCGTGAACATGAAGACCGACGGCATTTCGGAAAACATGATGAAAAAAGCCAGCATCAGCGCCGAAGACGGCTTCTTGCTTTTGCACAATGTCACCAAAGACAACGCAGAAGAGCTTTTTGTAAAGGAAATCTATCCGTTGGTTGAACTCTAAAACACAGCCATCATGTCGAAATATCTTGAGTTTCGCAATGCGAGATGTAAGGATTGCTACAAATGCCTTCGCGAATGTCCGGTGAAAGCCATCGACTTCAAGGGCCATCAGGCCGAAATCATTGAAGACCGTTGCATCTTGTGCGGTCACTGCACGCTGGCTTGTCCGCAAAACGCGAAGATCGTTCACAGCGAACTGGAAGAAGTGAAACAAATGCTGGCCGGTACCGACAAGGTGATTGCCAGTGTTGCCCCCTCGTTCATATCAAGCTTTGGCCTCACCGACTTTGGTGTGATGAAACTGGCCTTGGCCAAATTGGGCTTCGCCGATGCGGAAGAAACCGCCGTCGGTGCGCAAGCTGTCACCAAGGAATATGCACGCCTGCTCAAGACGGGCGAGTTCACCAACTTCATCACCTCGGCCTGCCCTGCCGCTTGCCGCATGATTCAGGAATACTATCCGAAAGCCCTCAAATACCTTGCTCCCGTTGATTCACCGATGGTGGCCCACGCCAAAATCATCAAGAAGCAACACCCCGAGGCACGAATCGTCTTCATCGGCCCCTGCATCGCCAAGAAGCGTGAAGCCGATGAATGTCATCTGATTGACCATGTGCTGACCTTCGAGGATGTAGTGGCACTCTTCGACGAGAGAAACATCAAACTCGACGAAATCACCAACCTCTGCCTCAGCAAGAAAAACGGCTCGCCCAACCTCGCCAAAGAATACCCGATACCGCAAGGCATCATCAACTCCTTCCCCGTGTTGCCCGAAGGCTACGAATACATCGCCGTCGACGGCCCGAAGAAGTGCGTCGAGGCTCTGGAAAACATCGAGCATCTCGACCATGTGGTGATGGAAATCAACCTTTGTGTGGACGCCTGCGTCAATGGACCTTGCTCTTTGGTCAAAGAGGGTGGCTCCATCAAGGCTACTGCCGATGTGCGCAAATACGTCAGCCGCGAGAAACAAGCCCTGACTGGACCTCAAGACGACAGCCCGCTCGATTTAAGCCTGGCGGCTGCTCATCCTCGACTCCGCAGCCACAGCATGGCTGCACCGGAGCGCGACATCGAAGCCATCCTGCACCAGACCGGTAAGATGAAACCTGAAGACGAACTGAATTGCGGTTCCTGTGGCTATGCCACCTGTCGTGAGAAGGCTTGGGCCGTTTACAACGGCTATGCCGACATCGAAATCTGCCTGCCTTATATGCGCCAACGTGCCGAGTCGCTCTCATTCGAGATCATCCAAAACAGCCCTGAAGGCATCATCGTCCTCGACTCGGAACTCAACATTCAGGAAATCAACAATAAAGGCAGGGATCTCCTCGGCATCGACGATCCCAACGCCAAGGGAAGACCTGCTGCCGACTTCTTCAGCCCTATCGATTTCTACAACGCCTATACACAAAAGAAGCACATCAACTGCAAACAGACGCTCATACCCACCACTGGGAAATACGTTGACATATCCATCAACTACCTGGCTGGACAAAACGTCATCTTCGGCATCCTGAAAGATGTCACCGAAGCCGTTGACTACGAAAACCGAATCATGAAGGTGAAGATGGAAACTTTGACTACGACTGATGAGGTCATCAAGAAGCAAATGCGTGTGGCTCAAGAGATTGCATCGCTATTGGGTGAAACCACAGCCGAAACCAAGGTAGCCTTGCTGAAACTCAAGAAAACCCTAACCGAAGAAAACAAGAAGAACTGATGGAACTCTGCTTAGAAACGGGATGCACCTCGCTGAACCATGTCGGCGAGGAATTATGCGGCGACAATGTGGCCTGCACCGTTAAAGACGGCTTCACCACCCTTGTCTTGGCCGACGGTTTGGGCAGCGGCGTGAAGGCCAACATCCTTTCCACGCTCACTTCGAAGATCCTTTGCACGATGGCCGCCAACGACATCGACATCTACGAGTGCGTCGAGACCATCATCCAAACCCTTCCGGTGTGCTCGGAGCGTGGCGTGGCCTACTCCACCTTCTCCATCATCCATGTGAACACCGAAGGCAAAGGCATCATGTTCGAGTTCGACAACCCCGAGGCCATCTACTACCATCGCGGCCAATGCCAGAACTTTGAGCGTACTGAGCTTGATGTGTGCGGAAAGAAGGTATTTCGCACTGACCTAAACCTTGAGGAAGACGATATCATCATCGTCATGTCCGACGGCACCATTCATGCTGGCATCGGACAAATCCTCAACTTCGGCTGGGAACGCGACCAAATCATGGAGCACCTCAATGCCAACATCACGCGCTCCATGTCGGCCCGTGCCGTGGCTTGCCTCTTGGCATCAGCTTGCAACGACCTCTATGCCGACAAACCTGGAGACGACACCACCGTGGCAGCCGTCAAGATTCGCAAGCGTTTGGATGTTAATATTATGGTCGGTCCGCCCGTCGACAAGGAAAAGGACGACTTCTACATCGAGCAGTTCTTGGCCGGCCCCTCGAAGAAAATCGTTTGCGGCGGCACCAGTTCCACCATCGTGGCACGCCACCTGAAAACCGAGTTGAAGACCAGCTTCGATTTCCCCGACAAGGAAGTGCCCCCTATCGGCTACATCAAAGGCATCGACCTGACCACCGAGGGCGTGCTTACCTTGCGCCGACTGATGCAAATGTTGGAGAAATACATCTCCATCTCCGACCTCACCCCCAAGACCTTCACCAAGAAAGACGGTGCCTCGCTCCTTGCGGATTACCTCTTTGAGCGCGCCACCCATATCACCTTCTTCGTCGGGCAAAGCGTCAACGTGGCCCACCAAGGGCTGCCCATCGATACGACCATGAAGATGAAAATCGTGGAGAAAATTGCCAATGACCTACGGAAGATAGGCAAAATCGTCGAACTGAATTATTATTGATCATCCCACAATACCCCAAACAAGATGAACTCACAAAGGATTTTTGACACCGACGTACAACTCGTCAAATACAAAGTGCTGAAAGAAATCATCCGGCGCGCCTACGAAGGCGGGCTGGAGGAGGCCTACATGGAAGTGCCTAAGTTGCTCAGCCCCGGTCCGAAAGCCGAAACGCGCTGCTGCATCTACAAGGAACGCGCCATCCTGCAAGACCGTATCCAGATGGCCATGGGTGGCGACAAGAGCAACCCCAACGTCATTGAAGTCATCGACAGTGCCTGCGACGAATGCCCTATTGACGGCATCTATGTCACACCCGCTTGTCGTGGCTGCATGGTGCACAGTTGTAAGGAAGTGTGCCCCAAGGATGCCATTACCATCGTGAATCACCGCGCCACCGTCGACAAGGACAAGTGCATCGAGTGCGGCAAATGCACCCAAGCATGCCCCTACTCCGCCATCATCCTGCAACACCGTCCCTGCATGGTGAGTTGCAAGGTGAAGGCCATCTCCATCGACGAGAACAAGAAGGCCAAAATCGACAACGAAAAGTGCATCTCGTGTGGTGCCTGCGTCTATAAATGCCCCTTCGGTGCCATTTCGGACAAGTCGCTCATCCTCGACATCATCGACATCCTGAAGAAATCGGAGAACAACACCAAATATAAGGTGTATGCCGTCATTGCTCCGGCCATCGTCAGCCAATGCCGCTTCGGTCGCGTCACGCAGGTGGTGACCGCCATCAAGAAACTGGGGTTCCATCATGTTGTGGAAGCCGCCCTTGGTGCCGACATCACCCTTTATCGTGAGGCCCAGGAATGGAACGAGAAGAAATTAATGACCACCTCGTGCTGTCCTTCGTTTGTTAGCTTCGTCGAGAAAAACTTCCCCGAACTGAAGCAATATATCTCTTCTTCGGTTTCTCCTATGGTGGAAACCGCCCGCCTTATCAAGAAATCCGATCCTACGGCCAAGGTCGTCTTCATCGGTCCCTGCACTTCGAAGAAGTTGGAATACAGGCTTGAAAAGACCGGTGGTGCCATCGACAGCGTCATGTCATTTGAAGAGCTGCAAGCCTTCGTTGACGCTCGAGGAATCGACACTACGCAGATGGAAGACTCCGAGTTGAACAACGCTTCTTACTACGGCCGTATCTTTGCCAAGTCGGGCGGCATCGCCAAAGGCATCGCTGACGTGGCCAAGGAAATGGGCGTGGAAGGCGTGAAGCCTATCGCTATGAACGGCATCGCCGAATGTAAGGCCGCTTTGACCAAGTTGAAATTCAACAAAGCCACCGAAAACTTCTTCGAAGGCATGGCTTGCGACGGCGGCTGCTTGAACGGTCCCGTGTGCATCACCCACAGCCCGCGCAATGTAGTCGATGTGGATAAATACGGCAATGAGGCCAAAGAAAAGACCATCTTCAATACCGTAAAGTTGATGGAAACTTTATAATTGAAATAGTTTTAAAAACGTTGTTTGAGGGCACATCCAATGGGTGTGCCCTCTTTGTTTTATTGCAGACGAATGTGAATCGCGCTATGCGCTATTCTCTTATTTCCTATCTCTCCCAAACAACGCTCCAATCCATTGTCGGTTGAGCCTTGAAATGTTCTGCCGCTTGATGAGTTTCGGGCACTCGGCCTCGCAAGCGTAAGTATTGGTGCAGTTACCAAAGCCCAATTCGTCCATTTTGCAAACCATTTTGTGTACGCGGTCGGCAGCCTCGATTTGCCCTTGCGGCAACAAGGCCAAATGGCTAACCTTGGCACCTACGAACAGCATGGCACTGGCATTCTTACAAGCTGCTACACAAGCTCCACAACCGATGCAAGAGGCGGCATCCATGGCCTTGGGACAGACGTTCAGTGGCTTTGCCGCTTCGCTCCGTGGCGAGCTGCGCACTTTGAACAGCGCCGTCCGCGAGTTCCTCACTGTCAACATGGGTGCCACCGCCATCGGTACGGGCATCTGCTCCAAGCCAGGCTATAGCATGGCATGCATCAAGGCCTTGCGCGAGATTACGGGATGGAGTATCCATTTGGCCGACAACCTCATCGAAGCCACCAGCGCAACGAGCTGCATGATCCAATACAGCGCGGCCATGAAGCGCCTCTGCATCAAGATCAATAAGATGTGCAACGACCTCCGTCTGATGAGTTCCGGCCCTCGCTGCGGCTTCAACGAGATCCACCTGCCCGAACGCCAGCCCGGTTCTTCCATCATGCCTGGCAAGGTCAACCCCGTCATCCCCGAAGTGATGAACCAAGTGTGCTATAAGGTGATCGGAAACGACATGACCATCACCTTCGCATCCGACAACGGTCAGCTCGAACTGAACGTGATGGAACTCGTCATCGCCTACAGCCTTTTCGAGTCCATCCACCTGCTCACCAACGGCCTTGACACCCTGCGCAAGTACTGCATCGAAGGCATCGTGTCCAACGTAGAGCGTTGCCGCCAACTGGTTGAAGGCAGCATCGGCATCGTCACCATGCTTAACCCCATCATAGGCTATAAGCAATCCACCAAGATTGCCAAGGAAGCCAGCGAAACGGGTCGTGGTGTCTACGAGCTGGTCCTCGAGCACAACCTGCTCACCAAGGAACAACTCGACAAGATTCTCCGTCCCGAGAACATGCTTAAGCCCATAGACATTAAACTGTAACTAAAAATAGAAGAATTGCTTCAAATAACGGTGTCGCTTTATGCGGTGCCGTTTTTTGCTTTTCGCTTTATAAAATAATTCATAAATTTGCAGTCCAATAGTAACGAAACACACGATGTAAAAAGATAAACAATGGAATATAGGAATTGATTCGAAGACATCAAATTCAACTATCAATTGTCAATTATCAATTCATTATGAAACAGCCTATTAAAGTTACCGAAGCCATTTTCCCGATGCCCGTTTTGCTCGTGGCTACCTACAATGAAGACGGCACTATCGATGTGATGAACGCCGCTTGGGGCACCATGCTCGACCGCGACCGCGTGGCCCTCAACCTGACCGAGACCCACAAAACCGTGGAGAACATCAAGCAACGCAAGGGCTTTGTCGTCCATATCGCCGATGCCGCCCATGTGGTGGAAGCCGACTATTTCGGCGTCGTGTCGGGCAAGACCGAAAAGGACAAGTTTGCCAAGAGTGGTCTCACCGCGACCAAATCCTCATTGGTGGACGCTCCCATCATCAACGAGCTGCCAATCGCTATGGAGTGTGAGTTCATCGAATACCAAAGCGACGACACAGGCCTTGGCGTCATCGGCAAGGTGTTGCAGACCTCCGTCGAGGCTGACAAGGTGAAGGACGGCAAAGTGGACGTGGAAGCCCTGCAAGCCATCACCTTCGACCCCTACACGCACGGCTATTTTCAAGTCTCGAAACGCGTTGGCGAGGCCTTTAAGGATGGTTTGAAACTGAAGTAAAATCAGGTAGGAACCAGATTATACAACAATATGCGTAAAATCCTGATTATTTTAGTCTTTATGACCCTATCAGCATTGCCCTCCACGGCCCAAATCGACCTCCACAGCCACGCCATTACGAAAAGTTACCTCGATTACATCAAGGCCAATGGTGCCGAGATGGACGAAGGTTTTCCCATCCCCGCTTGGGATGCGGAACAACATATTGCTTTTATGGACAAGGCTGGCATTCATACCGCTGTGCTGACTATGCCCGCACCACAACCCTGGTTTGGCGATGCGGAGGCTTCGGCGGCGGTGTGCCGCAGCTACAATGAAGAGTGCGCCGCACTCAAGGCACGCTATCCCGGACGTTTCATGTTTTGTGCTGCTCTGCCTTTGCCCGATGTGCCACACGCATTGGAGGAGGCTCGCTATGCCTTGGAGGTCTTGGGAGCAGAAGGCATCAAGTTAGCCACCAACAGTTATAGACGAATGCTTTGCTCCGTTTTCGCTCACTGATGCCCGTGATGGTGAAGCAAGGCATAATGCAACCTGTGGATGTGAATGCCAACCTTTCTCGCCTTTATTACGACCTTGCCGGTGCACCCACCGACGAAGTCCTCGATGCCCTCCTGACTATCACCACACCCGACCACATCCTCTATGGGAGCGATTATCCGTATGTGGCTGAACCCGTGCTCATCAACGGGATGCAAGCCTTGGAGAGCCGCCTCGCCTCGCACAGATTGAATCCGCAAGATATATTTACCGACAACGCCCGACGCCTTTTTGGCGAGAACCTACCATTGAGACAGTATAGCGAAAAGCTTGTCCGTCTCGCCGAAATCGAAGTGGTGTCTGAGTATTTGGAGGAATATATGGCCTTCGCCAAGGAAGTCGGCGAGACTTCAGTGAAAGTGGAACCTGGCGTGCTGACCCTCTTCTCGATGCAAACCAAGGAAGACCCTTGCAAAATCTACATCCTGGAAATCTACGCTGACCAAGAGGCCTACCAAAGCCACATCCAAACCGCCCATTTCAAGAAATACAAGGAAGGTACGGCCCAGATGGTGAAATCGTTGAAACTGATTGACGTCAACCCGCTGGCGGGGATGGTACAGTGAATTGAGTTTTTTACTATTTTTGCAACCATAAATAACCAAAACGATGAAGAAATTAGCAATAACCCTTTTGTGTGCTTTGGCCTTTACTGCCTGCACCAACAACCAACCTGACGACAAACAAATCAATCAAAACAACACGAATATGGAAAACACAGCAAAAGTCTATCTGACTCGCGACATCAGCCCTGAAGCTTTGGTGAACATCTACAAGGCTTTGGGCGTGGAAGCTAAAGGCCGCGTGGCCGTGAAAATCTCGACCGGCGAGGGCAGCAACCCCAACTATCTGAAGCCCGAACTCATCAAAGACCTTGTGCATGAAGTAGATGGCACCATTGTGGAGTGCAATACTGCCTACGGCAACGGTCCTGGTGACGAGAAGGACGAGCGCAACAACTCAGCCGTCCACTGGGAGGTCATCCGCAGGCACGGTTTCACCGACTACTTCCCTGTCGATATCATGGACGAGTACGACGAAATCCGCATTCCTGTGAAAGACCAGAGGCACATCAAATACGACATCGTGGGCGGACACATAGCCAACTACGATTTCATGATTGCCCTCAACCACTTCAAGGGTCACCCGATGGGTGGCTACGGCGGTGCGCTGAAGAACCTCAGCATCGGCTGTGCTAGCAGCAACGGCAAGGCATACATCCACTCTTCGGGTAAGATGGAGAAACTCGACATGGCCAAGCTTTGGACGCCCGAATACATCGGTGACCAGGATGGTTTCCTTGAAAGCATGGCAGCAGCCGCTCAAGCCGTGACAAACTACTTCCAAAAGAGACAGGGCATCATCTACATCAGCGTGATGAACAACATGAGCATCGACTGCGACTGCGTCGACCATCCTGCCCCCGTGAAGCTTGAGGACTACGGCATCCTTGCCAGCACCGACCCTGTGGCTCTCGACCAAGCCTGTGTGGACATCATCAACAACCAACAAGTGACGGCCACCAACGATCCCACAGACCTGCTCAGCCGCATCGACAAGCAGCACGGTGTCCACACCATCGAGCATGCTGAAGCTATCGGGCTCGGCAGCCGCAAATACACTATCGTAAACATTGACAAATAACACATTATGAAACGCATCACACTAATCATTGCTGCATGCTGTCTGATACTGACGGCCTGCGCACAAAACAACCAAACAAAGGAGAACAAGGGAATGAAGACTTTAATTGTTTACTTCTCGGCCACGGGCAACACCAAGGCCGCTGCGCAAAAGTTGGCACAAGAATTCAACGCCGACCTTTATGAAATCACCCCCGAGGTACCCTACACCGCCGCCGACCTCGACTGGCGCGACAAAACTTCACGCTCGACCATCGAAATGAAGGACAAGACCTCGCGTCCCGCCATCACGGGCCGTTGCGAGAACATCTCCGACTACGACACCGTGTGGATTGGCTTCCCCGTGTGGTGGTACACCGCCCCGACCATCGTCAACACCTTCATCGAAGCCCATGACTTGAGCGGCAAAACCCTCAACGTGTTCGCCACCAGCGGCGGCAGCGACGTGAAGGACTCCTACAACGACCTCAAGAAGACTTATCCGCAGTACACTTGGGGTGAAAAAAGGTTAATGAATTAGGTCGTCAGGAAAGCAAAAGACAAAAATTCCGCAATCCAGTTGAACAATGGGTTGCGGATTTTTTTCTACTTTTTTTTAATATCGCTTGCGACATAAAAACAAAGTTGTATTTTTGCATCGTGAACGATATAAAATGAACGATGGCATACGAACAGCTGAAATTGGACAATCAACTTTGCTTCCGCCTCTACACGGCGACACGACTCACAATTGGAGCTTACCACCCCTATCTCGACCCGTTGGGCATCACCTATCCGCAGTATCTTGTGATGCTCGTGCTTTGGGAGCAGGACAAACAGCCTGTCTGCGACATCGCCAAAAGTCTGATGCTCGACACCAACACCGTCACGCCGCTTTTGCAACGTATGGAGAAGACGGGGTTGGTCAAGCGTACCAAAGGCAAGGAAGATGCACGCCAGCGCATCGTATCGTTGACCAAGAAAGGCATGGAAATGCAAGAACAAGCGAAGCATATCCCTGAATGTCTTCTCGCAGAAATTATCCAAAAAGCGGATGAAGAGGAGGAATACAAGGGCATGATTCCCATGCTCAACAAACTTATCGAAGAACTTAAACAAACTAATAATAAATAACATTTAAAAATTTAAAGCCATGACTAAAGAAGAAGCATTAAAAGCATTCGCCTATATGGGCGCAGTATGGTTTGGTAACAGCAAGCAACACTTTGCCTTCTCGGCATACGACCGTTTCAACGGCTGGAACAAACTCGCCGACAAATGGAAAGAGGAAGCCTAAGAAGAATGGGACGAAGCGGAAGAAGTGCTCAACCGCCTTGTGGAACTCGGTTGCAAACCTGCCGACTTGCAAGAGGCCATGAAGACCGTGGAATTCCCCTTCTATGACGACCCCAAGCAGCAGATTGAGTCGGATTATCAGCCTACAGCCATCGAGGAAATGAGCAAATTGGCCGCTGCCTTCGCCGATGACTATGTAACTCAGAAGCTCATTTACAAATGGATTGATGGCGAGAAAGCACACATGGATTGGGAAAGACAATATCTCAACTACATCGACAAACTCGGTTATGAGAATTTCCTCATCGAAATAATGTAATCACCCAAAGCAAAACCCTACAACAATGAAAGAGAAAGTGTTACAAGCCATGCGTGAGTTCGGTGCTCCCGTCAACGCAGGCAAAATCGCAGAAATCACAGGCATCGACCGCAAAGAGGTCGACAAAGCCTTTGCCGAATTGAAGAAGGAGGGTGCCATTGTGTCGCCCGTCCGTTGCAAATGGGCTCCAGCCCAGTAGTTTTTATACACAGCTATGAAAACCGCAATTCGATATTACAGCAAATTTGGCCACACCCAGCAGATGGTGGAGGCCGTGAAAGACATTGTGGGTTGTGAGCCCCAGACCGTTAACACTCCATTAGAGGAACCTGTCGACATGCTGTTGCTTGGTGCCGGTGTACTTCTCGGCAAAGTGGATGGAAGTGTGATGCGCTTTATCGAAAGCTTAACGCCTGACCAAGTGAAGCGTGTAGTATGTTTTGGCTCGTGCGCCATCATCAAGTCGCCCGTCCCTCAGATGCGCAAAGCGCTCGAGGCTCGTGGCATCACCGTTGACGAACGTGAGTTCACCTGTTCCGGAGCTATGGGCCCCATCAAAGCGGGTCATCCAGACAAGAAAGACATCGAAAACTTCTGTCAGTTCGTCAAAAAAGTCCTTTAAGCTGTATGGACCTTGGTGCCTACATGGCGGAAACCATCCGCAACATCATGGCGAAAGCCTACCTTAACGTGCTGGGCAACCCGCGCGAGGTTCGCTTTGTGTCACGGATGCAGCGCACCATAAGCAAAGCCGAACGGCGGCGCAAGGCACACCTCGAAAAAGAGGGTGTCGTCGTGCCACCGTTCCTTATTGCCAGCATTGCCACCACCTGCAACCTGCAATGCAAAGGCTGCTATGCCCGAAAGAACGGCATTGCAGGCAACCCAGGCCGTCATAGCGAAAAGCCCTCTCTCACTCCCGATCAATGGGAAACCATCTTTAAGGAAGCTGCCGAATTGGGTGTCAGTTTCTGCCTACTGGCTGGAGGCGAACCCCTCATGCGCCGCGACCTGCTGGAATGCGCTGCCGAAGTGGAGGACATCATCTTTCCCGTCTTCACCAATGGTACACTCATAGGATCAGTCTACACGGAGTTCTTCAAAAACCACCTCAATATGGTACCCGTCATCAGTCTTGAAGGAGAACTGGCGGCTACCGACGACCGACGTGGCAACGGTGTGTTTCAGCGGGCTTTGCGCTCGATGGAGATGCTACAGAAGGAGAAACTATTCTTTGGAACCAGCATTACCGTCACCACCGAGAATTATCACGAGGTGACTTCTGAAGCCTTCCTCAGCCATCTTGTCTCATTAGGTTGTCGATTGGTGTTCTATGTGGAGTATGTGCCTTTCGACGAGAGCACCTCGCATCTGGCCTTCCGCGACGAGCATGTGGCCGAGATGGAGCAAATCGTGGAACTGCGTCGCGAGCGTTTCAAGGAGATGGTTTTCCTCAGTTTCCCGGGTGACGAGAAAGCCGTCGACGGTTGTATGGCTGCGGGCCGTGGATTCTTCCACATTGGCCCCGATGGTGCTGCCGAGCCTTGCCCCTTCTCCCCTTTCAGCGACAGCAACGTGGCGCAGATAGGTTTGCGTCAGGCCCTGCAGTCGCCCCTATTCCGCAAAATACGCGATGCCCGCGCTCTCGGTTGGGAACATACAGGCGGTTGCACCCTCTACGAGCATCGCGACGAAGTGGAAGGTTTCTGTGCATCCCATAATCCATGAGCAAATCCATGAAAATATTACTCATCCTCCTTGCGGTCATTTTGGTGATAGCCATTGTCGGCGTAATCATCCTGAATCATCCCTGTTTCGGCAGACGGATGTCGAAGGAACGCAAAGCCCGCATTGAAGCTTCTCCGAACTTTCGTGACGGACAATTCCAAAACCAGATCCCCACACCGCAATTCACTGGCGACAAGTCCATGTTTAGGGCGTTATGGGAATTCCTCTCGGAGAGCAAAAAAGACAGGGTACCCACTGAAGTTGTTTCTGCCGTGAAAACTGATCTAAAGGCCTTGCCAGTCGGCCCTTCGACAAGCTCAGGGACCTCAGGGGCCGGCAAAGACTGGCTCGTGTGGTTCGGACATTCATCGTACCTGTTCTGTCTGGATGGGAAACGCTATCTGGTTGACCCCGTGCTGAAAATGGAGTTTCCTGTATCGGTAATGATGCATCCGTTCAAGGGCACGGACATCTATTCGCCTGATGATATGCCGGAAATTGATGTGCTCATCGTCACCCACGAGCATTGGGACCATTTGGATTATGCCACCCTGCGCGATTTAAAAGACAAGGTAAAGCATGTGGTGTGTCCACTTGGCGTAGCGGAATATCTGGAGTATTGGGGCTACGACCCACAAAGCATCACCGAAATGGACTGGTACGAAACTGTCAACTATCAACTGACAACTATCACATGCCTTCCTACGCGCCATTTCTCCAACCGTCTCTTCAAGCGCAATCAAACGCTGTGGGCTTCTTTTATGGTGGAATCGGGCGGCAGAAAGGTATATGTAGGTGGTGACGGCGGTTATGACGACCGTTTCAAAGAAATCTATGAACAGTTCGGTTCCGTGGATTTGGCCTTGATGGAGAACGGGCAGTACAACAAGGACTGGGCCAATATCCACTTGATGCCCAAAGACCTTGAACAAGCCATTTTGGACCTACACCCGAAACAAGTGTTCACCGTGCATCACGACAAGTTCAGTCTTGCGCCACACGCTTGGACGGAGCCCGACAGCGTGGCACATGACATTGCCGAACGCAATGCTATCCGTTTGCTTGACCAACCTATTGGGACAGTAGTAGCGTTTTAAAAAGGATTTATTATGAAGTTTTTCATCGTTGACGCTTTCACAGACAAGCCTTTTGGCGGCAACCCCGCTGGAGTAGTGCTGCTTGATTCTGATGCTTTTCCGAAGGATGAACTGATGCTGAGCATCGCCAGCGAACTGCGCTTTTCGGAGACGGCATTCATCAAAAGACATGCTACGCAAGAGTTCACTATCCGTTACTTCACCTCGAAGGCAGAGGTGGAGCTTTGCGGACATGCCACTATTGCATCGTTCTACGTAATGCATCAAAAAGGACTGGCTTCGGGAGAATGTCTCTGCCACACACAAGCCGGTGATTTGAATATCACCGTTGGCGAGAAGGTAATGATGCAAATGGCGACGCCCCGCATTGTGGCGACCATCAACGAAATCGAGGAGATTTATCGGGCTTTAGGCATTACAAACTACCGTCCGGCAATGCCCGTGAAAGTAGTGTATGCTGGTCTTCCCGACATCATGATTCCCTTGCCCGATGTGGCCACCCTACAGTCGCTCCAGCCTGATATGGAAGCCATCTCTGCCATCACCAAGAAATACGACTCTGTAAGTTTCCATGTCTTCGCCTTCGGCAACGATGGCTACACCGCCCACGTGCGCGATTTTGCGCCCCTTTACGACATTCCCGAAGAGTCGGCCACAGGTACGGCCAATGCCTCGCTGACTTATTACCTCCAGCAGTGCGGATGTCTTGGAAACGTAGCCGAGTGCGCCTTTCTCCAAGGCGAGACCATGGGACGGCCTTCGGTAATCGCCACAAAGATTCAGGCCGATGGCAATATCTTTGTTGGAGGTAAGGCGGCTATTCTCGCTGAAGGAGATTTCACGGGAGTATAAGTTGTTCCTCCAACAACTCCGCCGCATCGGCCACACAGCCAGTGCATTCACGTAGGACAACGCCAGTTCCAACACCTTTCAATAGTTTGCATTGGGTGACACCGTTGCGCTGCTGGAACTGGGTCATGATTTGCCTCATACCCTTCCTCGCTGCTGTCCTGTCCTTGGTCGCCATGCCTAAAACAACACCAGCCCCGACCAATGCGCCACATGTACCTTCCATGGTGCCCATGCCTGCTCCGAAGGCATTGCCCAAGTTTCGGGCAGTCTCCTCATCAATTCCGACGAAGTCGGCATAAGTGCAGATAACGGCTTGGGCGCAGTTGTGCGTGCCGTTCTGTAATTTCTCTGCTGCTTTGTTTTTTCTGGTTTCCATAATGATCGGTTTTGAAATTTATGGCAAAGGTAGTATAAATTGCCCAGTTCTCACACTGCAAGTCAGACAATAAATGATATGATTTGTAGTTAGAATAATATTAACGAATACCAAAATGAAACAGTTTTTGAATTTTCTGATAATCATGTTGCTATCTATGTTTGTCACAAGTTGTGCCAAAGACAACATTGTCCTCATCGATCCAACTGAGATAGACGACACCGAAGATTACATCGCCAACACCACATTTGCGCAAACGGTTAGTGTGGCATTCTCAACAAACGGAAACGCTACTGTCACTGGTGATAACGAAGACTTCTCGGTAACCGTCAACGGCAATGATGTGACTATTGCTTATAAAGGTGAAGAGCATGTGATGTATGAACTTTCGGGGACTGCCAACGATGGCTTTTTCAAGCTCTACAGCGCGAAGAAGCAAGGCATTACATTAAACAATGTGAACATCACCAACCCTAATGGTGCCGCCGTCAACGTGCAAGGACCTCAGGCGGAACCGAGCAAAGGCAAATGCACCTTTATTGTTCTGAATGGTGAGAACACCCTTGCAGACGGCGCGTCGTATACCAATACACCTTCGGAAGAAGACGAAAAAGCTGCAATGTTCGGCGAAGGCCAGTTCATTTTCAGCGGCGACGGCAGTCTCACCATAACAGCAAAAGGCAAATCAGGCATCGTTTCCGACGACTATGTACATTTCATGGGAGGAGCGGTCACGGTCAATATGACAAGTTCCGCTACAGTCAGTGGTAGTGACACGCTTAAGCCCGCCTGCGTCAAAGGCAAAGACTTTGTGAAGATGACCAACGGCACAATAAGCCTCACAAGCACAGGAACAGGTGGCAAAGGCATCAGCAGCGGTGGTAATGGCTATTTCTTTGGTGGCACGGTCACCGTGACTGTCACGGGCAGCAATTTTGGTTCCAGTGGAGGCGGTGGTTTTCCCGGTGGTGGAGGTCCAGGCGGAGGTGGCAACAGCAACTCCAATGGCGTTTCGGCCAAAGGCCTCAAATTCGATGGGAACTTGATCTTCAAAAGCAGCAATGTCGTAGTGAACTGTACTGCTCACGAGGGTATCGAAGCCAAAGGCACCCTTTCCATTTCGGGTGGTGAGGTATATAGTCATTCACAATCGGATGACGCCATCAATTCAGGTGGCAATCTCACCATCTCTGGTGGGTTGGTTTGTGCATACAGCCAAGGCAACGATGGCCTCGATGCCAATGGCAACTGCTATATCAAAGGTGGCTTGGTTTATGCCATCGGCACCACTTCGCCTGAGGTGGCCGTGGATGCTAATAGCGAAGGCGGCTACAAACTCTATCTTACGGGTGGCACCTTGGTAGCTATCGGCGGCCTTGAAAGCGGTTCTTCGCTGTCACAGAGTTGCTATTCCGCCTCGTCATGGTCGCAAAACACTTGGTACGGTTTGACCGTCGGATCAACGACATACGCCTTCAAGGCCCCTTCTAGCGGTGGTACGCCTTTGGTGGTCTCGGGTGGTTCAACGCCCACGCTGCAATCGGGCGTGAGTGTTTCCTGTGGAACGGCTTGTTTCGAAGAGATGTTCTACATTGATGCCTCATTCAGTAGCGGCAATTCGGTTAGCCTTTCATCTTACACAGGCGGAAATGGCGGTGGAGGAGGTCCGGGAGGAGACCCCGGTGGAGGTGGACATGGACCGTTTTAGTTAGTTGATAGTTGTCAGTTGTTCAGTTAATAGTTGAAAGTTATGATGAAGAAACAGTTTATCATATTGTTTTTGGGGTTGCTTTTCCCCATGATGGCTTTTTCACAAACCGATGTCGCCCTCGCCCCTGAATTTGGCGGCAGAGTTTCCTTGAGTGTGGACAAGAGGATTGTCAAAGGCCTGCATGTCTCCCTTGAGGAGGAGGTGCGTTTCGACAACAACTTCGGCAGCCTCGACCGACTTCAAACCACGGTGGCTTTAAGTTACAAGGTGCATCCGAACATCAAGTTGGGATTAGGTTATGCCCTTATTAACGGTTATGGAGCCAACTCCAAATCGTTCAAGAATATGCGCCACAGATTCATGGCCGATATCACAGGAACGGTGCATTATGGCAATTGGAACTTTTCGCTAAAGGAACGTTTCCAAATGACGCGCCGCACAGGCGATTTCAACGTGTATCAAAATCCCCAGAATGCGCTAATGCTGAAAAGCCGCCTGAAAGTCCAATACAAAGGCTTTGGCCAGGTGCAGCCCTATGCCTATTTCGAGGTGCGCAATTATTTGAACGCGCCTGTCATTGAAGCTGCATACGACGGAAGTATTTACGTCACCTTGGACGACTACTCCGAGGAAGGCGAGGCTGGCTGGTTCCTGAAAGGCTTCAATGGCGGTTACGTTAACCGACTGCGGGGCTCTTTGGGCACGGATATTCGATTGGACAAGCGCAACACGTTGAATTTCTACATCTTGTGCGATTATCTCATGGACAAGCAAGTGGATGCCAACGCCGAAGGCAGCAAATTGAAGTCCTACACCAAGGAGACTGGCTTCCGAGGTTGGATTGGCGCAGGATATGAGTTTGCGTTTTGATGAATATAATCCGCAATTCAGGCAAAGGCTTGGGTTGCGGATTTTGTTATCTGCTTCAAAAAAATGGCAAATCCGAACGAACAGGAGACATATTTGGAACCATATTCAAATCAAATTTTGACGCGAATATGGCGTTTTTTCACATCATTTATTGTGAACAAATTGTGCTTTTTTCATCAATAATGGGGATATTTAAGAGAGGGTATTTTGCCTATCTTTGCAGGCAAAAAGAACGAATATGAAGGTGTTTCAAGAAATATGGACTTTGGTCAACGAGATGTCGCCGTATCTGCTGCTCGGATTCTTCATCGCGGGTTTGTTGCATGCTTTTGTCCCTGCAAAGTTATATAGGCGCTATCTCGGGAAAAACGACTTTCGCAGCGTGGTTTGGGCGGCGCTGATAGGAGTGCCACTGCCACTTTGTTCCTGTGGAGTGATTCCCACAGCTATGTCGCTTCGCAAAGAAGGTGCTTCTAAAGGTGCAACCACCTCATTCCTCATCGCCACACCTCAGACAGGTGTCGACTCCATCTTGGCCACCGCCTCATTGCTGGGCGTTCCCTTCGCCATCCTTCGTCCCATAGCAGCTTTGGTAACTGCCCTCTTTGGTGGCGAATTGGTGACATTAGCGACGCGCAACGAGCCCAACGAAAGTGCCCGACAACACGAGGAAGAAAAATCCAAAGGCTCATTCTGGAATAGATTTCTCAATGCCCTGGAATACGGCTTTGTGGACATGATTGAGGATATCGGCAAGTGGCTTGTGATAGGCTTGATTATTGCCGGACTGATAACTGTTTTTGTGCCTAACGACTTCTTCCTGCGTTTTGCGGGAACGCCTATTGTGAGTATGTTGGTCGTGCTGGCCATCTCCATCCCGATGTATGTCTGCGCCACGGGATCCATCCCGATAGCCGTGGCCCTGATGCTGAAAGGCATCACACC
Organism: uncultured Bacteroidales bacterium; assembly: GCA_937902805.1. Lineage (GTDB taxonomy): Bacteria > Bacteroidota > Bacteroidia > Bacteroidales > F082 > Limimorpha. The sequence continues at coordinate 30,000 of CALEMB010000110.1, forward strand.
AGGTGCAGCCTTGGTGTTACTGATGGCAGGACCGGCCTCCAACATGGCCTCCATCCTGGTCATCCGAAAGGGGCTGGGCAAGAAGACGCTGCGGGTTTATCTGCTGTCCATCACATTAGGAGCGATTGCCTTCGGCTTGGGTGTGGACTATCTACTGCCTCGCGAGTGGTTTACCTCGCATCTGGTGCAAACCCATGCCTGTTGCCATACAACGCCTGCGCTATTCAACATTATCTGCAGCGTGGTTTTGTGCTGCCTTTTGGTATATGGACTGGTGATGAGATTTGTCCCAGGTCACAAACATGAGCATGAACACGAACATGATATAGATATGGAAACAAGAACATTCAAGGTTGACGGCATGATGTGCAACCACTGCCGCGCCAATGTGGAAAAGACCTTACAAGGGTTGCAAGGCGTTGAAGAAGTCACCGTCGACCTCGCTTCGGGTACCGCCATCGTCAAAGGTGATGCCACTGACGAAGCCGTCATAGCGGCCATCACCGACATCGGATACAGGGCTAATAGACAGGACTAAAGCTTTGGTCTATGGGTATCACTATTGGCTTATTGATTCCCCTGCTCGGCACGATGCTCGGTGCAGCGTTTGTCTTCTTCATGAAGAAAGACATGTCGCCACGTTTGCAGAAGTCGCTGTTGGGCTTCGCATCTGGCGTGATGGTGGCTGCTTCTGTGTGGTCGCTGCTCATCCCGGCCATTGAGATGCGGACGGAAAGTGGTAACTGGTCGGTATTGCCAGCCGCAATAGGTTTCCTTGCTGGCGTCGGTTTCTTGTTGCTCTTGGACGAACTGACACCGCACTTGCATCTTGGAGCCAACAAGCCTGAAGGACCACGTTCAAAGCTCTCTCGCACAGCAATGTTGGCATTGGCCGTCACCATCCACAACCTGCCAGAAGGCATGGCGGTGGGTGTGGTGTTTGCCGCCGCCTCGCAAGGTGCCGAAGGCATTACGTTGGCTAGTGCCGTGGCGGTGTCTCTTGGCATCGCCATCCAAAACATTCCCGAAGGTGCCATCATCTCCATGCCCATGTGTGCCGAAGGTAACAGCAAGGCAAAGTCTTTCCTTATCGGCAGTTTGAGTGGCGTAGTGGAACCATTAGGCGGACTATTGGTGGTAATGTTGGCCGCGTGGCTTACCCCTATCCTACACTATATGTTAGCTTTTGCCGCTGGTGCCATGTGCTACGTAGTGGTAGAGGAATTGATTCCCGAAGCCTCGTCGGGCGAACATTCCAACCTCAGCACCATCGGTTTCGCCATCGGCTTTGTGCTGATGATGGTTTTGGATGTGGTGATGGGGTGATAGCCTTTTGCTATTATTTCTTTGCCGTGACCATCAGCCAGTGCTTACCTTCGTTTCTCTGAACAGTAATGTCTTTGAAACCTGTGTTGGTCAGGTGCAGCCTAATTTCCTGAGGATTGTAGGTGTGCATCCCCTCAATCAACTTTTCCCATTTCTCGTTGTTGCCCGAGAGTCCGTCATCTTCGTTGACGATGACAAACATGCCGCCAGGCTTCAATACTTTTTTCACTTCGTTTAAGCAATGTTCGATGTCGGGCCAGAAATAAATGGTCTCGAAGGCGGTGACCATGTCGAAAGCATTCTCCTCGAACGGAAGCACAGCCACCGATCCTTCCACCACCTTGCAGCGGCCATCTTGGATGGCTTGCGTGTTGACTTTCTTCGATTTCTCGACAGAAACAGAAGAATAATCGATGCCTGTTACTGTGCCGCTTGGACAGCGTTTGAGCAGACGGGCGATGTTGCCGCCGCCACCGCAGCCGATGTCGAGGAGTTGACCGTCTTCCTTGATTTGCAGTGATGACAAGGCCCAGTTGGCCATGGCCGCATGGCCGCCACCGTTCATGCCGTTGACCATCAGTTTGCCGAAGAAACCTTCAGGCTTTTTCGTATTGCTAAAGATTTTGCTTAAAAGTCCCATAGTTGTTTGTTTAGATTTTTTGCAAAAGTAGAGACTTAGGAGGCCACCAAAAATCACTATTTGTAGGGATTTTCGGATGGTTGTCTCACCAGTTTTCGCAATTCAAGCAAAGGCTTGGGGTTGCGGATTTTTTGTATTTTTGCAGCCATGAACTGGATCATCCTCATCATAGCGGGTCTCTGTGAAACAGGCTTCGCTTTCTGTCTCGGCAAGACCAAACTTGCTGTCGGTACGGAGTATTGGCTGTGGATTTCAGGATTTGCCGTGCTCTATGTGCTGAGTGCCGTGCTTTTGGCGAAAGCCACGCAGACCATCCCCATCGGCATTGCCTATCCCGTCTGGACAGGCATCGGTGCCGTCGGGGCTGTGCTGTTAGGCATTTTCGTCTTCCACGAACCAGCCACCTTCTGGCGAGTGTTTTTCTTAAGCACGCTGATTCTTTCTATTGTCGGGCTTAAGGCTGTTACGTAGATATCTTGTTCTTAAGCCGCTGCCGGGCTTTGGTGACGGAGGCGGGCGAAATGCCCAAGAGAAGGGCTTGCTCGGTCACGGAAAACTGAAGGCGGGAGAGGATGATCAGGCGAACATCGCCACGAGTGAGGTTAGGGTGTTCCTCCCTGAGAGATTCCGAGGTGAGGGAAAAGCTGTTTCGGAGCACGCGTTCCATTTCGACCCATTCGCTGTCCTGAATGTATCGGGGATTGGCGTGAAGTTCTTGCAGCAAATGGTTTTGGCTCGCAAGGGCATGCATGAGAAAATAGGAATTCACGTCGCCCTCTGGTCCGGTACCTTTGGTGGGCATAAAGGATTCACGCTCATCACTTCCAGCACGGATGACCATCAAGAAGGCCCGCACATTCTTGCCGATGATTTCGGATGCTTGGGAAATGCTTAGCGGAGCGTGACCTTCCACGCAGGTATAGGCCAGCCCAAGACCAACCAGAAGCAGTTGGTAATAAAGCATTTCAGCGTCTTTGCCATGAAGGTCGAAGGACTGGGCTATGGCTGCGAGTGACTCCTCTTTGAAGCCTATATGAGTGTCGATGTACTCCTCGAAAGATGCCGCCGAAGCCATGCTTCCCATCACCAATTTAAAAAGCTCAGGCTCGTCCATTGCAAACCACAGGAGAGCCATTCCAAAGCCTTTGAAGGGCGGATTCAAGGCAAATCCTGCGCCTATGCGTTCCTTAAACATATTGCGGGCTTGAGCTCGTACAGCTTCCAAAACACCTTCCATGGAGCCATAGGCTGAGAAAATCGGATTGACGCCGCACCCTAATGCTGTAGAGAGGCTTCGGGCAGTGAGGGCAGAGGCACCGCCTTTTCTCACCACATCCAAAGCGGCTGCAAGAATCTTGTCTTTTGTAATGCTTACTGGTCTTGCCATAATAAAACAATTGCTCCGTTATTGTACGCTGCAAAAGTAGGGAAAACAACTATATGTCCAGCTCAAATCGCTCTAATGTCCACTTTTTTGTCCATATCCAGTTTTTATTTCGGAACGGATATTACAGTAATTTTGCAGCCGATTTAATATGGACAAACAATAAAATGAAGACAGAGATACAACCCCAAGACAGCAACCGTGCAGAAGCATTCCGCTTCCAGTTCCATCATGTGCAGATGGATGGCGGACAAGGAGCAAGATTTTTGGATGAACTGCAAAAAAACATAAATTCACTATAAAGGACACTGAGTATGACAATAATATTGAATACCATAGAGGAAAAAGCTGTTTTAGAGCAAATTAGCAATCTTATTAAAGACGATGATACTGAGATTGTCAACACTTCGGACATGAAAATCGCCCACTGTATGGGCTGTAATCAGTGCTGGCTCAAAACGCCCGGTGTGTGCGCCATCAAGGACGATTATGAGAGCATCCTCAAAAAACTGGTACAAGCCGACAACCTATGGCTTGTTTCCGATACGCGTTTTGGCTTCTTGGACCACAAGGGCAAACGAATGATGGACCGCATCATGCCCATGCTGAACATGACCATCGGTTTTCGCGACGGCTGGATGCGGCATGAGTTGCGCTACCACGCACTGAACATCGGCCTCCTGTACAAAGGCAACGCGGAACAGGCAATGATGGAGGATTGGTGCAAGCGTACCGCCGCCAACATCGGTGGACATTCGTTGGGTGCCATTCCCATTGATACAGTTTCCGACACGGTTCAAAACTCTAAACTCTCAACACTAAACTCCAAACTCTCTCATATCGTCATCATCAACGGCAGCCCACGTGTGGCGAAATTCAGCAACACGGACAAGATTATCCATTCGTTCGCCAAGGGACTGGAAGAAACTGGCATCACTTGGGAACTTCATAACCTCTCCAACCGCAAGGAATGGGATGCTGCACGTGAGGCTTATGTTTCTCACGAACGCACCCTTATCGCTTTTCCCCTCTATGTGGAGTGCGTGCCCGGCCTGATGCTGGAATTTTTAGAGGCACTGCCCACTGAGCGCCAACAACCGGGCGAGCTATCTTTTCTCCTTCACGGAGGCATGGACGAAGGCAACGAGTTCCGTTTATGCGAGCGTTTCCTGAAGGGATTGCCCACACAGCTCGGCTGCAGCTATGGCGGCACGCTGATTCACGGCGGCAGTTTCCGCATCCGTACAGCCCCAACCGACCAAGTGGAAAAGATGGTTACTCCATATGTTGAAATGGGTCGCCTGTTTGCACAGAAAGGTAATTTCCTCACCCCTGAAGCGATAAAGTTCACGGGCCCGGAACAGTATCCCTGGCTGTTGCGCAAAATGGTAAGTCTGCTGTTTTTGAAGAAGGTCAACGAAGAATTCGATCATTTCGCCAAGGAATGGGGCTGTACCCGACCGTTGGATGACAAACCGTATAATGGACTATAAGTTATCGACATGGAAATATCAAATTGGTTTAAGGGTTTCGAGAAAGGTATAGCACGGCTCTCTCCAGAG
>CALEMB010000111.1 GCA_937902805.1 uncultured Bacteroidales bacterium
CTATGGTAAAAACCGCGCTCGCCTGTCGTGGTACGTCATCGACAACTCCATCTTCTACGACCGCAACTACAACTACAGGCCTGCCAACATCACCAACGACGAGCTGTCGAGACATTCCGTGCGTCAGGTGCTTGAGACCGAGCTTTTCCCCACCAAGGACTTCGCCGCCGGCACCCAAACCAACATGTCGGTTCTTAACCTATTGTACTATCCCGACGAACCTGGTGCCTACAACTACGATGTCGACCCGACCCCATACTCCGCTGGTATCAACGCCGAGGGCAAGCTCAATGACCCGAAGAGCCGTTGGGCTGGTATCATGCGTAAGATGGAGTCAACTGACTTCGAGGCCACCAACATCGAATACATCGAGTTCTGGCTGATGGACCCCTTCGCTGAAGAGGAATTCGCCAACAACCCTGGTAAACTGTATATCAATCTCGGTGATGTCTCCGAAGACATCTTGCGCGACGGCCGCAAGTTCTACGAAAACGGCATGCCCACTTCCACGCGTGTCGAGAATGTCGACACCACCATTTGGGGCCGCGTGCCTATCATGCAAGACCTGGTCAGCTCTTTCAGCAATGCGTCAGAAGCCCGTCAATACCAAGACATCGGTTACGACGGTTTGCGCGACGAAGATGAGCGTAGTTTCTTCGGTGAAAACTACCTAGAACGTATCAGAGACCGCTTTGGCGAAAATTCCGTAGCCTACGATCAGGCATATAACGACCCGTCGAGCGACAATTACCACTACTTCCGCTCCACGGAATGGGACCGCGACGAGATCCACTCCAGCTTGCTCGAACGCTACAAGTTCTTTACTGGACCCGAAGGCAACTCGCCCTCCGACATCCAACAAACGGAAAACTACACCACCAGCAACTCAACAGTGCCCAACGCCGAAGACATCAATAACGACAACACTTTAAGCGAATCTGAGCGCTACTACCAATACGTCATCGACATCGACCCAGCTAAGATGGTCATCGGTGAAAACCACATCTCTGACATCCTCCATGCCGAAAACATCGCGTTGCCCAACAACACCATCGTCAGCTGTACCTGGTACCAGTTCCGCATCCCCGTCAGGCAACCCGACAAGGTCATCGGCCACATCGAGGACTTCTCGTCCATCCGTTTCATGAGGATGTTCGTCACAGACTTCGAAAGACCCATGGTGCTGCGTTTCGCCACCCTCGACCTCGTGAAGGGCGAATGGCGTACCTACACGCAGAACATCCAGGCACCTGGAGAATATGAGCCCAACGATATCAGCAACAACACCACCTTCGACATCTCGGCCGTCAGCATCGACGAAAACAGCCGCCGCGAACCTGTCCCCTACGTCATCCCCCCTGGCATCCTCCAAGAGAGTGTGATTGGTACTACGCAGGTGACCCGCATCAACGAACAGTCATTGCAGATGACGGTCAATGACCTCGTTGATGGCGACGGACGTGCCATCTACAAGACCGCCGACTTCGACCTCCGACAGTACAAATATCTGAAGATGTTCGTCCACGCCGAGGCTGCACACGAAGACAGCCCGCTTGAAGACCAAGACCTCACCGTATTCATGCGTGTGGGTACCGACTTCACCGAAAACTACTATGAATACGAAGTGCCAGTGAAGGTAACGCCGTGGGGAACAGCCTACACCAACAAGGATGCAATTTGGCCTGAAATCAACAACTTGGACATCCTTTTGGAAGACCTCGTTGAGGTGAAGACCCACCGTAACGAAGCCATGAACCAGCCCAATAGCAATGTCAGGCTGAACTATATCTACTCCGAGAAGAAGAAAAAAGGCACCGTAGACGGCAAAGACTACTACCACACCATCAAGGTGATTGGTAACCCGAGCATCAGCGATGTGGAAGCCATGATGATTGGTATTCGCAACCCGAAACGACAAAACCTCTCCGACATCGACGACGGCATGCCAAAGAGTGCCGTGGTGTGGGTCAATGAGTTGCGTCTCACCGACCTCAACAGCAAGGGTGGCATCGCCGCCACAGGACACTTCGAGGCCACGTTGGCCGACTTTGGCCGCGTCACCGTCAACGGCACCTATAGTTCTGCCGGATTTGGTGCCCTCGACAGCCGCATCACCAACAACACCTTTGAAGCCCACTCCGCTTTCAACGTCTCCACCGACCTCGAACTCGGCAAATTCTTTGAGAAAACCGGACTCAAAATCCCGATGCACTTCGACTATGGCCAAAACAAGATTACGCCGCTCTACAACCCCTATGATGCCGACATCAAGCTGAAAGACGCCCTCGCTGCCATGGACAGCAATGAAGAACGCAAGGAGTTCACCTCGACCATACACGACTTCACTCGACAAAAGAACATCAACTTCATGAATATCAGGAAGGAACGTGTCTCCAAGAAACGTGACAAAGACGGCAAGGAAGAAGGTGGCAAGAAAGAAAACCCACGTGACCCGAACCGCGCCCTCGGCGGACGTAGCAACGCCCCAAAGGTGCACTTCTACGACATCGAGAACTTCAACCTCTCCTTCTCGTATGCCGAGACCTTCCAAGAGAACACCGACATCAAATACTACCTCACCAAGACCTACCGTGGCGGCCTCGGCTATAGTTATGTCGGCAACCCGAAGAACGTGACGCCTTTCGCCAAAGCCAAATGGGCCTCGAAACCCGCCTGGCAGATCATCAAGGACTTCAATTTCTACTACGCACCCAAGAGTATCACTTTCAACACCGAGATGTACCGCTTCTTCTCCACGAGGGAGCTGCGCAATAAGAGCGGCGGTGAAATCATCATCACCCCGACCTACTCGAAGCAATGGGATTGGACCCGTAACTACCAAGTACGTTACGACCTCACCCGCGCCCTGACCTTCGACTACTCGGCACAGGCTCAGGCCTACATCTACGAGCCAGCCGGCTTCGTCGACAAGAACCAAGACCCGGAGACTTGGAAGCTCAACCAAGACACCATCAAACAAGAACTGCTGCACCTAGGCTCGATGTCGCGCTTCCAGCAGAACTTCAACGCCAGCTACACGCTGCCCATCAACAAAATCCCGATTTTCAACTGGATTAACGCCAGTGCCAACTACCAAGGCACCTACGAATGGCTCGCCTCAGCGCAATACATACAGTCGCGCATGGGTAACACCATCAACAACTCCAGCAACATCCAAGGCAACGCCACCCTCGACTTCGCCAAGCTTTACAGCAAGATACCTTACCTTAAAAACTTGAACTCACCGCGACGCAACAACGACAGCGGTCGTGGCGGCAAGGGAGGTAAAGGCGGCAAAGATGGCAAGGATGACGGCCCAGCTGCCGACTCCACCAAGACCAAAGACAAAATCAACTACGGCAAGATTATCCTCGACAACGGCTTGCGCATTATCACCCTCGTCAAGAAGGTGTCGGCAACTTATTCGTTGAACAGTGGACAGACGCTGCCTGGTTTCCTGCCCAAGTCGCAATTCCTAGGTATGGACCCGCATGCTGGATGGGCGCCGGGCTTTGGCTTCGCGATAGGCAGCAACTTCGGCACTGACGGCAACATATACGAGAAAGCCGTGGCCAGGAGCATTGATGTCGAAGACGCCAAACGTTGGCTCACCACCGACTCCATCCTCAACCAACCCTACATGCGCCGCAAGACTGAAACTATGACCTTCCGCGTCAACACCGAAGCCTTGCCAGGCCTAAAGATTGACTTCACCGGCAACCGCAACTACTCCGAGAACTACCAGCACTATTTCAGGTACAACGAGATGACGAACTCCTTCGAGACCTTCACCCCCACCAATGGTGGTGCCTTCAACATGAGCTATCTGATGTGGAAAACCTCGTTTGTGCGTTCTGATTCCACTGCTTCGGCATTGTTTGACAACATGCGGGAATACCGTAAAATCATCGCCGAACGCATCGCGCGCAACAACCCACAGTGGATTGAAAACGTCAACGAATACGTCTATGACAGCATTGCAGGCGACTACTTCCCGAAGGGCTACACCTCAAGCTCAGCGGACGTGCTGCTCTATTCCTTCATCGCCGCCTACACTGGCAAGGACCCCAATACCATCAAACTCAACCCCTTCCCGCGTTTCCCGCTGCCTAACTGGAACCTCACTTATAACGGCCTCACCAACATCCCTGCCGTAGGCAAGGTGTTCAAGACTATCAGCATCACGCACGGCTACAAGTCAACCTACGCCATCAACGGATGGGCGAGCAATGTCTACTTCGACCCCAACAACACCATACAGACCTACGACAATTCCGACCAAATCATCCCGCAATACGACCTCACACAAATTGTCCTCACCGAACAATACATGCCTCTCATCGGTGTGGATCTCGGCTTACAGAACTCCATGACCGTCAACATGCAGTTCAAGAAGTCGAGGACCTTGACGCTGAACTTCTCCAACAATCAACTCACCGAGGTGAATGGGCGAGAAATCGTCATCGGTGCGGGCTACCGAATCAAGGACCTGTCGTTCGCCATCATCTCGTTGGGTGGATCGGGTAATAAGAAGACCATCAAAAACGACCTGATACTTAAGCTCGACCTGGGCTTCAAGAAAGACATCACCGTGTTGCGCCGCATTGACGAGAACAACAACCAAGTGTCGGCCGGACAAAACAAAATCAACATCTATTTCACCGCTGACTACACCTTCAGCCAACGACTGGCAGCACAAGCTTTCTTCAAGCGCGACGTGTCGATACCATTCGTGGCGAACACCTTCCGCAACTCCACCACCTACGCCGGTATTACCATACGATTTAGCCTAGCGCAATAAAATTTTCAAGAAAACGTGGAGTGAGCAACTAAAATATGTATTTTCGCAGCCTAAAAAGTCACTTTAAATCATAAACAAAATGAATATTCCAACCAACCTGAAGTACACCAACGACGACGAATGGATCCGCCTCGAAGGCGAAGAAGCCTACGTCGGCATCACCGATTACGCACAACACGAGCTGGGCGACATCACCTTCGTGGATGTTGACCCCGACCTCGTCGGCGAAACCCTCGACGCCCAAGAAGAATTTGGCGCCATCGAAGCTGTGAAGACCACCGCCGAGCTCCTCATGCCCGTGGCTGGCGAAGTCCTCGAAGTCAACGAAGCTCTCGCTGACGAAGAGAACGCCAAACTCGTCAACACCGACCCCTATGGCGAGGCTTGGATCATTAAGATCAAAGTGAACAACGTCGCCGACCTCAACAACCTCCTCGACGCTGCCGCTTACGAAGCTAAGATCGGCTAATCTTGGAAAGACTGACAAGAAATAGCTACCCGGGAATCTTGTGCGGAATCATCATCTTGGTTCTGACAGGACTTCCGGGTTCTTGTTTTCCACGTGTCAAGCCCGTAGTGGGCATCGACAAGGTGGTACACCTTCTTATGTATGCCACCTTCGCCTTCCTTTGTCTTTGGGGTTACCGCAAACAATTTATTTCCAATGGAATAGAATACCAAAAGAGAGCCCTCCTACTCGCCGTTGTCATCAGCATCGCTTACGGCGGTCTCACCGAAATCATGCAGGAATACCTCGTCCCCAAACGTACTGGCGACTGGGTCGACTTCGCTGCCGATGCCATCGGCACCCTCGTTGGAGTCGGGATTTTTTACCTTTTTTACCGCGAAAAAAAATAAAATTTGTCTCAGCTGCGTTTTATATGCAAATAATTCCTATTTTCGCATCCAAATTAGGAAGTAAGAATTTAAAAACACATAACCATGGAAGAGAAAAAATCACCTAAAGCCAACCTTGAGAACAAGAAATTGATGTTCATCCAGATAGGTATGATTATCAGCTTGCTCCTTGCATGGATGGCTTTCGAACACAAGAGCTACGACAAGCGTGAGATCGACCCCAGCCTGCTCAATAGAACCGTTGAGGTGGATGAGGAAATGGTGGAAATCACAAAACAGGAGGAGCAAAAGCCCCAGCCTGTGGAAATGCCCAAGCAAACCACGCAACTCGAAATCGTGCAAGACGACGTTGAAGTGGAAGACATCGAAATCAACGCCGATGTGGACCAGAACGAAGTTATCGAAGAGTACGTTCCTGTTGAAGTCGAGGAAGAAGACGTTCAGGAACAGGAGATTTTCCAAATCGTGGAAGAGATGCCTGCCTACCCCGGCGGTGACCAGAAACTGATGGAGTATGTGGCCAAGAACATCAAGTACCCCCAGATTGCCCGTGAAACCGGCATCCAGGGTCGTGTGTTCGTCGGCTTCGTCGTCGAACCCGACGGCAGCGTCTCCAACGTGAAGGTGCTCCGTGGCATCGGAGGTGGTTGCGACGAAGAAGCCATGCGCGTTGTCAAGAGCATGCCGAAATGGAAACCCGGCAAGCAGCGTGGTAAGGCTGTACGTGTGTCATACATGCTTCCCGTTAACTTCAAGCTACAGTAAAGCCCAGAGGTGTTTCCGAGAACAAAAAAAAGCCAGCAATGCTGGCTTTTTTCATTTAAAATGATTGTATACAATCAATGCCTTCGAGGCACCAATCGTTTCCGTCAGCCGTTCCAGCGACGCCTCCTTGATGCCTTTCACCGATTTCAGTTCCAAGAGTAACTTCTCCGCCGTCTTCTTCCCTATGCCTTTGATGTCGGCTAGCTCGGAGTGAATAAAGCCCTGCTCAAATTTCTTGCGGTGGAAGGTGATGGCAAACCTATGTACCTCGTCTTGGATGTGCGCCAGCAGCCTGAACACCTCCGAGTTGGGCCTCAAACCCACCACACGCGGCGGGAAACCGAACAACAGCTCATTCGTGCGGTGACGGTCGTCCTTGGCCAAACCAGCGATGGGGATGTTCACCTGCAGTTCGTCTTCAATGACCTGCCGCACCACTTCCATCTGTCCCTTGCCGCCATCGGTGATGATAAGGTTGGGCAAAGGCTTGCCCTCCTCTATCAGCCTTGAATAACGCCGCCTGACGACTTCTTTCATCGAGGCGTAGTCGTCGGGACCTTCCACCGTCTTGATGTTGAAATGACGGTAGCCAGCCTTGTTGGGCTTGCCGTTCACGAACTGCACCATACCCGCCACGGCATAGTCACCTTGGAAGTTGGAGTTGTCGAAGCACTCGATGACCTCGGGCATGGTCTCCAACTGCAAGGCCTCTTTCAGTTGTCCGAGCACCCGCTTTTGATGGCGTTCAGGGTCGACGAGGCTGCGTTGTTTCTCAAGGTCGATGCGGTATTGCATGGCGTTGCGGCGCGAGAGGTCGAGGAGTTTCAACTTGTCGCCTCGTTGTGGCACTGTCATTGTCACATCTTCGATGGCGTAGTCGAGCTTCATCGGGATGATGATTTCGGGGGCGTGATCGCCAAACTGCTGCCTGATGTCAGCCACAGCGAGAAGCAACAGCTCTTCTGCCGTCTCTTCCAGCTTGCGTTTCATCTCAAAGGAATGGCTCTGCACCACGGCACCATCCTTCACCTTCATGTAGTTGACGTAGAATGTCTCCTCGTCGTCGACGTAGGAAAACACCTCCACATCATGTATGGTGTCGCTGACCACCGTGGAGCGGCTGCGATAGTTCTCCAGCAAGTCGTATTTCTCTTTCACCTGCTGAGCCGCTTCAAACTCCATGCGTGAGGCATGATCCATCATCTGCGCTTTCAAGTCGCGAAGCACGCCACCCAAGTTGCCTTTAATGACCTCTCGAATCTCGGCAATCATGGCGTTGTAGTCGGCTTTGGAAATCAAGCCCTCGCAAGGGCCGTTGCACTTGTGGATGTGGTAGTCGAGGCAGACCTTGTACTTGCCTCTCTCGACGCCTGCCTCAGACAGGGGCGTGCGGCAGGAGCGCACCTTGTAAACCTGTCCAAGCAGGTCAAGGAGGATATGTGCCGTGCGTACCGAGGGATACGGGCCGAAGTAGTCGGAGCCGTCGCTGACTTTGCGTCGGGTGAGGAACACACGAGGAAAGGCCTCTTTCTTGATGCAGATCCAGGGGTAGGTCTTGTCGTCTTTGAGCATGATGTTGTAGCGCGGCTTGTACTGCTTGATCATCGTGTTCTCCAGCAACAAAGCCTCCGCCTCGGTGTCAACGATGCTGTATTCCAGGTCGGCAATTTTACTAACAAGGACGCGAGTCTTGCCCGTCTGTTCCTTCTGAAAATAACTCGAAACGCGACGTTTCAGGTTCTTGGCCTTGCCCACATAGATGAGGGTGCCATTTTTGTCGAAATAGCGATATACGCCAGGCTTGTTGGGCAGCGCGGCGAGTTTGGTTTTTACTATTTCGTGCAATTCACTCATGCTTTCTCATATGGTCCCATCCCTGCGCCTTAATCGGGATGACATGCCCGTCAGGGGTAATCATCTCGGCGATGCCTTTGTCTTCAGTCATGTAGCCGATGACGCTGACATCCGCTGACAAAGTCTGTATCTTCTCGTAGTCTTTTTGGTCGATGGTGAAGAGCAATTCGTAGTCCTCGCCGCCACTGAGGGCTGCCACCGAAGGCACGATTTGGAACTCTTTCGCCATGCGGTCCGTCGTCGGGTCGATGGGGATGCGCTCCTCGTAGAGCTGGCAGCCCACACCGCTTTCTTTGCAGAGGTGCAGAATCTCTGAGGCCAAGCCGTCGGAGATGTCAATCATCGAGGTCGGCTTGATGCCCAAGGTCTTGAGCTGTTCCACGACATCCTTGCGGGCTTCGGGCTTCAGTTGGCGCTCCAGCACGTAGTCCAAACCCTTCAGCTGAGGCTGCATGTGGGGGTTGGAGAGAAACTCCGCCTTCTCGCGCTCGAGGATGAGCAAGCCGATGTAGGCACCGCCCAGGTCGCCGGTGACGCACAGCAAGTCGTTCTTCTTGGCGCCGCTACGGTAGACGATATCCTCGTCCTTCGCCATACCAATGACTGTGATGGAGATAACGAGACCCGTCTTGCTGGAGGTCGTGTCGCCACCCACCATGTCGACATGGTAACGTTCGCAGGCGAGGCGTATGCCTGCATACAGCTCGTCGAGAGCTTCGACGGAGAAGCGGCTCGACACGCCCAAACCAACGACAATCTGTGTGGGTGTGCCGTTCATGGCGTAGATGTCGGAGAAGTTGCTCACGGCGGCCTTGTAGCCCAAATGCTTCAGGGGGCAGTATGTCATGTCGAAGTGGATGCCTTCGATGAGCATGTCGACGGAGACGAGGGTACGCATGCCCTTGTGGTCGATGACGGCAGCATCGTCGCCGACGCCCTTCAGCGACGAGGCATTACGCAGCGGGAAGTCGGCGGTGAGTTGGTCAATGAGGCCGAACTCGCCAAGCTCGTCCAATTCGGTCAGGGACTTGGTGTTTTCTTGTTCCATAGGAATCGTTTTTATGGGTGCAAAGGTAGTTCTTTTTTCCGAAAAAAGAGCCAACGACCGAAGCCGATGGCTCTTAGAAGTCCACGTATATGACAAATGATTCTTATTCCTCGCGGCGCTTCTTGGCAACCATGTAAGCTGCACCAAGGCTCATGAGGGCAACGATGCCGCTGCCGAGAGGAGCGTCTTGGTCTTCCGTCTCGCCGTGCATGGGCAGCAAGGGGGCGTTGAAGGGGTCGTCTGTCCTGAGGTCGCCTATGCCATCGGTGCTGAAGTAGGAGTAGCCCGAAGCACCATTTCTGGCATTGTTTCCGCGATTGAAGAGGCCTCCACCCTCAGCGAAGGTAGTCATCGTCATACCAAGGATAATTGCAATGGTTAATGTGAGCTTTTTCATTTTTATGTAAGTTTATTTGTTCGACTTTTATTTTCGTGTTGTTTTGACTCGGGACTTCGGGACACGGGACACGGGACTTTGGATCGTCTCGCGTCTCGTAGTCTCGCGTCCTCTTATCTTACAACCACCTTTTGAACCATAACGTTCTCGCCGTTGACGAGGCGGAGCATATAGACACCAGCAATTTCGTTGATGTTGACGGTGGTATTGCCGCTGATTTGTTCACTTCTGAGCACGCGGCCCATCATGTCGATGACCTGAAGGGTGGCGTCGCCCGTGTTGCTGATGACCCATTCGCTGCCGTTGAAGTAGGCAAAGGTCTCGGTGACGATGTTGTCTTCGACGTCAGCGTTGGCCTTGAAGACCAGGCGGAAGCGGTTGGCGTTATCGCCCTTGTTGGCCTCGAAGATGTAGCTCGGGTTGGCCAGCAGGTCGACATTGGCACCGGTGAGGTTATCGATGAGGTGGAGGTAGGTCAGTTCCACGTTCTTCGGCTCAACAGCGATGGTGTAGGTGCCATTGCTCTCGGCCTTGAAGTTGACGGGCATCTCGCCTTGGGTATCGGCGCTGACCACGGCGTAGTCCTTACCGTTTTGTGGGATGTAAAGCTTGGCGTTGTCCTCGCTGAAGCTGAACTTCTCAAGGGTGTTGCCGCCGTCGAAGCGGATGATGGCGTTGTCGGTTGCCTGACGAGCGTCACGGTTAGTGACCACTTGGGCGATTTCGAGGTTCAGGTTGCCCTTGCCAGGAGTTGCGTCAGGAGCGGTTCGAGTGAAGTAGAAAGATTGATCTATATCATTGGCCTGTACAAAGATACCTTCCATCGGGTTGATGGCACCAACGACAGCGTCGTAACCATCACCGTTTCCGTTCATTCTATAGAAGGCTTCAATATCACCGGTAGCGCCTTTAATGTAGGCTTTGCAGGCAAATGGGTTACCTATGAGGTTCCATCCTGCGCAACGATTACCGTCAGTGTATGCGAGAGTGACGGGAACATCGTTGTCACTCGGTTTGAGTTCACCGCTGAATGAGATGGTGATATTTGTAGTATTGGCGTAGAGATAACCTACTCCATTTCCAATGGTAGTGAATTCGTTGGCTTTGTAGTTACGCCATTCTTTGCTAGGCTGGCTTTGGTCGAAGATGTAGAGGTCGTAAGAACCACTGGTGGTAAGGTTGGTCTCATCCACGTTGAGGTCGTCTTTTACCGGTGAGGCAATGAATTGATAACCGCTAGGGTTGCTGCGACCATAGCCAGTTATATTTCTCTGGATGGTGGCGCTCACAGGATTGTCGTGGATAAGCTGGCCGCCGTCTTCGATGATGAGGTTCGCAGGGTCATCGTTGTTAAATTGATTGTTGGTAATGGTCATCACAGAACCTGCGCCAACAGTGATGGAACCTTCAATTGAAGTCTCGGCATAAGTAACTTCGCAACCATAGTACTCATAGTCATTGTCGTTGTCCTTGACGAAGAGATAAACTGGATTCTGGATGCTAGAAGTTGATGCATAGCAAGAGAACAGAGTGTTGTTGAATCTCATGTAATTGTTTGTATTCGAACCCTGTGCTACGACTTCAGCTGCGCCTGTTTCATTATCAATACTGAAACTCCATAAGCCATTTTCATCATTGGTAGCTTGATTCCTCAAATAATTTTTCCCACTGCCTGATCCTGCTGCATAGAGATAACCTCCATTTGCCACGTCATAGATGGTGTAATAATTGTCAGTATTGGGGCCATTGATAACAAATTCATAGATACCTTCGGTCTCTTCTATTACCTCGTCCCACAACGCATAGGCATCAACAGTAGTTCTGTTATTATCTGCTTGAGAAGCCATAACTTTTACATCGCCGTAGTAATCACTTGCGATGATATAATGCTTACCCGAAACAATCTGGTTGACATTGGTTACCAACGAATAGGTAGCAACATTTTCAAATGTTGCTGAAACGATGACATCGTATTCGGGCATTGTGAATTTGTTGTCTGTTACAGTAACTGTGGTTGTTTCATCTTCGTCTTTATAAACATTCCAACCTCTGAAGGCATAACCTTGCTCGGCTGTATAAGTTAATGTCATTTCAGTGCCAGCTGCTACCTCAACAATGTCTTCATCGTTAACTTTCACCGTGCCGCCAACGATTTGGTCATCAACCATGGCGGTGTAAGATGTGGCCCATTGGGCATAGAGAGTGAGATCATCATTAACGGTAATAGAGGCTCCATCAGCGTATTCCACTTCACCATTAGCCGTAGTTGACCAACCAATAAAAGCGGAGCCTTCTTTAGTGAACTTGTTGACATCGAGATTGTCAGCAATGCCATCATACACGGTTTGAGTGTAAGTGGTTTCGTTGTTATAGGTGCCGCCATTGCCATTGAAGGTGATGGTGCGCTCGGTGAGGATGGTGTATTTGTACAAAGTGAGAGGGCCACCGTTGGAGGCGGCATAGGCTCCAAAACGAGCATCCTTACGAAGATACCTTACTGTAGATTGGCCTTCGTTAATCTTTGGCCTGAAATCGTGGGTGTCTGTTCCGCTGGCAATCCATTTTGCTCCATCATACGGGGTGTCGACTAACGAGACATTGGTACTTGTAGCCGTAGAACTATTGGCGTATTTATTTACTTTTTCATTTTTAATAGTCCAGTAGCCTGTTGTAGCACTTGGAGCGATGTGCCACACAATGTTTCTTGAAGGATCCGTAATAATGCTTCCCGAAGGAGTGACGTCTGTAACATCAAACTTATTGCTTGTGACAGTATTTGTCATAGCTTGACCTTCATAAACAAGAACATAATCACCTTCTGTGATTTCTTCGGTAAACAGCACGAAACTGCCAGTGTAAGTATCAGAAATAAACGTTGCAGTCACTGTAACAGCATAGTTTGGCATCGTGAAGGAGTAGCCATCAGCTAAACTTCCAGTGGTTTCAACCGTAGTTGTGGCATCGTCAGTCTTGCTTACGACCAATGAGGAGAATGTAAAGCCTGTTTCAGCCTCCACTTCCACTTCCACATTCTGGCCTTCGTAGGCATTCTCTAAAGTGACAACTGTGCCGCCGCTATCAGGAGTAACCACTGTGGTGATGGTATAAGTTTGTTTGGCATTGAAGGTTGCCGAAACCAGCACGTCGCTTGCGGGCATCTCAAACTGATTGCCGGTAACGGGTATTTCGTTAGCTCCATCATCTAACACTGTCCATTCGCCAAATTCATAGCCGGCATCAGGCGTCGCGGTCAAAGTGACTGTTACACCAGCTGGAGCCGAAGTCATGTCGGAGGCAATGGTGCCGTGCTCAACCTGGTCATCTAATTCAATGTTATAGGTTTGTCCTGTGACAGAACCTGACAATGCTACAACCACGTCTTCGGCACCTTCATTGGTCAAGGTTAAAGCGCCTGCGTAATTGCCAAGAGCCAAGCCTGCTTTCATGCGGACTGAGATGAAAGCACCGTTATTGACCGTAACAGTGCTTGAATAGGTCTCATCGTCGGTAATCTCGAAATAATCAGTGCCAGTGGTGATTGTGGCGACAATGTCATCAGAAGTAAGGTTAGTGCCTGTCACTTCAAACATTTGATCATCTGATGGACCTGCATTTTCAACATACGTGAACGGTTGGGCTGTTGCTGGGTCAATGCTCAGCATAGGAGCGGCAACTTCAGTAAAATCTGAAGCATAGACAGGAGCAATTCTTTCCGTTGTTGAATTATATCTAATATAAACACCTTTTACGCGGTATGTTTTGCCTTCGGTCAACGTTGGATACCCGGTTATATTGAATGTGTTATACGGATTAATTACGTGTCCATTGCCATCATTAAACTTACTATTAGAGTATGTCAAATTACCTAAATCAACGTATGAACCGAAATAGATTCCTTGTCCTGTTAAATCAGCAAGACTAATCTCATAAGGATCAAATGAGTTATCGTGCGTTACCGTTAATCCCAATGTTGTGGTTGAGAGATTTAAAAGTTCTGCGCCTTGGGTGTAAAGCATGACCTTGCAAGCAACAGTACCACTTAATTGGTCTCCGATGGCAAAACCACTACTTGAACCGTAAACGTTAAGACCATATTGTCCATCAGTTACATAAGCGTTTGCATAAGATTTTCCTACGACAGTCCAATTGTCAAACGTAACATAGATTTCTGTTTGAGTGGAACCTACTTCTTGTGCTTTTGCAAAGATTTGAGGTATTGTTGTATAAGCATTAACAATGGTATATGTCGCACTTGCAACATAACTTGCTTCATTATTATAGTAAGCAATGGCTTTGATCGTAGTTGTTTCAGTCACATTGATAGCACCTGTGTATGGCGTGCTTTCGCTGGTGGGAGTAGTGCCATCTGTAGTGTAATAAATGGTGGCACCTTCGGTTGCACATGTGATAGTCACGTTTTGTGCCGTTGTGAATAAGCCGCCTTCAGGACTAAAGGTGGGAGTGGCTACGTTGGAAGGGGCTTTCCAAGTGATACTAACGGAAGTCAAATACATAGCACCGCTATTGCTACGGAAACCGATGTAAGCATATTCTCCATCGATTGTTAATTCTGTGCTTGTACCTTTAACAATGGTTCCAAGCAAAGTGCCTTGTTTGGTGTTATCATACAAATCTGATGCAGCTTCATATTTAGAATTCTTACCGTAAACATTCAAAGTTCTGCCATTATCTGTGTTAGAATTCCACTCTACAACAACATGAGTTACAATACCGGCAGATTCGGTTGAAATGATTCCAGAGTTATTATTAGAAGAACGCAATTGAATAGAGTTGTTTCCACCAGCTGAATTACCAGCATAAACTGCATCAGAATTACTCTTTTTGTTAGACCAATTGGAATAACTAGTTCCTGTGATACCTGTCAGCGCACGGTCCAGCACATCAACCACTTCAGTACGTTCTTCCCATTGAGCATACAAAGTCAAACCAACAGAAGTCATTGTGTAAGAATCGCCAGCACTGTAGGAGGTTCCATTGCCATCGGCTTGGGTGTTCCAACTTGTGATGGCATAGCCTGTTCTTGAGAAGGTACTGTAGTCAGCGATAGTCATGGTTTCGCCGGCATAGTTGCTAACCACAACAGGCTCGTCGGTAGAACCTTCATAGTTGGGGTTATAGGTGATGTTGTATTTCGGGTCTTCGGTAAATGTTGCGGTAATGGTTGCATTTGCCGCTCCCATGGTCACCGTGGTGGGGTTGTCGGTGTCGGAATACAAGGTAGCGCCTTCGCCAGCAATACTCCACGACGTGAAGGTATAATGAGCGTTTGCAGTGGCCTCAGCCGTGGCAGTTTCGCCTGGTTCAAGCGAAGTTTTGCTCAATGAGACAGTACCAGTACCAGTGGGGTCCACTGCTGAGGTGAGGGTGTAGGTAGTATGGCCATCAGTAGAATAAGTGATGGAAATTGACTTGATATAAATCGCCTTTGTAGATGTTTGTGCATAGTTGAAAGCGATGGCACCAGTTGCTGAACCGTTAAATGTAACTTCTGTTGCAGTCGAAGTCAATGTATAAGAATTACCAAAAGCATTTTCTCCAACGGTAACATTAAGTGTTCCAACAATACTATTTGCACCACTCGTGTTAACTTTGATTTGTGAAATAGTACCAGTAATACCAGATGTGGATAATGTAAATGACGAAAACGAACTACTTCCACTGCCAAATTGTTGTCCTTTTGTACCATCGTAACCGAAATAGTTACCACCAGTTCCTGAAAAAGTCCATTCAACTCCATCAAGCGATTGGGTCTGATTGTTGGCATCAAACACTTTGGCCGTGAAAGTGTATGAATACTGATCTCTTGTCTGTCCCCATACCCCTATCGGGACCAGAAGCGCGAGCAGCGCGAGGGCTGCTGTCAAATGTGTAAAAATCCTTTTCATCCTTTTGTTGGTTTTAATTTTTATATTTTTATTTTAATTACTTGGCATTCAATACACAAGAAAGAATTGGACGGGCATAGTTTTCCCAACCTTTTCAAATGGGCAAAGCTATGAAAAAAAGTGATTGGTTTGAAAGAAGAAGGGGAATTAATTTTCGCCCTAGTATAACTAGTATAATAAGAAGATTGTTTTTTCTTACGTCACACGGATTTCTCAGATTACACGGATGGCGCTCGCCGATGGCGAGCGGCTACCGCAGGCGAAGCATCTGCGAACTCCGTGTACTCCTACCCAAGGGTTACCCAAGGGTTAGACTAGGGTTCCCTTACCTAAATAGGTGTCGCTCTAGTAAGCGAAGGCCCGCATGACGAAAGGGTAAACGACATCAGCCAACTCATTAATGAAGTGTTAGCCCTATAAGTAACTGTTCAACATTAAGCTACATGATTTTTGAAGCGGGACTTGGGGACACGGGACAAAACCAATTGTCTCGTGTCTCGTAGTACCGAGTCCAATATGCAAACTAAATTTGCTCATCTACTTAATAAGGAAATCACTTTTACCGACGGCAAAGGCGAAGCCCACTGGGTTTCGCCTTTGCTGTTGTGGTCCCACTAGGGCTTGAACCTAGGACCTACTGATTATGAGTCAGTTGCTCTAACCAACTGCGCTATGGGACCGCAAAAAAGCAAGAACATCAAGTAGTTTTACACCTTTTTTCTTGCTTTTTGCGCTGCAAATTTACAACTTTGCACCGAATTACACCGTAATTTTTACAAAAATGAGCACAAAAATCAAGAATATCATCTTCGACCTCGGTGGCGTCATCCTCGACATCGACGAAAACATCGTGTACAAAGAACTCGAAAAAATGGGCGTTGACGTCATACAACTCGCTCACTCAAAGGTGTTTAAAGAAGTCATGAGCAAATTCGACACAGGTGTCTACACTGCCCCCACCTTCCGCCGCAAGATGAAAGCCTTGGTCGGACAAGACAAGATGACCGACCAGAAATTCGACGCCACCTGGAACGCCATGCTCCTCGACATCCCCCGCGAACGCATCGAAGCCATCGAAAAGGTGAAGCAACACTACAAAATCTTCCTCATGAGCAACACCAACGAGATCCACTACGACCTCTACATCCGCGATCTGCAGCTGCGCTTCGGCTACAACGAGTTCGATGAGCTGTTCCACAAGTCGTACTTCTCGTTCGACATCCACCTCGAAAAGCCCAACCCGCGCTTCTTCGAACTCATCCTCGACCATGAAGGCCTAGCGCCGGAAGAAACCTTATTCATCGACGACACCGAGGCAAATATCAAAGCCGCACAGTCGCTGGGCATCCAGACGTATCATATTAGGCGGGACGAATTGGTGAGGAATTTGTTTGTTGATGGGGTGCTTAAAGAAGGAGTGGTTTGATTAGGGCTTATGGCTTTTGAGGCCTATAGCTTATAGCCTATGGCCTATGGCTTGGCGCCACTGGCCATTAGGTTTTATATTAATGTGTTCAGCTATAACTTAGCATTAGGCAAATTATTAAAACATAGATAATTATGAGAAACTTTAGAAATTATGAAGTATGGAAAGACGGAGTGGAGTTTTCAGCTCAGGTGTATCAACTAACCGAACAATTCCCTAAAAAAGAAACGTATGCCTTATGCGACCAACTCCAAAGAGCATCGGTGTCAATTCCATCCAATGTAGCCGAGGGATGTTCCAGAAGATCACAAGTTGAATTTGCACACTTCTTGGAAATTTCCTTAGGGTCATCCTATGAAATTGAAACTCAAATGGAAATAGCTCACATTTTGAAATATGTTTCAGACCAACAATATGATGATGCTTTGGAGAAAGTACAATCCATTGAGAAAAAACTGACAAGCCTAATCAATACTATTCGACAGGAATAGAATAGTCTATGGCTTATGGCCTAAAGCCTAACGTTAGCCAATAGCCTAAAGCCAAATAAGCTTATGGCTAGTTGGGCCCAAAGCTAAAAGCTGATGTCCTGCGACTTGGTGAAGCAGGCCATGGGCCATAGGCTATAAGCCATAGTAAGCAAGAACTTCATCCAAAATCTCCAAAACCTCACTGACGGAAAGCGTTTCCATAAGCCTCATCTTAAACGGCTTGAAATTCGGAAGACCTTTGAAATACGCCGCCCAGTGCTTGCGGATCTCCAATAAGGCGATGTGCTCTCCCTTCCATTCCACCGAACGCTGCAAATGTATCTTGCTGACCCTCACACGCTCCGTCACATCGGGCAAGGGCAGTTCCTCCCCTGTCTCCAAGTAATGCCTTATCTGACTGAAGACCCAAGGGTTGCCGTAGCTGGCGCGCCCTATCATCAGCCCGTCGACGCCGTAGATGTCCTTGTAGTGTTTCGCCGAGGGACCGTCCACCACATCGCCGTTGCCGATGATGGGGATGGTCATGCGAGGGTTGTTTTTCACCGCGCCAATTAGGGTCCAGTCGGCGGGGTCGCTGTATTTGGTAGTGCGCAGGCGACCATGTATGGTGAGCGCGGCGATGCCCACATCCTGCAGGCGTTCTGCGATGTCAACGATGTCGCGGTGCTCGTTGTCGTAGCCGAGACGGGTCTTCACTGTCACGGGGGTCTGCACTGCCTCCACCACAGCCTTGGTGATGGCCACCATCTTAGGGATGTCGTTCATGATGCCCGAGCCGGCGCCTTTCGAGGCTACCTTCTTCACCGGACAACCGAAATTGATGTCGATGATGTCGGGGTGAGCAGTCTCGGCATAGCGTGCGGCTTCCACCATCGGCTCGACGGCATTGCCAAAGATTTGGATGCCCACGGGGCGCTCAAATTCCTCAAAATCCAACTTTTTGATGCTCTTCACCGAATCGCGGATAAGGCCGTCGGCGGATATAAACTCCGAATAGACCACGTCGGCGCCGAACATCTTACAGACATAGCGGAACGGCGGGTCAGACACGTCTTCCATGGGGGCGAGGAGGAGCGGGTAATGCTCAAATTCAAGGGGGCCAAGTGTGTATTTCATTTCAAGTTTATTTTGACTATGGCTTATTGCCTATAGCCTATGGCCCGCTGGCATTGTGCCTTTCGGCCTTTGGGCTACAGTTCAAAAAAAAGCGATTGCAAAAGTACAAAATCTGTATCTTTGCAAAGTTTTTAAACCTATTTTTATGTCTGAACATTTTAGATACCACAGAAAAAAACGCGTTCTGATTTTTCTTATCATTTTGTTAATCAGCGGCATAATTAGCACCGCCATCACGGCAGCCTTTGCGTTTGTCGGCGACCTGGGCATGAAAATCGCCCAAGGTTTGTCGTCAATTATGTTGTTCGTCGTGCCGCCCATCGTGTATTATCGCGTCACACGCACAAGGCACCCCATGGAAAGCCTGGGCTTCCGTGATGTCGCCAAACCAAGTTACCTTTATATTGTAATAGGTGTCGCCCTGATGTTCATCTCGTTGCCCTTCACCAACCAGCTGACGCGCTGGAACGAAGCTATGAACTTTGGCGGTGTCTTTCCGCAGCTTGAAGAGTATATAAAGCAATTGGAGGAAATGGCTGCCACCGTCACCGAGAAGATGCTCAAGGTGGACACCTTTGGTGGCCTGCTGCTCAACCTGCTGGTCATCGCCTTGATCCCTGCTGTCGGCGAAGAGCTAACCTTCCGTGGTGTGCTGCAGCAAGGCCTGGTGCGTCGCATGAAAAGTCCACACCTCGCCATCATCCTGTCGGCGGCTATCTTTTCATTCATCCACTTCCAGTTTTACGGCTTCCTGCCGCGCATGTTCCTCGGCATCCTGCTGGGTTACATGTTCTACATCACCCGATCGTTGTGGACGAGCATCACGATGCATTTTGTCAACAACGGTACGGCTGTGGTGCTATATTACCTAAACAACAAAGGCATCATCGAAATCGACCCTGAGACTTTCGGCTCCTCCCAATATTTCTGGTTCACTGCCATCAGCCTTTTGGTGACAGCTGCGCTCATCTACTGGTGTTGGTGGAAGGTTGAAAACGACGCTAAAAAATTCGATGACTGAGCTCCATAACATATTCTTTGAGACCTTAATTGTCGACAACCGTTGGATGCTTATCGTCAAAGGGTTGTGGGCCACGGTTATCATCACTCTGTTGTCTTTAGCCTTAGGCACACTTCTCGGCGGAGGCATCTATATGATGACCCTCAGCCGTCGCAGCTGGGTACGCAAGACGGCGCAGTATTACCGACTCATCGTAAGGGGCATTCCCTTGCTGGTGTTGCTGCTTTTCTTCTTTTATGTGGTGCTCTCCGGCGGCAACGGAATCCTTGCTGCCGTCATTGCCTTCGGCATCAGCTTCTCCAACCTTACCTGCACGCTTTTCCAGTCGTCCATCGAAACCGTTGGGAAAGACCAGATCGAGGCTGGCCGTGCTTTAGGATTCACCAATCTGCAAAACTGGCTCTACATTGTGCGTCCCCAAGCGCTGAAGAATGCGCTCCCTGCCTACAAATACCAAGCGGTGTCTATGGTAAAAAGCACCTCCATCGTGGGTTATGTGGCCGTCACGGATTTGGCCCTGGCCACAGAGAACATCCGTTCCGCCACAGGTCAGTCGTTCCTGCCCCTGCTGCTCATCACAATATTGTATTTCATCCTTGCCTGGCTGCTGACCAAGTTGCTGGACTATATCGTCTATAAGACCACCCGTATATGATTTCCATACGCCACCTATACAAGAGTTTCTTCACTCCCGCCGGCAAAGAGGTACACGTGCTGCGCGATATATGCTGTGAGATTAACGACGGCGAGACGGTGGCCATCATCGGGCCTTCAGGCACTGGAAAAAGCACCTTGCTGCGATCCCTCAACATGCTTGAGTCTCCCACCTCAGGCGAGATTGTGGTTGACGGAGAGAACATCATGGGCAAAGACTACCCCGTTTATCAGCTCCGCCAGAAGATGGGTATGGTTTTCCAAAACTTCAACCTTTTCAAGCACCTCTCCGTACTCGACAACGTCACGCTGGCCCCCATGAAACTGCGCGGTCTCAGCCGTGAGCAAGCCGAACAGGAAGGCATGGAGTTTTTGCGTAAGGTAGGACTGGCCGAGAAAGCCCAAGCTATGCCTTCTGAGCTTTCTGGTGGACAAATGCAGCGTGCCGCCATTGCACGCACCCTCGCCATGAAACCGGAAATCATCCTCTTCGACGAGCCTACCTCTTCCCTCGACCCCACTATGGTTGGCGAGGTGCAAAGCGTCATACGGCAGCTGGCGCTGGAGAAGATGACCATGATCATCACCACCCACCAAATGCGCTTCGCACACGACATCAGTGACCGTATCCTGTTCATGTATAACGGCAGTATCTACGAAGACGGCACCCCCGACCAGATCTTCTTCCATCCCCGCAAGCCCATCACACAAGCCTTCGTGAACCGTATCCGCACCTTGACGTTCGATATCACGAGTAGTGACTTCGACTTCTATGACATGACCTCACAAATCAACCAGTTCTGCATCCGCTACTCTATGCCCGAGAAGATGGATTCCATCACACACGTGGTGGAAGAGATGCTTATCATCATGCAGAAATACGGTAAGCCCATCCACATCGAAGTGACTTACAGCGAAATGGACTACACTTCGACCATTGTCATCATACACTATGGCGAGACCATCTCGCCCCTTGAACGCGAAGATGCTGACGAGCTTGCCGTGATGATTATCCGAGGCATGAGTAACGACATCCAAACCGAACAAACCCCAGATGGAGTCAAACTGACTTTCAAAATGTAACTATAAGCACATTCATCATGAAGAAAATCAAACAGTGGAGACCTTCTATACAATTCCGCAGTGGTCTGGCGCTACTCATCCTCGCGGCAGTACTGATACAAGTGACCGGTGCTGTACAATACTACTTTGCCCGCAACGGAATCCGCGATGAGGTGGAACATCGTGCCAAGACCGAGATGATGATGAAACATTTGGAGATACAACAAATGGTGTCGGGCGTGGAATCTGCTGTGGAGAACGTAAAATGGCTTTTGGGATGGACTGTCGCCAATCCAGAAACCATCTTCCCCATCCTCAATGAGTTTATGAAAAGCAACCCCGACATCCGTGGATGCGCTTTCGCCTTTGAGCCCTACCACTTTGAGGAAATGGGACGTTGGTATGAGCCGTATGTCATGCGAGACACCAATGGTGTACTCATCCAAAAACAAATTGCCGATTCCTTGCACGACTACCACCAAATGACCTGGTACAAAGAGGGGTTGTTGGCCGACAGTGGTCGATGGACCGAGCCATATATCGACAATGAAGGCGCTCGTGGTATGATATGCACCTACTCCATCCCTGTATTCAATGATGCGGGTGAGCCTGTGGCTGTCTTTGGTGCCGACCTGTCACTCGACTGGCTGACCGACAAATTTGCCATACACGAAGGCTCAAAAGAAGTGTCTTTCCTCGTCAGCCGTGAAGGACGGCTTCTGGCCTGTCCCGACAAAGACTTGATTATGAAGTACTCCCTGGAAGACCTCAAAACACAGAACGACAACGCCCAAATTGAAACCATCAATAGGGAGATGCTTGCCGGTCACAATGGCAGTGCCAAGGTGAAAGACAACAATGGTGACACAAAGATCATCTATTATTCACCGGTAGGCGGCAGAACCGGCTGGTCGATGGCTATCGTGTTTTCCGAAAAAGAGATGTACGCAGGGTTGCGTTCTGTTGGCCTCAGACTCCAAATCCTCATGCTTCTCGGTCTCGCCCTCATGATATATATCATGTGGCGTACGGTGAGAGGATTCAGACGCCTACAGACCGTCAGTGCCGAGAAAGAACGCATCGGCAGTGAGTTGCGCATTGCGAGCAACATCCAGAACGGCATGCTTCCCAAGACCTTCCCTCCCTATCCCGACCTTGACGAACTGGCCCTATACGGCACACTGATGTCGGCTAAGGAAGTAGGCGGCGACCTTTACGACTTCTCCGTGCGCGACTACAAGGCTTATTTTTGCGTCGGTGACGTCAGCGGGAAAGGGGTTCCCGCTTCGTTGGTAATGGCGGTCACGCGTAGCCTCTTCCGCTCTGTCTCGGCACGCATCGAAGACCCCAGCCAAATTATGGCACAAATGAACAACGCTATGTCGGAGATGAACGAAAACTCCATGTTCGTCACCCTCTTCATCGGCGTGCTCGACCTTCGCACGGGCCAATTGACCTACAGCAATGCCGGTCACTGCGCACCAGTGTTGCTGGGCGAAAAGCCCACGCCTGTCGAGATGGATGCCAACATCCCCGTGGGCATTATGGCCGACTGGAAGTATACCAGCCAAAGCGTCACCCTACAACCGGGCCAGACCCTCTTCATCTATACCGACGGCCTTACGGAAGCCGAAAACAACTTGCATGAGCAGTTCGGTGAAGAGCGCATGATGAAGGCTCTTGCAAAATCAGAAACCGCCCCGCGCCCACTGATTGAAAACGTCATAAAAGAGGTACACAACTTTGTGGGACAAGCTGAACAAAGCGACGACCTTACCATACTTGCCGTCCAGTTCAGAAAGCCACACGTCTCGGCATCATCGCATATCATCAGCAATTCCATCATCCTACACAACGATGTGCAGGAGGTGCCTGTGATGACCGAATTTGTCGAGAAAACCGCCGAACAAGCCCACCTCGACCCGTCGACGACGATGACACTGACACTCGCCATCGAGGAAGCTGTGGCCAACATCATGAATTATGCCTACCCCGAAGGCGAGGTCGGATCTATCGAAATCAACGCCACCATCAATGAGGGCAGCCTCTCATTCACCATCAAAGACAGCGGTGCCCCCTTCGACCCGACCCAAGTCAAAAAAGCCGACATCACCCTCAGCGCAGAAGAGCGCGAAATTGGAGGACTCGGCATACATCTCATCCGCAACATCATGGATACTGTGGAATACCATCACACCAGCAACCAGAACATCCTTACCCTTACGAAAAACATCGAGTAATAGCAATATTGAATAATAGCATAAAATATGAAAACCTCAATCGAACAACAAAACGGTGAACTCATCGCCTTCCTGGAAGGGCGTCTCGACACCTCTGTCTCTGCCCAAACCGAGCAAGAGCTCCAGCCTCTCTACGATTGTAAAGACCTAAACATCGTCTTCGATTGCAGCAAACTGGAGTATATCTCTTCCAGCGGACTGCGCATTTTCCTCAACGTATTGAAGGTGACCAAAGCAAGAGGCGGTCATGTCTTCATCACGGGCATGAGTGCAGACATCAACAAGATCTTCGCAATGACCGGTTTCACCAACCTCTTCGAGTTCCGTTAAACACGACAAAAAAAGGAGGCAGCAAAAAAACTTGCTGCCTCTATCAAATGATGAAAACAAAACAAACTAGTTTTCCAAGGCACTACCCTTCAGTGTCGTGTAGTTGATACGGAAGGCACCCACCTTACGGAGTTCCTGTTTCACGTCGGTGACGACACCCATACGGGTATCCTTGTGCACCTTCAGAGCCGTGGTCAACAGGGGGCGGTCGGCTTCACTACGCGAGTCACGTTCCTTTTGGATCCAGTCGGCGATGTCGGCCGGACGGGCGAAGGCATCGTCGAGTTGGATACGCGATTCGGTACCGAGTTTTGAATCCTTAGGCGGACCGATGTAGATGGAACATACCAAAGCCTTATGCTCGAGCTTTTGAATCTCGGTTGCCTTAGGCATGGCGTTCTTCACCTTCAGTTCGACATCACGCATTGTCGTAGTGATCATGAAGAAGAATATCAACATGTAAACGATGTCGGGCAGTGAAGAGGTGCTCACTTGCGGCACTTCTTTTTTCCCTTCTTTTCTGAATTTACCCATATTTCAATCCTCCTTTAGTTAGATTTGTACTCAACGGGCTCAGCCTCACTGACACGCACAGGCACTGCATCGTTGATAGCCTTGGTTTGATCTTCATTGAGTTGGTCGAGATGCTTGTGGAATTTCTTCCAAGCCAGATCTTCCTTCATTTCATTGAAGGCGCGAGCCAACTCATTTTGCACACTGATATACATAGCATACGAGGTACCGCGGTCGTTCTGCAGCGAAATCACGCCCTTCGACATGAGCACATCGCCCACGAGGTCAAAGGTCTTGGTTTCCACTTCAGGAGCGGTTTCGTCGCCAGGATGAGGGGTCATGAAGTCTTTGGCGAGGTCCTTCAACTGTGAGATGTCGGAAGGACGGCCGTTGACCAACAACCTGTCGCTCTTGTTTACCATTACATTCATCACATTTCTTTCCTTGACCTTCACATCCTCGTCATTTTGTTCGACCGGGGGAGGCAGACGACGGGTGATACCGTAGTCCACGTCCATAGAAGTTGTCATCAGGAAGAAACACAACAGCAAGAATGCTATGTCAGCCTGCGAACTTGAATTGATTTCGGGAGTTTTTCTTGCCATGATGTGATGATTTACTTTTTAACTGCCTTGTAAACGACAGAGAACAGGATTGAGATGAAAGCTACAGCAAGAGTGACATAGAAGAAATTGAGGCCGAATTCGACCATTCCGTGCGTCTTGCCCGAATAGACGATTTCGCCAGCTTGATAGGTCTGGTCGAAAGCGCCCTTCGACATAACATAAGCTACAACTGCAATTACAGCGAAAGCAATGACGGCAATCAGTAAAGTCTTGCCGTTGACACCTTTGACGGCGGCGGTAAAGACGACTGAAACCAAAGCAATGACAATGCCAAGTATAATCAAGATGTAGCCCCAATTCAAGAGTACATTGGTGCGGGCTTCGTCAGTGAGGCCGAGGTAGAAATACGCTGCCAGAGCCACGGTGATCAAAGCCAACAGGCCAAATACCCATTTACCGATGTTTGAAAGCTTACTATTCATGATTGATACTTATTATTTGTTATATTTGGCGAGGATGTCCATGAACGAGATGGAAGCGTCTTCCATATCGTTGACGATGCTTTCGATCTTAGCAGCGATGAAGTTGAAGAAAATCTGAAGGATGATAGCGGCGATCAGACCGAACACGGTGGTCAACAGAGCGACCTTCATACCAGAGGCAACAACCGTCGGGCTCATGTCACCAGCAGCGGCGATGTCATCAAAGGCCTGGATCATACCGATAACAGTACCCATGAAACCGAACATAGGAGCCAAGCTGATGCAAAGACCAATCCAGCTCAAGCCGCTTTCAAGCTTACCGCCAGCGACGGAACCGTAGGAAATGATGGCTTTTTCAACTTCGTCCAATGACTGACCATCCTGATAGCGGATAAGGCCTTGGGTGAAGATGCTGGCCACAGGACCGCGGGTGTCCTTGCAGAGCTTCTTGGCACCTTCAACGTCGCCGTTCTTCATCTTGGCTTCAATGCCTTCAAGGAGTTTCTTGGAGTTGGCAGTAGCAAGGGTCAGATAGATGATTCTCTCGATGGAGATGGCCATACCGATGAGCAGGATGACCAACACGATGCCCATGAAACCAGGACCACCATCGATGAACTGCTTCTTGATGGATTCACGGAAAGTCACAGGAGCGGCCTCGTTGGTTTGAACAGGGGCAACTTCTTCAACGGTCTCCACAGGAGCGGGAGTCTGTTCAGGAGCAACGGTCTGTTCCGTCTGCTCGGTTTGCGCTTGCTCATCTTGAGCAACGGCGAGATTGCTGATACCAAAGGTGAAAAGGCCAGCAACCATGAGGAAAGCAATTAATTTTTTCATAGTTGAGTTTGAATGTTTGATTATTAATTTGTTGAATTACTTTGTTCTAATGAATCTATCATTACTTCCTGCGGAGAGAGCGGGATTCGAACCCGCGGTACCCTTTTGGAGTACACACACTTTCCAGGCGTGCTCCTTAAACCACTCGGACATCTCTCCAATTATGTTCTAACCGCCTCAGCCCTATCTGAAATCGTTGCCAAAAGTACAACAATTTTTCATTGAAAGAACAAAATATTTGTTTTTTTATTGCACTAAAAATCCAAATGCTTGAATTTTAGCGTCAAACGGTCATCTCACCACGGATAGAATTTTGCATGACTTCGAGGATTCTGGCTTTTGGCAGGTCCTCACCGATGAGATACATCAACTTGGCGACAGCGGCTTCGGTGGTCATGTCGTGCCCACTGATGACACCGATGCGGGCCATATCAAGACTGGTTTCGTAACGTCCCATCTCCACCGAACCGGCCTTGCACTGGGTGATGTTGAGGATGATGAGGCCGCCATCAATGGCTTCTTTGAGGGCATCAAGGAACCATGATTCCGTGGTCGCGTTGCCCGAGCCGAAGGTCTCGAGCACCAAAGCACGA
Organism: uncultured Bacteroidales bacterium; assembly: GCA_937902805.1. GTDB lineage: Bacteria > Bacteroidota > Bacteroidia > Bacteroidales > F082 > Limimorpha. The sequence goes on from CALEMB010000111.1 coordinate 26,961, forward strand.
AGGTGAGGAGTCTTTAACACATGGCGCACGAAGTCCTCGGAAATGCCAGGGAAGAGCTTGAGGATGCCGACATTGCGGTCCATGCTGGTGTGTACCTTCAATTTCTTGAAGTTGGGCTTCAGGATGCGCTCCTTATTATATTTTATATGTATGCCCACGTCGGCGAGGTTGGGATAGTTCGACGAGATGAAGGCGTTGAAATTCTCGGCATTGAACTTGGTGGCACGGTTACCACGCAACAGCTGGTTTTGGAAGAAAATGCTCACCTCGGGGACGATGGATGTGTCGTCGTCCTTGGCGGCGGCAATCTCAACAGCAGCGAGGAAGTTCTCGCGACCGTCACTGCGCACCATGCCCATGGGCAGTTGCGAGCCGGTCAACACGACGGGCTTGTTGAGGTTTTCAAGCATGAAACTCAATGCCGAAGCGGTGTAGGCCATGGTGTCGGAGCCATGCAGCACTACAAAGCCGTCGTAATGCTCGTACTCCTCCCCTATCTTCGTCGCCAGGCGTTCCCAGAAGTCGGGCGACATATTGGACGAATCGATGAGCGGATCGAAGCTGTAGAAGTCTATCTGGTAGCCGAAGTTCTTCAGCACAGGAAGATGGGCGTATATGTTGTCGAAATCGAAGGGCACGAGGGCGCCTGTCTTGGGGTCCTTCATCATGCCGATGGTGCCGCCGGTGTAGAGCACCAAAATGGAAATCTCTTCGTTGCTTTGCATGACAAACCGATTTTTGTGGCGGCAAAAGTACGGCTTTTTTTGGCTTGCACGGCATTTTGCGTTATTTTTGCGGCATGAAAGCCATCGCCCACATCCACACCGATTTCCCGACCAAGTTCGGCATCCCGCGCCAGAGCGGCATCGTCGCCTCGCTGCAAGGCAAGATTGTGTTTGAGCCAGAATACCGTATCCCAGAAGCTGTGCGTGGCTTGGAGGACTTCTCCCACATCTGGCTGCTGTGGGAGTTCTCGAAGGCGGTGCGCGACAGTTGGTCGCCGACGGTGCGGCCTCCACGCTTGGGCGGCAACGTGCGCAAAGGTGTTTTCGCCACGCGCTCACCCTTCCGCCCCAACCCCATAGGGCTATCGTCGGTGCGGCTGGAGAAAGTGGACATCGACCCACAACTCGGGCCTGTGCTTTACGTCTCGGGGGCCGACCTCATGGACGGCACTCCCATTTACGACATCAAGCCTTATATCGCCTACACCGACAGCCACCCCGATGCCGTCAGCGGCTTTGCCTCCACACCTGCGAAATACCTGTTGGATGTGGATTTCCCTGAAGAATTGTTACTACAGGTTCCTGAAAAACAAAGAGAAAGCCTCGTTGAAGTATTGGCTCACGACCCGAGGCCACAATACCAAGACGACCCCCATCGAGTCTATGGAATGGCCTTTGCCGGAAGGGAGATTAAATTCAAAGTCGAGGGGATGTTACTTTCCGTTGTCTCCATCGCCTGACTTGGACGACTGCGCCTTCACTTTTGCCTTCAAGTAGGCTGGACGGAACGACACATCGAAACCCCTAATCTGCACAGCATGTTCCGAAAAGTTGTGGATATACAACTTGATTTTCTGTGCCGAGCGGAAAGTGGAGTTTATCGGCAAAGTAAAAACAGCAAAATCCCATTCACCCATTTTCCTCACCTGTGCTTTCACATCATACGAATCAATCGTCTTTTCTCCCTGGGCATCAAGTTTTTCCACCGCAAAGACAACCCTGTTCAAAGAGTCCTCCTGATTGATTTCGAAAGCCACGTTCACCATGCCCCATTCGGGACGAATGCTGTCGGCAGTGAGCACCAAAGCATAACTGTACGGCCTTTGGTTGTCCAAAGTTTTCGTTTCGGCAAAGAAATAATGTCCTTTATCCAAGACCAGCGAATCGGGATTATGGTAATCCTCGGGATAGAAATCCTTCAGGGTCTGTGCCAAATGTTCGGCGATGATGCGGCGGCCTTCCTCGTAGTAATGTTCTGTGGTCCATTCCTGATCAATAAAATTGACATCGCGCACAAGGCTCAAATTATCGACGACAGTCACACCATCAAGACCTCCATAACGCCGCAACAAGTAATCGCGGTTTTGCTTCATTAGGACTATGAGATCCTTGCCGCCCAACTCCATGGCCTTGTCGACATCCTCGGCCAATATGTTAAAAACGAGGTTCCAACCTCTTTCTCGACATAACTCCACAATAGCATCAAAGTCCTTGACACGAGGGTTGTCATCGAAGATGCTGAAGCCATAGCTCTTGATGTAATAACCTGCCATCCAAGTCATTTCGTTATTGTATTTCCCATCGAAATCAAACCAACCGCGCCAGGCATTGGCGGAGTCCCATGCGTAGTTGTCATCAAACTCAAAATCATAAGGGAAATCCAAACGATCCTTGTGTCGGTGTTCGTAAGCCAAAGCATCCCATTCCTCATCGTTACGAATCGGATAGGCCTTGAATGCCAGGAGGAAACGGTTCATCAAGGGCGGATAGTCCTCAAGCAGCACCAGTTGCTTGCGCAAGGCGGTCTCAAGCCTCGAATAAATCCAAAGCGGCCCGAATGAGCGCAGGTTCATCGTCACCACCACCGTCTCCACCGTCGACGATGCCGGCACGTGCTTCAGCATATAGTAATAGGTCTGGGCATGACCCGCCGATTTGGTCATATCGCCCATTTTGACAGTAGGGAAATAGTCTGATGTGAATTCGCTGATTTTCCGATGGTTGGCTTCTTTCTCGCCATAGGTGTTGTTCGATGATTCACCAAGGTAGATGATGCGACAGCTGTCCTTGACCACATCCCAGGCATGCACCACAATGTCGGAATGCTTGCGCAGGTCTTTCTCGAAGAACCACGTGGAATACACCCAATTGAGTATCAGGAGCATCACCAAAACCATCCCTATGCGCGTCAACAACTTCTTCATGGCTAAAACTGGAAATAGATGAACGGGAAATTGAAGACACTCGAGCAGGCGATGACCATAAAGACAAGCACGGCATAAATCAACCACCTAACCGCCATTGGCTTGTCCTCACACCACACATCGAAACGGGTGTTACGCAGCACAATGTCGGAGAGGATGAACAGGCCGAGATAGATCCACATGCCGGGTTTCACCGACATCTGCTCGCCACCGTGGAAGTTGGTGAATGCCGTCACGAAGATGGCTTTCAGGTGCTCGAAGTCGGTGGCACGAAACATCACCCAGAACAGCGTCACCAACACGAAAGTCTTCAGCATGGAAAGCGCATCAAGGGTGATTTTGAGCCCTTTGGAACGAGATTCTTTCTTTGGGATACGGTCGCGCAAGGCCTTTTCGACGATGTGCAGCAAACCATGAGCGAAGCCCCACAGCAGGAAGGTCCAGGCTGCCCCGTGCCAGATACCACTGAGCACAAAGACGACCAAGATGTTGAATATCCATCGCCCGAACTTCACGCGGCTGCCACCGAGGGGGATGTAAACATAGTCACGGAACCAGGTGGACAGCGAGATATGCCAACGGTGCCAAAACTCTGCAATGTTTTTGGAGAGATAAGGCGACTTGAAGTTGTCGGTGATGTCGAAGCCCATGAGCTTGGCGCTACCGAGGGCAATGGTGGAATAGCCGAAGAAGTCGCAGTAAATCTGGAAGCTGTAAAACGCCATGCAGCACAGCACCGTCCATGAGTTGTACTCGTCCAGGTGACCGTAGACCTCATCGACATATTCGCCCAAATGGTCGGCCACCACCATTTTGATGAAGAATCCGAAGAGGATGAGCCTCATGCCCTTGGAGATGTTCCCGTAGTCGAATTTCTTCTCCTCGTGCAGCTGACGCAGCAGGTTTGCGGGCCTTTCGATGGGACCGGTGACCAATTGCGGGAAAAACATCACATACAAGGCATAGTAGCCGAAATGCCGCTCCGCTTTCTGGTGGCCACGATACACCTCAATGACGTAACTCATGCTCTGGAAGGTGTGGAACGACAGGCCGATAGGCAGGATGATGTGCGTCATGAGGTGGGTCTCCATACCCAACGAGGCACACAGCTGGTCCAAATTCTCAGTCAGGAAATTCAAATACTTGAAAATCAACAGCACCGTGAGCGTGCTCACGATGCTGAAGATGAAGAAGACCTTCTTTTTTCGGGACTGGTCGGCATAGCGTTCCATCAGCAGTCCCGCTGCATAGTCGACGACGATGGTGACGAGCAGGATGAGAATGTACTTGGGCACAAACCACATGTAAAACACGCAGCTCGCCGCCAGCAACATCAGCCACCGTGCCTTTTGTGGCAGCACATAAAACAGCGCCACCACAATAGGCAGGAAAATGAGGAACTCTATGGAGTTGAAAACCATAAAGCTCTAATTGTCAGATTATTTAATCTTCTTGAGAGCCGTCTGCAAAATCTTGCCGTCCGTCTTGTCGTAGATGTAGGCCATGAAATAGCACTGGTCGGCATTATAGGCGGAATCCAGTTCGATGCTATACTTATAGATATACTCATCGTTGACATACACCGGACCATCAAAGAAGGTGTCGCCATCAACACCGTTCACCGTGCCACGGAACACATTGCGGAACACATACGCCGTGTCAACGCCACCAGGAACCACCTGACGACCCACGATGCTGTCCTCCAGGATGCACATCGTGACATGGAAATCACCATTCACTTCAGCAAGGGCCACCACATCGGCCTCCATATTCAGTAAGCGGGATTCTTCGTCATAAGAGACTGCGGTGAAGATCTCAAAGGTCTGCTCCTCGAAAAGGGCATCACTCAAAGGAGTGTCGACCTGTTCCACATACAAGGTGTTGCCGTCGGTAAGCGCCACATGGTCCACCGTGAACAACGGATTTGACGAATTATCTCCGTACCAAGCCGTGCCTTCGGGCGTGGTGAAGTCGGGAAACTGTCCGACAGGCTGTGCCAGATAGCCCGCATGAACGCTCATAATAAAGATACAATCCTCGCCCAGCACATGCTGAAGTTCATGGACCGCCTCTGCCGCAGCAGGGCAGTTCACGCAACGCACACCGGTGAAGTCCTTAATCAACACGGTCTTGCCGTGTCCGGAAGGATTGAAAGGCTTATGGGTGTTGTTGATGTCAATTTTATCGCAGCTGCTTACAAACAGCATTAGGGCTGCAGCTAAAAATATAATCGAAAACTTTTTCATTGGTTTAGTATTCAAGGTTTTATGTTTTTGTCGGCGTTTCGACAGGCTCAACGACCTTAGGTCCCTGAGCTTGTCGAAGGGCCGGTCTTTTTAGAATGAGGTAGAAACTGTTAACGACACACCGCTCGAGGCGGGCACAGTGCGGCAAACGCCACCCACGCACACCACGCCTTCGCTCTGGCGGCCGGCACTCAACATGACGCGCGTGGCCTCATGGATGTAGCTGATGCTGCCCGTGAAGTAATGGTCACGGAACTCGGGAACGGGGTTGCCGTAGTTCCACTTGTCGGCGATGCTGAACGACCAGTGGGGGCTGATGGTGTATTCCACCAAGGCCGCGGCCCAGTGGCCACGCTTCTGGTAGTCCTTTTTATCGCTCTCTTCGTACTCGTAGCCTTTGTGGACCTCGGTCTCCCACAGGCCTTGCAGTTCGAGGCGGATGCTTTGCTTTCTGTTGATTTTATAGGTCACGTCGAGGAAGCCGATGTTCGCCTTTACAGGAGGTGCGCCAGCATGGCCTTCGATGGTCTCGATGTCGTAATACAGGTTGATGTATTGCGCCGTGAGGTGCCAGTTCGAGCTGATTTTCTTGTCGATTTCGAAGTTGATGTCGCGGAAGAAGCGGTGATTGCTGATGCCGAAGAACCTGGAAGCATAGCCCAAGGAGCCTCTCCTGTTGAGCACCCACTCGCCTTGGTCCAGGACGGAGTCACGGACGATGTCGTTCACCTGGCTCATGTTGAAGGCGAGCTTGGTGCCGTACTTGCCGCCCAGGGCCGTGCCCTTCGGGATGGTGTAGTTCACCTGCAATTGTGCCGCCATCTCGCCGTTGGGTTGGGTCGAATAGGTGTACATCGACGGCAGGCTATGGGTATGCGTGTAGTTGATGGGCGGGATGAAGTTGATGTCGAGGTCGTTCTGCTTCGCCGTGTACATCGACTTGAAGCTCATGTTGTCGACACGTTTCACCTGCAACACCGCGCCAAAGCCTTTCTGCGAATAGCTCAGCGAGGCCATCAGGGCTTGACCTTCCTTATAGATGAAGTTGTTGATGGCCGAGGGGTCGTTGATTTTGTAGGCATATTCGGCGCTGAGAGCCCAGTTGCCATAGCCCAGGTTGATGCGACCTGCAGCGGCGCCCACGTTTTCAGGGATGTAATAGAACAAACTCAGGTCATACTGTTTCTTGCTGACGAAGCTGCCGCCGATGCTCATCCTGAACTTGGAATCATTCAAGGCGGGGATGCTTTGGTTGAGGTCCCACTCGCCGTCGACGCCGCGCACGACGCCACGATAGTCGTCAATTTCAAAATTACGTTCCAGATAAGGCGCCCAGTAATAGCGTTGACGGCCATATAAAGCTTTCAGCGTGACACCTTTGGCAGGGCGCAGCACCACACGCACGCCGCGCAGGGAGTTGTCCATACCCAGCGACCACTCCTCGTAGGTGCGGAACACGAAGCCGCAGCCAAACTGGTCGTAGATGTCGCCCACGGTCGCGCTGATGAAGCCGTTGTCGTAGGTGGCATAGAAGTTGGCCACGCCCACACCATTCAGTTCACTGCGGAAGCCGTTCATCTCGGGCAGGAAAGCCTCGAAACGGAGACCCGCGGAGAAGTTGCCGTTGGTGTAGTTGACCTTACCGAAGCCGTTGATGCCGAACTTCTTTCCATTGAGGTCGTTGATGTCGATGCCCTTATCGAGCATGTATAATTGTCCGTCGGCTTGGAAAGCGCCATTGATACGGCTGTTCTCCAAAAACGACTGCGCGCTCGCCTTGAAACCGACCGTCAAAGCGAGTGCGAGTAATAGTAGTATATGTTTACGCATAAATGTTTGTTTTTGACACGGGCACGATATTTATGTAGCTATCAGCTATCAGCCGTCAGCTTTCAGCTTGGCGACACCAAAGCTGATTGCTGATTGCTGAAAGCTGAATGCCATACTCAGCCATGCGTCATTTATGTTTACTTTTTCTTCTTAACGACTTTCAGGATTTCCTCATAGAGGTCTTCTTCGCCACCTTCGATATAGCCGGTGTGTTGGTAGACGAGTTTGCCCGTGCCGTCAAACAGGAAGGTGTGCGGCGGGTTGCTCACGTTCATGGCGCGCTTGAGGTCGCTGTTCACGTCGAGGAGGATCTCAAAATCCCAGCCCTTGCCTTCCACGGTGGGCTTCACCTTGGCGGTGGAACGCGAGTCGTCGATGGAGACGGCATAGATCTTCACGCCGGTCTCGTCCTGCCAGTCCTGATACACGTCGCTCAAGGCGTTGTGTTCCTTGATGCAGGGACCGCACCAGGTGGCCCAGAAGGTGAGGACGATGGGGTTGCCGTTGTTCGACAACTTGGAAATGTTCACATCCTTGCCGTTCAGGTCTTTCAAGGTGACGTTCGGCAGGTCCGTTTTCGATTGTGCGTGAAGGCCAGTGAAAACCAAAGCCATCAGCACCAGTGTCATGAGTTTTTTCATTGATTTAAGGGTTTAATATTCAAATATTTAAAATTTCAAGATTTCAAGATTTCCAATTTCAAAATTCCGCATTCCGCATTCATCATTCCGCATTCATCATTCCGCATTCATCATTCCGCATTCCGCATTCATCATTCCGCATTCCGCATTCATCATTCATCTTCGAGTTGACAATACACTTCCAAGAGTTTGAGATCG
>CALEMB010000112.1 GCA_937902805.1 uncultured Bacteroidales bacterium
CTCGTGTCTCGTAGTCCCGAGTCCAATATGCAAACTAAATTTGCTCATCTACTTAAAATAAACGCCCCGTTTTTCCGTTTTCCTTACAAATTATCAAATTATGGACAGAACCACCATCCTTTGGGCCGACGACGAGATTGATCTCCTGAAGCCCCATATCATGTTTTTAGAACAGAAAGGCTACGAGGTAGAGACGGCCAACAACGGATCAGATGCCATCGACCTCGTGCGCCAACGCCATTTCGACATCGTATTTTTGGACGAGCAGATGCCTGGCATTTCTGGCATCGAAGCCCTCGAAGTCATCAAACGAGAGTATCCCAACCTTCCCGTGGTGATGATCACAAAGAGTGAGGAGGAACGTATCATGGAGGATGCCATCGGCTCTAACATAGCGGATTACCTCATCAAGCCCGTCAACCCGAACCAAATCTTGCTTTCGCTGAAACGCAATCTTGAGAACAAGAAACTCCGCGATGAGAAGTCGACGATGGGCTATCAGCAGGAGTTCCGTAAAATCAGCATGGACCTCAATAACAACCTTAACTTTGTCGAGTGGGTTGACCTTTATAAGAACCTCGTACGCTGGGAGTTAGAGCTGCAAAAGTCGGCAGACGAAGGCATCAAGGGTATTCTTGCCGACCAGAAACAGGAAGCCAACACGCAGTTCACACGTTACATCGAACGCAATTATGTGGACTGGATTCAAGGCAGGTCTGAGAAACCTGTGATGTCGCATACTGTGGTGCGCGATAAAGTGATACCTCACCTTGACGACAACGACAAGCCGCTGTTCCTCATCGTCATCGATAACCTGCGCTACGACCAATGGAAAGCCATCCAACCGCTCATAGAGAACCATTTCCGCGTGGAGGCCGACGACATTTATTACAGCATCCTGCCCACCACTACGCAATACGCCCGCAACGCCCTTTTCGCCGGACTGATGCCACTCGAAATCCGTCGCCGCTACCCGAAATGGTGGGTCGACGAGGAGGATGAAGGCACGAAAAACCAGTTTGAAGGCGAACTGCTTGGTGAGCAACTGAAGCGCTTCGGTAAAAACATTAAGTACTCTTATAATAAGGTGTTGAATTTGCAGGCGGGCAAAAAACTCTATGAGCAGATGGTCAACCTGATGCAGAACAAGTTGAATGTCATCGTTTACAACTTTGTGGATATGCTCTCGCATGCCCGCACTGAGATGGAAATCATTCGAGAATTGGCTGATGACGAAGAGGCTTACCGCTCGCTGATGTACTCCTGGTTTGAGCATTCCAGCCTCTTCGACATGATGCGCTTCATCGCCGAGAAGGGCTGCGACATGATCATCACCACTGACCACGGTTCCACATACGTCGAAAAACCCGTCCGCATCCTTGGCGACCGCGAGGTGAACACCAACCTGCGCTATAAGTATGGCAAGAACCTGAAATACAACCCGAAGGAAGTCTTCGAGGTGAAAGACCCGGAGAAGATTTTCCTGCCGAAAGTCAACCTTAGCACGACCTACGTCTTCGCCGGCGAAAGCGACTTCTTCGCCTACCCGAACAACTACAATTATTACGTCAGCTATTACCGTAACACCTTCCAACACGGCGGCATCTCCATGAGTGAAATGCTGATTCCGGTGACGCACCTTACTGCGAAATAATAAAATAGCCGCTTTGCGTCACTGCGAGGAACGAAGCAGTCCAGATGGAAGTGTTTTCTGGATTGCTTCGTCGTGCCTCCTCGCAATGACGCGAAGCGTATCAAAAAAAAGCATTATCTTTGCACCGAAATTGTGTTTACGATGAGTGTTAAACAGTTCAAAATAAACAACGTAGAGGCATTGTCTGAGGTCTCCGATTACTTGATTTCTATTCGAAACGAGGCCGATGTCGTTGCCTTTTATGGCGCAATGGGCGCGGGCAAGACGACTTTAATCAAGAATCTGTGCCACAAAATGGGCGTCACCGATGAGGTGAACAGCCCGACTTTTGCTATTGTCAATGAGTACATTACTGAGGAAGGAGAGTCGGTCTACCATTTTGATTTCTATCGTATTAAGAAACTGGAAGAAGCCTACGACATCGGTTTCGAGAACTATTTCGACAGCGGTAACCTCTGCCTCATAGAATGGCCGGAAATGATAGAGCCGCTGTTGCCTGAGAAGTTTATTCGCGTGGAGATTCAGCATGGTGAAACGGATGACGAACGGGAGGTTTATTGTGAACTGGTTGGGGCATGAGCGAAAAACTGAAAAATAACATTTCTACAGCCTCAAGAGTCTTCATCCTCACCGATGAAAACGTGGCTCCCTTTTGGCTGCCAGAAACAGAATATTGGCTGAACAGCGAAAACGCCATCAAAATCGTCATCAAGGCAGGAGAACGGCATAAAAACCTCCAAACCGTCCAACGCATATGGAAGACCATGTTGAAGCATCATGCCGACCGTAACGCCTTGCTAGTCAACCTTGGTGGTGGTGTGATAACTGACTTGGGCGGTTTTGCAGCCTCGACTTACAAACGCGGAATCAAATTCCTTAATATTCCCACGACATTGCTCTCAATGGTGGATGCGGCGATAGGGGGGAAGACAGGCATAGATTTCGGTGGCGGCAAGAATCAAATCGGTACCTTCACAGAGGCGGAAGAGGTCATCATTGACCCGGTGTTTTTGTCTACCTTGCCCAGAAGGGAACTCCTTTCTGGTTTGGCAGAGATGCTGAAATACGGTTTTATTTCCGATGCCAACTTGTTGAACACCAACTTGGAGAATTATCAGGATTACATTCTCCGTTGTGGCGAAATCAAGCGCGGGATTGTGGCGCATGACCCAACTGAGAAAGGTCTACGCAAGGTTTTGAATTTCGGCCACACGATAGGTCACGCTATCGAAAGCCATTGCCTGACCACGATCCATCCCTTGTTGCATGGCGAGGCCGTGGCAATGGGTATGGCGGCGGCGCTTTGGCTCTCCGTGAAACAATGTGGCCTGGAAAAAAAAGTGCTGAATAACTATGAGAAACAGCTTCCTATACTGCTTTCAGAAGCGGAAATGAACTTGACCGAAGCTGACAAGGAACCCATTTTTTCTTATCTCGCCCTCGACAAGAAAAACAAAGGCGAGCAACCGCAATTTGTATTATTGGAGGCGGTTGGAAATCCTGTGTGGGATGTGGAAGTTGATACTGAAGAGGTGAGGAGTGCATTGGCTTATATTATCAATAAGGTGTCGCATCGATGAAACTGAAATGCGACATCCAACTGCCCGCCAGTAAGAGCGAAAGCAACCGTGCCCTGATGATTGCGGCGTATGGTGGCTTCGCTCCTGATTTCCAAAATCTTTCCGATTCAAATGATACCAAAGTACTGAGAAAAGCATTGGATAGTTTGCCTTTTGTGTCATTCCAGCGTGGCATTGAGCGTCGGCGGGAATCTATAAAAGGCCTACCTCAAATCATCGACATCGCTGACTGTGGCACTGCGGCCCGTTTTATGACAACCTGTCTGGCTTGCCATGAAGGCTATTGGCTCTTGACAGGCACGGAACGTATGAAACAACGTCCCATCAAACCTTTGGTGGATGCTTTGTTGACATTGGGCGCTGATATTCAGTATGTTGAAGAACATGGCTTTCTTCCCCTGCAAATCTACGGCAAAGCCCTTCAAGGAGGTAAAGTCAGCATGGACATGAGCCAAAGCAGCCAGTTTGCCTCATCCTTGTTATTGGCAGCTCCGATGTTTCCACAAGGTCTTGAACTTGAGCTGCTAGGTAATGCCAATTCTTTACCCTACCTCGATTTGACCCTCAATATGATGCGCCATTTTTCGGCACGGGCTGAAAAGCAGGGTAGAAGGGTTGTCGTAAAGCCTCAACCTTACAAGAAACAGCCGTTTACAGTGGAGCCCGATTGGACAGCGGCTTCCTATTGGTATGAGATGGCGGCCTTCAGCGAGGAATGTGAGATCAGGCTGCGAGGCCTTTCGACAGGCTCAAGGACCGTGAACCTTCAAGGTGACTCAATCATCGCCGAATGGATGAAGTCATTCGGCGTTTGCACCACTGCCGCTGACGATGGTGTCGTTCTGACCAAAATGCCCTTTGAAAATAAGATTCTTTCTTTTGACTTCGCAAATTGCCCCGACCTCTATCCGACTATGGTAGCCACCTGCGCTGGACTACATTTCGAGGCGGAATTTACGGGTATTGCCAACCTTCACCTGAAAGAATCCGACCGTGTTGAAGCGATGCGCATGGAACTGGCCAAATTGGGAAATGTTCCCTTGCATTTTTGCGCCCACAACGACCATCGTGTCGTCATGGCCTTGGCTCCGCTAGCAATACTCTATGGATCAGCCTCTTTTGATTGTCCAGAGGTGGTCGGGAAATCCTATCCTGACTTTTGGAAAGATGTTTCATTTTTGCCTATTATGTGGTGAAAATAACCGCATTTTTAGAATAATTGGCCTTGTTTTAAAAAAATTCCGTACTTTTGTAGGATATTTTGCGCATTAGTGATATGAAAGTTGAACTTTTTGTCCCTTGCCTCATCGACCAGTTCTTCCCGCGAGTGGCCGCCAATACCATGAAGATATTGGAGCGCACGGGTGTAGAGGTGGAGTACAACCCCGAGCAGACCTGCTGTGGGCGTTTTGCCTACAATGCAGGCTTCTTGGAGGGTGCCAAAGAATTGGGTGACAAGTTCCTCAACGACTTCTCATATAACGGTCCTGTGGTGTCACCCTCAGCGGCATGTGTGCATTATATCAAAAAACGCTATCCTGAACTCTTCTTCAATACTGCAAACCATTTGAATTTCAAGCGAATGGTGGATAATGTCTATGAACTGACCGATTTTCTGGTCAACATAGTCAAATTTGACGACTTCGGTGCGGAGTTTCCTTACAAGGTAACCTTCCACGACAGTTGCAGCGCTTTGCGTGGCATGGGTCTTGGCAAGGAAGCACGGCAACTGCTTTCCAAGGTGAAGGGACTTGAACTGGTGGAGATGAAGCAGACTGACCTCTGCTGTGGTGCAGATTTCTCCTTGGAGGTGAACCACGAGACTTTGGCCTCGGGCATGGCGGCTCACAAAGTGAAGAACGCCATGAACACGGGCGCGGAGTACATCGTCTCCACAGACATGACCTGCCTCATGCACCAACGCACCTATATTGAGAAAGAGGGATTGCCTATCAAGGTAATTCACATTGCCGATGTGCTGGCCTCAGGGTGGGAATAATTTGATCGGTTGCTGAGCCCTGAGCTTGTCGAAGGGTCGAAGCACCGATTCTGATAAAAAAAGGAAGAATAAATGAACGACTATTACGTACATGAAAGCAGCTACATCGACGACAATGTGAGCATTGGCAAAGGGACCAAGATCTGGCATTTTTGCCACATACAGAAAGGTGCTGTCATCGGCGAGAATTGCTCTTTCGGGCAAAATGTGAATGTGGGTAATAATGTCCATATCGGCAACAATGTCCGCGTGCAGAATAATGTTTCCATTTACGAAGGTGTTGATATTGAGGATAATGTGTTTTGTGGGCCGAGTTGCGTGTTCACCAATGTGATCACACCGCGTGCCCATTTTCCCGTGCATGGTGTGTATGCTAAGACCCGCATCTGCGAGGGTGCCTCGTTGGGAGCCAACTGCACGGTGGTTTGCGGCCATACCGTGGGCAAAAGTGCCCTCATTGCCGCTGGCGCCGTGGTAACCAAGGACGTCAAACCCTACGCCCTGATGGCTGGCGTGCCTGCCCGACAAATCGGCTGGGTGTGCGAATGCGGCAAGCGTCTTGACCATACGCTGCAATGCGAATGTGGAAGGAAATACAAGGAAAACAACGGAAATTTGGAATCATTGTAGAGACGCAATGCATTGCGTCTCTACCAGACCAATCAATAGATAAAATATGCAATTCAGAGATTTAAAAACACAATATAACACCTTGAAGGCCGAAATGGACAAGGCCATCCTGGATGTGGTCGCCTCTTCGGCCTACGTCATGGGCCCGAAAATCAAGGAAATGGAGACCGCCTTTGCCGACTATGTTGACGTAAAGCACTGTATCGCCTGTAACAGCGGCACGGATGCTCTCTTGCTGGCCTTAAAGGCATGGGATGTGAAGCCCGGAGATGCCGTCTTCGTTCCTAGTTTTACCTTTTTCGCTTCGGCTGAGGTCATTGCCATGCAAGGTGCGACGCCTGTCTTCGTCGATGTCGACAAGGATACTTTCAACATGGATGTCAACGACTTGGAGCGCAAAATCGAACAGACTCTGAAGGCTGGTCAACTCACGCCTCGCGTCATTATTGCTGTCGACTTGTTCGGCTTGCCCGCGGACTTCAAGGCTATCCGTGGATTGGCTGACAAGTATGGTCTTTATGTTCTTGAAGATGGTGCCCAAGGTTTTGGTGGTCGTATTGGTGACAAGACAGCCTGCTCTTTCGGCGACATTTCCCCCACCTCGTTTTTCCCCGCCAAACCCGTGGGCTGCTACGGGGATGGCGGAGCTGTGTTTACTGACAACGATGAATGGGCAGCTCTCGTCGACTCTTACCACATCCACGGTAAGGGTAGCGACCGTTACGACAACATCCGGATCGGTATGAATTCTCGTATGGATAGCATCCAAGCGGCCATTCTGTTGGTCAAGTTAAAGGCTTTCAAGGACTATGAGTTGGCTGATGTCAATAAGGTGGCGGCATCTTACACAGAGAAACTGAAAGATGTTGTGAAAACGCCAATAGTCCCTGAAGGTTATTATTCCAGTTGGGCACAATATACCTTGCAAGTGAAGAATAAAGAGGTCAGGGCTGGCTTGCAGGCTGCCTTGAAAGCCTTGGATATTCCTACGGCTATCTATTATCCCATCCCGATGCATCGTCAGACGGCATTCAACTACTTGGATATCAATAGTAACCATTGCCCTGTCGCCGATCAGTTGGCCGACACGGTGATTTCGTTGCCCATCCATCCTTACCTCTCCGAGGCTGATCAGGACATGATTTGCGAGGCTGTTCGCGAGTATTGCCAGAAATAAAGCATAACGACATGGGAGTTCGGTCTTTCTTTAACGATATAATAGCTCGTGACAACTACGACGAGGTAATGGAATACCTCGCCGTAGCTGAGACCCAGCATGCCCCGAGATTTGATTTCGACAATGCACCTGAGCAGCTCCGTGAACTCATTGAAGTGGCCGAAACACCCCGTGGCCCCGAGCGTTCCAAATGGCTTAACGACTATGCTGAAAAGTCGTGGGCTGTACCTGATGGCGAGGCCGAGGTGCTGTTTGCGCAGGACCATCTGAACGCCATCCGCCACCTCAACCGATACTTGCGTAGCGCCAATGCCAAACTGAAACAAGACGGCTATTTTCTATGTGCTTTTGATACTTCCCAAAAACGCCGTGCACAGATTTTCAGTCGTTATCCGAAAATAATCGCCTACATTGTTTATTTCTTTGATTTTCTGTGGCATAGGGTCTGCCCCAAACTAGGGCTGACACGCCGTTTTTACTATTTCTGCACGAAAAAAGTGAAAAAAGTGTTCCCGCGTCCCGAAGTGTTA
Source organism: uncultured Bacteroidales bacterium (assembly GCA_937902805.1). Taxonomy (GTDB): domain Bacteria; phylum Bacteroidota; class Bacteroidia; order Bacteroidales; family F082; genus Limimorpha. The sequence goes on from CALEMB010000112.1 coordinate 7,571, forward strand.
GGCAGGCTGTATTACTGCGGTTTTGAGGTGGTCAGCGAGCAATATATTCACGACCGTTATTGCGTGATTGCACAGAAGAAACGTCAACCTAGTATGGAACAGCATACATACGGGATGTTCATCAGGCTGCGAAGGATAGGGAAAGACGGCAAGAAGTTCAACGTATTCAAGTTCCGTACGATGTATGCTTATTCGGAGTACTTGCAGACCTATATCTACGAGAATAACAATCTTGACGTGGGTGGCAAGTTCAACGACGATTATCGTGTCACAGAGTGGGGCCGCCTTTTGCGTAAGACTTGGCTTGATGAGTTGCCTATGTTCATAAATGTTTTTAAAGGTCAGATGAAGCTGGTCGGTGTCAGGCCTTTGAGTCAACAGTATTTTGATTTGTATACAACTGAGCTTCAGCAGCTTCGTATCAAGACCAAACCGGGCTTATTGCCTCCGTTTTATGTCGACATGCCTGAGACGTTGGACGAAATTCAAGAGAGTGAACGCCGCTATTTGGAAGCCTATCTGGAGCATCCTTTCCGCACGGATTGGAAGTATTTTTGGAAGGTTGTCGCCAACATTCTGTTCAGGGGAAAGCGGTCTAAATAATTACTCAAAAATTTAATAGTTTTTTTAGGGTTTTGTAATGTAAAAATGTTTATTTTTGCATTTCAATCCATGCTATGCAATTATTGCGTAATTGCGTGGGGATTTGATATTTATGCTGGTTCCTGCAAATAACGAAGAATCAAAAAGTTAATATTGTTGGGTGGGACTCAGAATAGCGAAGCTATATAGTTTTATCATCATTTGAAATGGCACAATCAGTAACAGAAAACGAAAACTGGACTACGATTATTAAGCCTCGAAATAAACTCTTCGAGGTGAACCTGAAAGAAATATGGGACTATCGCGACCTGTTGACCTTGTTTGTGAAGAGGACTATCACTGTTCAGTATAAGCAGACCATCCTTGGTCCGCTATGGTGGATTATCCAGCCGGCTTTTACGGTTATCATGTACATGGTGGTGTTTGGTGGTATCGCCGGCATCCCCACCGACGGCATTCCTCAACCCTTGTTCTATTTAGGCGGTATAGCCATGTGGCAGTATTTTGCAGATTGTTTGGGCAAGACATCGAGTACCTTTGTTTCTAATGCGGGCATCTTCGGCAAGGTCTACTTTCCAAGGCTTATTATGCCGTTGGCAAGCGTCATTAGCAATTTGGTGAGGTTTGGAATTCAGTTGGGATTGTTTGTGATTGTTTACCTCTATTACGCCATTATAGGGCAGGCTCCAAGTCCAAACTGGTATTTGTTGCTGTTTCCGTTGCTAGTCGTGATGATGGCTGGCCTGGCCTTGGGTTTCGGTATCATCGTCTCATCAATGACGACCAAGTATCGTGACCTGCAGATACTGTTTTCTTTCTTTGTCTCATTGTGGATGTACGCCACGCCTATCGTCTATCCTTTGAGTCAGGTGGCGGGGAAGAAGGTGATGGGTTTTGATTTGACCACCATCATGTGCCTCAATCCTGTGACGCCTGTCATTGAGACTTTCAAGCACGGTGCTTTGAGCGCTGGTGAGTTTATCGGCTGGGGCTGGTTGGCCTATAGCTTTGTCTTCATGCTGGTCGTGCTCGCTCTTGGTATCTTGATATTCAACAAGGTGCAGAAGAGTTTTATGGATACGGTGTGAATTCTCTGTTTTTTTAATAATGCTATCCGTGAAACCACAACAAATCGAATTACCCAAGTTTCTTGATTGTCGAGGCAACTTGTCTTTTATTGAGGACGAGGCACAGATACCGTTTCAAATAAAGCGTGTACATTGGATATATGATGTGCCTGGTGGAGAACAACGAGGTGGAGTGGCTTATAAGAAAACAGAAGAGTTTGTGGTAGCTCTTAGTGGAAGCTTCGATGTTGTTATTGATGATGGAAAAGCACGTTTTGTTTTTTCATTGAATCGTTCTTACTTTGGCGTGTATGTTCCTGCTGGCACATGGCGTTCTATTGAGAATTTTTCTACCAATGCGGTTGCGCTTATTTGCGCATCAACGAAATATGATGAAAACGATGCCATTAGAGGCTATGCTGAATTTGTAGATTATGCTACCCATGACTAATTCTATTTACGATTGCACCATTATTCATCTTGATCGTCATCATAGTGATCGCAAGGGAGATATATGTGTAGTAGAGAATGGCGATACTTTGCCTTTTGACATGCATCGTGTATATTATTTATACGATGTTCCAGGCGGTGAGGAACGAGGTGGACATGCTCATAAACAATTGTATCAGCTTATAGTTGCAGCTAGTGGCAGTTTTTCAGTGACATTGGATGATGGCAATGCCAAACGTACTTTCATGCTCAACCGACCTTATCAGGGATTGCTAGTCGTTCCTGGAATATGGCGAACATTGGAGGATTTTTCTTCGGGCTCAGTATGTATGGTTCTAGCCAGTGAAAAATATGATGAGGCGGATTATATACGCGATTATGAAGAATTTGTTGAATACAAGAAGAAGTGAAAATGCAAGTGCCTTTCCTTTCGTTGCATGATGTAACGGAAAAATATAAAGACGAAATCCACGAAGCGGCTCTCCGTGTCATTGATAGTGGTTGGTATCTGCAAGGTCAGGAAAATGAGCAGTTTGAACAGCATTATGCCGATTATATTGGTACGAAGTATTGCATAGGATGCGCTAATGGTCTCGATGCTTTGATTTGGATCTTTCGAGCTTATATTGAACTCGGTGTGATGCAGCCTGGTGACGAAGTAATCGTTCCAGCGAATACATATATCGCCACCATTCTTGCCATTACGGAAAACAATCTTCGTCCTGTACTCATCGAACCTAGATACGAAACTTTGGAGATGGACGATTCTCTTATTGAGGCTGCTATTACATATCGTACTAAGGCCATTTGTGTTGTGCATCTCTATGGACGTAATGCTATTACCGACCAAATTATATACCTCTGTAAGAAATACAATCTGAGGCTTATTGAGGACAATGCCCAAGCACATGGATGCGAATTTAGGGGCAGGAAAACGGGTTCCATTGGTGATGCGTCGGGACATTCGTTCTATCCAGGTAAGAATCTCGGCGCATTGGGTGATGCTGGAGCAGTTACCACCAATGATAAAGAATTGGCTGATTGTGTTCGAGCTCTTGCCAATTACGGTAGCCAACGCAAGTATGTTTTTAAGTATGCAGGTCGCAATAGTCGTTTGGATGAGATTCAGGCTGCGATATTGAATGTCAAGTTACGTCATTTGGATGCGGACATTGTATTGCGCCAGCAAATTGCAGATTATTATTACGACCACATCAATAATTTGCATATCACGTTGCCGACACGTTTGCCCCATAATCAGAATGTGTATCATCTTTTTCCGGTATTGGTGGCTGATGGTAAACGGGACGCTTTGCATGATTATTTGGCGCAAAACGGCATTGGCACGGTTATCCATTATCCCATCGCTCCACACAAGCAGGAGTGCTACGCAAAAGAAATGTGGAATATGCCACAATTATCGTTACCTATCACGGAGAAGGTTGCGAATTATGAGCTTTCGTTGCCTATCAGTCCGTGTATGTCGCAGGAGCATATTGAATGGGTGGTAAAGTGTATAAATGAATATCAATAAGAAGAAGGGATGAAACAACCTAGGGTGAAAATACATCTTGCATCCCAAAATTTATGTACAGGGTGTGCGGCATGTGCTAATGCATGTCCGCAAAAATGTGTGCATATGGAAGCTAATATGTTGGGCTCCCTATGCCCTTCCATTGATAGTAAACATTGCATCAATTGTGAATTATGCATAAAGTCATGCCCCGCGTTGGTTGGACCTGTTCAAACTGATTATACGTGTGCCTATACGCTCCAAACAAACAATGAAAATATTCTCAATAATAGTAGTTCTGGTGGAGCTTTTTATGAGATTGCAAGAACTGTAATAAACGATATGGGTGGAGTTGTTTTTGGAGTTCGATTCAATGGAATACATGTACAACATGATTGGACGGAAACGATTGATGGGCTAAAAGAGTTTATGGGAAGCAAGTATGTGCAAAGTGATATTGGCTACATGTATGTTATGGCAAAGGAATTCCTCAACGATGGTCGTTATGTACTTTTTACAGGAACTCCATGTCAGATAGCAGGATTAAAGAAATTCTTGATGAAACCATATGAAAAATTACTAACAATTGATTTAATATGCCATGGTGTGCCAAATCCTGTTGTTTGGGAAAAGTACATGACTCGCTTTATACAAAAAAAGCGAGTAAATGAGATTGTGGCAATCAAATTTAGAGTCAAATTTGATGCATATACCCAAAGATGTAATTATTACAATTTTTATACTTTGTACAAGCAGGATAAAAAAGAGAAATTATTTCTAGAAGAAAGAAGAAAAAATTTGTTCTATTCTTATTTTAGTAGAAACATATATAGAGAATCATGCTATAATTGCTGCTATAGAAATATTAATGCTTCCTTTGCCGATTTCACGATTGGTGATTCAGTGATTCCTAATCAATATCCCAATGATAGGGGAATGGTTTCTACCCTTATAATACATTCCATAAAAGGAAAAGAATTATTAGATAAGATAAGAGAGAATTTTAGTATATATTCTAATTTAGAACTCTCTCATGTTTATGATTATTATAAGCAAGCCAAGTTGGACGAGCAAGAACAACGTGTAAACAGACCTTGGCGTTTAGTTAGTTTTTTATCTAAACGCATACCTTTAGAATATTTGCGTTTATTGTACACACACGATAAGTTACATGTTGTAATAAAAAGAAAAATCAAGCGACATGCAAAAAAAATATAAAATCGGTTACACATCTGGAGTTTTTGACATGTTTCATGTCGGTCATTTGAATATTTTACGCAAAGCCAAAGAGCAATGCGAACTTCTTGTTGTCGGAGTGTCTACCGACGAGGTAGTAGAATCTTATAAACACAAGTTGCCGATCATACCATTTCAAGACAGATTGGCAATAGTTCAAGCTATTCGCTATGTAGATGAAGTTATTCCGCAGGATACTATGGACAAAATGGAAATGTGGAATGAAGTACATTTTGATGTAATGTTTCATGGAGACGAGTGGAAAGGTACATCGTTGTATAATAAATACGAAGAAGAGTTTGCTAAAGTCGGTGTTAAGATAGAATACCTGTCTCATACAGAGGGTATAAGTAGTACAATTTTGAGAGATAGACTAAACAACCAACATAAAGATGAATAAGAGCGATATTGTCTATTTTATTGAGCGCTTTTTGCCAAAGAATTTCATTGTATGGCATCGTGAGTATAAAGTACGTAAAACTCCTCGTTATCAACTTTGGAAAGAGCAGCAAGATATATACAAAAGGCAAGTAGAGCGTCTATCGTCTTTGGAAAGACCTATCAATGTCATTTTCCTTGTGTTGTATGCATCTGTATGGAAATATGATTCATTATACCGATTAATGGAGAAGGATAAACGATTCAATCCTCTTATTTTAGTTTGTCCGATTGCAGATAGAGGTTATGAACATATGGTAGAGAATTTAAGACCAGCCTATGAAATGTTTAAGAAAAAAGGATATAATGTTCTTTGTGCATATGACGAAGTTAGACAGACATATATTGATGTACCAGATTTGAATCCAGATATTATTTTCTTTGCGTATCAGTACGCTAATCACGTAGATGCAAGATATAATGAAATTACATTAAAGCCCTATTTAAAATGTTATGTTAATTATTCCTACAAGAATAATCCATTTGTGTGGTCTATTGCATCTCAATTTCATGGATTGATGTGGCAGTATTATTCTGAATGCGAGGATAATAAGAAGTTCGTGCAATCGGTGTCCTCTTGGGAATTTAATAATATTCATGTTGTTGGTTATCCGATGTATGACGAGTTTATTCAAACAAAAGGTAGTGGTAAAGATTGGAAAATACAGGATAATCATGAAATGAAACGCATAATATGGGCTCCTCATCATACAATTGAAGGTAATGATTCTGCAATTAAGTTGTCTACGTTTCTGCTAAATGCAGATTTTATGCTAGATATGGCAGAACGATGTAAGGATAGTATTCAATTTGCGTTTAAACCACATCCCCAATTGCGTCCTGCATTGTATCATCATCCAGACTGGGGAAAGGAAAAAACAGATGCGTATTATCAGAGATGGGAAAATGGCCAAAATACAACGTTTGTTTCAGGGGAATATGTCGATTTATTTAATTCTTCTGATGCGATGATACATGACTGTCATTCTTTTATTGTTGAGTATTTATATACACAGAAGCCAGTTTTGTATTTAGCTAATTATGACAGAGAGAGTCAATGTAATGACGTCGGTAAGAAAGCGTTGAGTTGTCATTATCAAGGTATATCAAAAGATGATATAATACGGTTTATAGAGGATGTTGTGTTGGCAGGGAAGGATGATATGAAGGAGAAAAGAAAGTGTTTTTATAATGACATACTGGTGCCTCCTCATGGTTTGTCAGTTGCAGAAAATATAGTTAATGAGATTATGGATGCTATTAATGGATAACATTGTATGGAAGAGCGTATTAATATTCTCATAGCATCTGATACCAATTATGCACCATTCTATGGTATTATGCTAACATCTTTATTTGAGAGCAATAGGGATTGTCTATTTGATGTGTATTTCTTGACAGATAAGACTTTAAGTGAAAGTGACACTGAAAAATTTAAAAAACTTGCAACTTCATATAACGCGAATATTATAATTATCCCTGTCGATGTTGATTTGGTAAAGACATTTCCGGAAGTGTCTCACATTAAACTGCCTGCTTATTATCATTTGTCTTTATCAAATTTGTTACCCGAATCTGTACATAAGATAATTTATCTGGATGGAGACATTATTGTTAACGGAGATGTTCGTCCTTTGTGGAATGTCGACTTAACTGATTATGCTTGTGCGCAGGTCGTAAACTGTACTTTCTTTGATGATGATTATTACAATCGTTTGGAATACAACAAGAAGTGGAGCTATTATAATAATGGAGTAGCTGTTTACAATGTTGATTGCTTGCGAAAAATAGGCTTTTCGGACGCGGCTATTCGTTATATTAACGAAAATAAAGATAAGGTGTATTGGATGGATCAGGATGTTGAGAACGCGCTACTTCATGAAAAAATGTTGAGCCTGCCAATAACATATAATTATCAGACACTATTTCTGCATCATAGCGATTGGGATTATTATGATGATGCTTTTCGTAAACGAGTAATGGCAGTGGCTCCCAATCCTGTAATAATCCACTATTGCGGACATTTGAAGCCATGGGAATTCAGTTATTTTAAGATGCCATATGGACGTGTTTGGCGCGATGTGTGTAACCGTTCAATGTGGCCAAATGCATATCATAAACGGCCATACTCCAAATATGTCAAGTTTTGGGTTAAACGTATTTTTTTGCCATTTCTTTTGACTAAGAAAAGGAATGTTGAGTATTGTGTTGAATCTCGCCAATTCTCATAAGCAATAATGGATATTCCGCAAAGAAATAGTGCTTACGAACTTATGCGCCTTGTTGCTCAGTGGTTCATTGTTGCTTATCATGTTTTTTGTTCTATTTCGTACTGAACAACGACAATCCCGAACCGATTTTCAAAGCGATTTGGATTCCTCTGCATATTGGAGTGCCTCTTTTTGTTTTGGTTAGCGGGTTCTTCAAAATTAGATTGAGTATACATGGCTTATTGCGGATTGTTGCCAATTTGTTTGTTTATGGTTTGGCATATACAATGATTTACCTGATTATGGCCGATGGTCATATTGGTTGGAAGAATTTTTGTTTCATTTCCAATACAGGTGCTTGGTTTGTGCGCACATATCTGATACTATATTTGCTATCTCCTATTATTAATCGATTTTTGTCAGCCTCTAATTCCAGCGTTCGGTTGTTGGTGTTATGTATTTTAGGCTATCTCTCACTTTGGATTGGTTGGAATGGCTTTGATAAAACTATGGACGAGGGGTATGACATTTTGAACTTTATGTTCTTTTATATGTTAGGTAACATTTTGTCTGAATACAAAAACCAGTTGGCTAAGATACCAACTTGGGCGGTTTTTTGTGCGTGGTTAACATTCAATATTGTGTTTGTGAAGGGTGTTGCTTCGGGAGCGTTAAGTGGTTTCCTGTTTCATTTTGCATTTCCATATAATAGTCCTGGTATAGTTATAAATGCCGTTTTGTTTTTCATTATATTTATGAGGATGTCATTCCAGAGTAAAGTGGTGAATTACATGGCTTCTTCATCTTTGGCAATTTATCTTATTCATAGCGGCAGCCTAGTGTTTAAAACTTTGGTAAAAGGAGGGGCCTTAGTGATACAAGAAGTAGTGCGAAATTGGGCGGGTCAAATGGCATTGGTGTTTGCCTTTTCGCTTGGGATTATCATACTTTGTATTGCCATAGACAAAGTTCATACTCCATTATGGAACTTAACAAATCGTATGGCAGACAAATTAGCTTATACACGGTTGGGAAAAGTTATGGAGGCCTATAGCTATAGATAATTATGCAGCAACAACCACCTATATCAATCATTATTCCCACATTCAATCGTGCCGCGACGATTGGCAAAACAATTGACTCTTTTATTGCCCAGGACTATATTGATTGGGAGATGCTTGTTATGGATGACCACTCTACAGATAATACGCAGGAGGTAATTGATGCATATAATAAGAGGGATTCTCGTATTCATTATCTCCTCAACGAGCGAAAGAAAGGAGCGCAGGGGGCACGCAACACGGGATTGCTTCATGTTAAACATGATTGGGTGGTGCTATTTGATTCAGATGATTTTGTCTATCCGAACTTTTTGAGTAGAATGGTTTCGGAAATAGATGACGAGACGGATGTTGTAACCTGTTATGCTCGTAAAGTTTGGGTAGATGGCTCAAATACAACAATTGAAAAATGGGGTGGGGTGGGTTATATCGAACGTTTATTGCTTAAGGGGTGGGCTTATGTGAATTTCGACGATTGCCTTTTCCGCAAATCAAAACTCATTGAAATCGGCTTGTTGGATGAGGATTGCCCGTGTATGCAAGAATGGGATACGCACATTCGTTTGAGTAGAATATGCAATTACAAACAAATAAAGGAGTCTTTGATGGACTATATGTGGGGGGCAGAAGATACAATTTCGTTTTCATCACAAAAAAATCTGAAGGGTCAATGTTATGTGATGTGGCATAACAGAGAACGTTGGAAAGAAATTGATTATGAATCATTTTATGCCAGAGCACGTTCTTTGTTTTTTGATGTTGATCTCGGTTATAAATTATTGTTGGTAAAGATATGCCCTCAGTTGCTTATCCGATTGCCACGAATGTGTGTCGGTCGGATTAGACGAAATATGGTTAATGAATAAATGCAATTATATGGTAAATAGTCTTTCAGATAATACCCCATTGGTTTCTGTGCCAGTCATTACATACAATTCGTCTAAAACGATTGTTGAAACATTGGATAGTATATATAATCAAATTTATCCTAATATAGAGTTGATAGTTTCAGATGACGCGTCAACAGATGACACGGTGGAAGTTGTGCGTGATTGGGTGAATGTTCATAAAGAAAGATTTGTGAGAACGGAGATTATTACAGTTGGGCAAAATACAGGTACGACCGAGAATTACGAAAGAGCGTCAAAGGCTTGTAAAGGAGAATGGGTTAAAGATTTTGATGGTGATGATATTCTCTTGCCTGAAGCTATCCAAACGTATGTTGATTATATTAAAGAGCATCCGAATTCTACTTATGTGTTTGCTAAGGTAGAATGTTTTGGCGGCAACGAGAAGAGACGTAAGTTTATGACGGACTTTTTTAATTACGATTTCTTTTCGTGGTCCAACGAGGAGCAATATGATTATCTTACACTTGAGAGGAATTGTATTCCATCTCCAACCAACTTTTATAATAGAAAAAATATCGAACAACTTGGGATTAAGTATGATAAGAGAATCCCTTTAATTGAAGATTGGCCTCGTTGGATAAATGTGGTAAAGTCTGGCGTTCGTATCCAATTTATTGACAAAGTATTGGCGTTGTATAGAATGAGCGACAATTCTCTTTCGACAAGGGAAGTGCAAACAGATGTCTATAATAAGTCGTATGCACTTGTGTATAAGTATTACGGTTTTCTAAATGATTATAAGAAAAATAACAAAAAGGAAGTTCTGTATAAATATTTGCGAAATGAAAAGTTATTGCATGATAATGTCTTGTTTTGGGCGGTGTTGTGCAAACTATACAAGCTTCTAATTCTACGCCGATGATGATTTCATCTTTCGACATATTTGATACTTGTCTCTTGCGTAAATGTGGGACACCGGAGAATTTCTTTGATGTGTTATCTCTTCGTGTGTTTAATGGCGAAGTAGAGGAATGGGCTCGGCAGGAGTTTGTGGCTGCAAGATGTTTGACGGAAACTAAATTGTGGAAAGAAACTCCTCACTATACTTTGCAGGACATATGGACAGAATTGGATTGGATACATCCATTTCTAAAAACAAAGGCAGAGTTGTGCCGTATTGAGCAAGAATTGGAACATGAGATGCTTGTCCCTGTTCTTAAAATGAGAGACAAAGTAAACGAGTGTCGCAGGCGAGGTGATAAGATTATCTTTATCTCCGATATGTATCTTTCATCCGCTTTCCTTATTGACGTTATGAGCGAACATGGATTCTGTCAAGATGGAGATAGTTTATATGTTAGTTGCGAGTGTCGAGTAGCAAAATGGAATGGCGAGTTGTATAAGTATGTCCGCGAGAAAGAAGGTCTGAAATCTTTCCGCGATTGGCATCATTATGGAGATAACAAGGTAGGGGATTATAAAGCGCCAAAGAAATTAGGTATTCGTTGCACACTCATCAATCATGCATATACTCCTTATCAAAAACAATGGAAGCATCACGATTATTCTCTTGGTTTTCAGTATCCAAGCATATTAGCAGGTCTTGGACGCGCTCTGCATTATTCGACACACTGGAATGCACACACTGATTTTGTGCTGGATATTATTGCTCCTTTCTATTGCTCTTGGATGTATCAAGTATTGCATGATGCACAAGAGAAGGGAATAAAACATCTATATTTCTGCGCTCGCGATGCTTACCAAATACACAAAATCGCATTGACGATGCAGCCGCTATTCCCAGAAGTGGGCATAGAATATGTCTATATGTCACGCGTAGCGCTATATAAGGAAGACAATGCTGAGGCAAAATTAGCATACTATGAGCAGACAGGTCTTGCTACGACAAAAGATAAAGTAGCTATTGTCGATATCACAACTTCTGGGAAAACGCTACTAGAACTAAATAAGTTTCTTTTGTCTAATGGATTTAAAGAAGTCACAGCATATTATTATCTTCTTTGGAATAAAGTGGATGGAATAGATAGAAAAATGTATAATGCGCAGTTGTATGATGCATATATTAAAAGAAATGAAAATTTTCGTTTCTTAATAAAGGAATTGTATCTTTTTGAGAATTTCTTTGCATTGAACAACGATAAAAAAACAATTGACTATAAAGATAATGCTCCTGTATTTTCCGATAAGAAAGCATATGATGATTATATAATAACCGATGATATCAACTGGGCGAACATACATGAACAATTACTTATTTTATATGCAAAAGAATACGTTCTTTTAGGTTTAGGTGCATATTCATACGAAATATATAATCAAGTAGTAATGCCAACTCTATGCCGTTTCTTTAGATGGCCTGAGAAAGAATATCTCAAAGCAATTGAAAATTATACCATATATAAAGAGAATAAGAAAGAATATGTGCCTTATGTCAAAAGTTATCCATTAATTAAGTTGCCCATAGTAAGAGGACGATATACAATTTGGCGTCGCGGAACTTTTGTTATGAGCTTGCCTAAAAGGATTAATGCAATATTTAGTAAATTCGTATAATAACCATGCTCACTAAATAGATTAAGTACGTCAGTGGGTGATAGTATCGTGGACGGATAGGATTTGGAGGAGAGTCTCACAAATGCTTTTGACTCTAGACTATAGACTCTCGACTATAATAAAAAGATTATGAAAACCGCAAAAATAATAGTCTGCTGCCATAAGCAGGATGTGATGGTGAGGCAAGTGCAAACTATTAGTCAAATGCCCAATAAAACTCGTAACATAACCGTTGAACTGCTTCGTGTATTGTTCATGCTGTGCATTGTGACAATGCATAGCATCATATATCGCAAAGGTGGCGCAGGGGTATTGCCTTTGTACGGAGGCGATTGGACGAGTTGTGTGCGGTATGGCTTATTGGGATTGAATCATATCGGTGTCAGCGGGTTTGTTTTCATTTCAGGTTACTATGGCATAAAGTTTCGTTGGTATAAGCTATGGAATATATGGGCACAAGCATTATTCTATTCCGTCGTAATAGCGATACTGGGGATGTATATAAAAGATGTGCCGTTCGTGAAGTGTGCGCTACAGTTTTGTATGCCTATTTCGCGAAGTGAATGGTTTGTAATGGATTATGTGGTGGTGATGTTGCTTGCTCCTTTCATCGAAAAAGGAATAGGGAGTATGAGCCATTTCCGGTTTCTGGGTATCATTTTGGTTTTGAGTATAATGCTATATATAGGGCGATTCTTGTCGTTCGATATAGGCACATCTTTTCTGCTGATGCTGGATATATATCTAATTGGAAGATATGTGAAGCATTATCCGTTGCGTTGGTCGGATGTATATGTGCGAACTATGATGATTGGTGCGTTGGCAATGCTTTTTGTGCTGCCATTCGGGTTTGCGATGAGGGGAATGCCGAAGTTACTGCGACTGTGGTTGAGTAACTATAATATTTGTGCGCTGCTGGCCGCCGGATCAATGGTGGTGTTGGCAGACAGAAAACCCATTTATGCTAAGCATTCTATTAGTTTGGGAGCGAATGTGTTGGCTGTGTTCTTGATAACGGAATCACCGAATATCCGTGAATGGTTATGGTGGGGATTTGCAGAGTGTACACTATGGTTGCGAGTGACAATCATTCTCGCTGCGCTATTTGGATGTATGTTGATAGATCAGGTACGCCAGTGGATGTTTGTTCCGTTGACTGATAAGGTGTGGCGTCGGGTGTGTGAGCGAATAAAGTCTGTACACTAAATTGAAAACCGAACAAAATTGTGAAAACCGCAAAAATAATAGTCTGCTGTCATAAGCAGGACATGATGGCCGCACAAGAGCCATATCTGCCGGTACATGTAGGTAAGGCGTTATCTGAAGTTCAACTTGGCATACAAGGTGATAATGAAGGAGATAATATCTCTGAAAAAAATCGTAGCTATTGTGAATTGACTGGAATGTATTGGGCATGGAAAAACCTGAAGAATGTGGATGTGATTGGACTGTGTCATTATCGCCGCTATTTTGATTTTCATAAGCAATGCGATTCAGTTATGCCGGAAACTTGTTTTTCGACTGAACAATTCAATCAAGTGGATTTGTCTATTCCTGAGAACGTGGTTGAGAGTTTACGGAAAGGAGAGGCGTATGTGGCTAAACCACGGTTTTACAGAGAATCTTTGTTTGTCAATTACTGCGTGGCACATTGCTCTGATGACATTCGTACATTGGAAAACCACATTATGACTACCCAGCCTGAAGACATCAAAAAAGCGTGGTTTGAATACATGCACCGTAACTGTCAATTGAGGCACTATAATATGTTTTTAATGACTTGGCGTGACTTTGACGCATACTGTTCGTGGCTGTTCCCTTTATTGGTGGAAATGGAACGTCAGATTGACATTAGCCATTATTCGCCTTTGCAGGGGCGTATCTTCGGCTATATGGCAGAGCGGTTGATGAATGTGTGGTTACTTGCCAAGCACTTCCACTTATTTGAAAAACCAGTAATTTGGTTTAATGATTATCCAGGTCAAATGTCCCGCAGTCGTTTGAAATACCGTATCAATTTACTGCGTAGCCAGCTCGCACTCGCAATTGTTAGAGGTGAGTATAACAATTATAAGGAGTCGTGGCAATGACAACAAACCGAAAGTTGATTTCTGTTATCATTCCCTCATACAACCGTGCTGATACGGTGGGTATGACTATTGACAGTATCTTGGCTCAACAGGTGGATGCAGACGTTGAGATTGTCATTGGTGACGACTGCTCTACGGATAATGCTCGGGAAGTGTTGCAGGCCTATTATGTCAAGTATCCAGATACCATCCGTCTTTTCTTCCGTGAGCAGAATATGGGGTTGGGTGCCAATTGGGCACAATGCGTTAAGGATTGCCGCGGAGATTATATCTGCAATTGCGACAACGATGATTATTGGCACAACCCGAACAAACTCCAATTGCAACTCGACCACATGGAATCTCATCCCGAGTGCAATATCTGCATTACCAATCACCGTACACATAATCGAACAACGGGTGAAATACGTGAATGTGAAGCGCAGATTAACCGCGATGTCGATATCCAGCAAGCCATGTGGGGTGGTGGGAATTTCTGCAATGCTACGATTATGTATCGTGCGGATTTCATGAAAGCCCATTTGGATTTGGATGAGTTCATTAAGCGTCGTCTATCTTTACAGGACTGGCCGGCGTGGGTAATTATGACTGCATATACGGATGTTGATGTGTTGCCTGTTTCAACGGCCACTTTCGGCATTGAAACGGTAAGCATTACGCGTCCTGATTCTGTTGATCGGTTGGCTGCAAGATATAAGGGCGACAAAGAGGTGTATCGTTATTTGTGTGAGCTTTTTCCCGACAAGTTTCCGTTTGATGATGATGGATGGGATCAATATACGGCAGGCCGTTTGATGTCAAAGGCGTTTGATGTGAACGATTTTTCTAGTGCTCGTTTTTATGGTCACCAAAACCCCGCAGGTGTTTCTCCTTTCAAACGTTTCTGTTCTCAGTACCGTTTGTTGTTTAAGCTTTTTATTGGAGTGAAACAACTGAAACGAATGATTTAAAAGGCTTTTTAACAATGACCCAATACGACTACCTCATAGTTGGCTCTGGCCTTTATGGCTCCACCTTTGCCTATTTTGCCAAGCAGGCCAGAAAAAAGTGTCTTGTTATTGACAAGCGCCCGAATTTGGGCGGCAATGTTTTTTGCGAGAATATTGAAGGGATTAACGTACACAAGTATGGCGCACATATTTTCCATACTTCCAATAAGGAAACCTGGGATTTTGTGAATGCTATTGTCCCGTTTAATCGCTATACCAACAGCCCCGTGGCGAACTATAAAGGCAAACTTTATAATTTGCCTTTCAACATGAACACGTTTTATCAAATGTGGGGGGTTACTACGCCTGATGAGGCAAAAGCAAAGATTGAGGAACAACGTGCCGAGGCTGTGAATGCTTTGCGAAGCCGGGAACCTGCTAATTTAGAGGAACAGGCGTTGAGTTTGGTAGGAAAGGACATTTATAAGGTATTGATTAAAGGTTATACTGAAAAACAATGGGGGAGAAATTGCATTGAATTGCCGGCTTTCATTATTCGTAGACTGCCACTTCGGTTTGTGTTCGACAACAATTATTTCAACGATACCTATCAAGGCATTCCTGTCGGAGGCTACAATAAACTGATTGAGGGTTTTCTTGAAGATGTCGAGACGCGCGTCAATTGCGATTTCTTTGCCAACCGTGCAGAACTGTCGGCTTTGGCCGAGAAGATAGTATATACGGGTCAAATCGACGAATTCTATGACTTCCGCTTTGGCCATTTGGATTTCCGCACAGTCTCGTTCGAGCAGGAGACGTTGGATACACCCAACTGGCAGGGCAATGCCGTGGTGAACTATACAGAACGGGAAGTACCATATACAAGAATCATAGAGCACAAGCATTTCGAGATGTTCGGGCAGGCGGTGTATGATTGTCCCAAGACGGTCGTCTCGCGAGAATACAGTACCGAGTGGAAGCCTGGCATGGAACCATACTATCCTGTAAATGACGCAAAAAACAACGAATTGTATTTAAAGTATAAGTCTTTGGCCGATGAGGAAGAGAATGTCATTTTTGGAGGCCGTTTGGCGGAGTATAAGTATTTTGATATGGCACCTGTCATAGAGCAGGTTATGAAAATGAAAAACAGTATTTAAGTATATGCCAACAGCAATAGAATTCAACAATATCAGTAAATTATACCGCTTAGGTTTGGTTTCCAGCGGTACGTTAAGTAGCGACCTTCAAAGATGGTGGCAGATGAACATCTTGGGTAAGGAGGACCCTTTCCTAAAGGTGGGTTCAGTGAACGACCGTTCCAAGGCTGCCGACAGTGACTATGTTTGGGCTTTAAAGGACATTGACTTCAAGGTGGAACAAGGCGATGTAGTGGGTATCATCGGAAAGAATGGAGCCGGCAAGAGTACACTGCTGAAGTTGCTTTCGAAAGTGACAGCCCCTACTACAGGCACAATAAAGGCCCGTGGCCGTATCGCCAGCTTACTTGAAGTGGGTACCGGTTTTCATGGAGAAATGACGGGTCGGGAGAATATCTATATGAATGGCTCTATTTTGGGAATGAGTAAGCAGGAAATCAATGGCAAGATTGATGAAATTATCGCATTCTCGGGTTGTGAACGCTATATTGACACACCAGTGAAGCGATACAGCTCGGGTATGACAGTGCGACTTGGTTTTGCCGTGGCTGCCCATCTCGACCCTGAAATTTTGGTGGTGGATGAGGTGCTTGCCGTAGGCGATGCCGAGTTCCAAAAGAAGGCCATCGGTAAGATGCAGGATGTGAGTAGAGGGGAAGGAAGGACTGTGTTATTTGTGAGCCATAATATGGTGAGCATTAGATCTTTATGTAAAACAGGCGTGCTTCTGGAGAATGGTAGTGTTAAGTTTATGGGAGAGGTTAATGATACCATTGACGAATATATGAAGTCAAATATTGCGGACTTTGAAGGGAAAAAGCTTTCTGATAGGCCTCGTGAAGGTCGTTGTACCGATCAAGTGCATTTCAACGACATTCAGTTTTTGGACGAACACGACAAATTTATTGAGCCGCATTGCGGTAAGTATTTGAAGGTTAGGGTGTTTTTTGATGTAAAAGAGTCTTGTAAGGATTGCAATATAGGGCTAGGGTTTAGGGATTTTTATGGAACCCCTATTATGTCTATGCCAACAGAACTGATTTTCAATATGCTGCCACTTTCGGCGGGTAGCCATTATGCCGATTGCATTATTTCCAAACTACCCCTGACTGAAAGTACTTATACAGTTGCCTTGTCTGCTGGAATCAAAGGAGAGTTTGCCGATTTCGTATTGAATGCTGCCACGATGAATGTCCAAGATGATGATTATTATAATGTCGGAAAAACTGTTGCAGGCCACTTGAAAGGTAAGATTGTCCTCTGTGATTACAAATGGGATGTGAATTGATGGATTTATATCGGGAAAAGGAACAGTGTTGCGGTTGTGGAGCATGTGTTCAGAAGTGCCCACGAAAATGCATTTCGTTTGTCCAGGACAAGGAGGGTTTTTTATACCCTTCTGTCAATCGCTCAAAATGTGTCAATTGTGGGATTTGCATTTCTGTTTGCCCATTCCATCATCCATCTGAGGATAGGATGCCTATCGAATCGTATGCGGCATATAATATTGATGAGAAAACGAGGCGAGAGAGTAGCAGTGGCGGTGTGTTCTCGTCATTGGCAAAAATCGTGTTGAGTGAAGGTGGGGTGGTTTTCGGTGCCATGTTTGATGAACATTGGAATGTTGTCCATGGTTATGTGGAGACAATAGACGACCTTCCCAAATTGAGGGGTAGCAAATATGTTCAGAGCTTAGTGGGGAATGCTTATATGCTTGTTGAGCAATTTGTCAAGGAGGGGCGTCTCGTGCTCTTTTCGGGGACTCCTTGTCAAGTAGCAGGGTTAAAGAAGTATTTGGGAAAAGAGTATGAGAATCTGATTACGGTGGATTGTATTTGTCATGGAGTGCCAAGCCCGAAGATTTGGAAATGGTATTTGGATCTGGATAAGAGGCGCTCTGGGATTGTTGGTATAAGCTTCAGGAACAAGGATAACGGATGGAAAAGGTTTAATTTTGCTATTGATTATGGAAAAGACAACTGTTCGTTGAGGACTTATCATAGGGAAAACCCGTATATGATGGCTTTTTTAGACAATATGACATTGCGACCAAGTTGTAGCTCATGCCAAGCAAAATCAGGGAGAAGCCATAGTGATGTGACGCTTGCTGATTTTTGGAATGTTGATAAAGTGGTGCAAGGTGTTGATGATGACAAGGGAACGAGTTTGCTATTGGTGAATACGGTAAAGGGTATGAGAGTGTTGGAGCAAGTGCATGATGTCGTCTCACATGAAGTTGATTTCAAGCAAGCGGTTCAGTTCAATAAGGCTTGGGGAGAGTCGTTCCTCATGCATCCTGATAGAGAATTGTTTTTCTCTTCATATCACAAGCATAAGAAGGATTTTGAGGCTTTCGTAAAAATGCCTCAAAGGAATGTGGGTTTGTGGAAAAGATTGAAGCGACAAATAAGGTCTATGTTGAACAAGGTGAAGAAATGAGAATAGCAGTCATTACTTTTTTCCAATCCCAAGACAGCTATGGGCAGCTTTTGCAGTGTTATGCGCTGCAAAAGGTGCTTCGCCAATTAGGACACAAACCTTATTTGATACGATATGGCTTCCATCAAAAGTTTTTCCATTGGCTGAAAGCGGAGAATTTTTTCACCAACGGAGGTCTTCGGATGACGTATCAACAATTCAAGAAATGGCTCCGGTCTCGAAAAGACACATCGGAGAGGGGTTTTGATACTTTTAGAAAAGAGCATTTGATTAAATCGCTACGCTGTTATAATTCTTTGGCTGAGTTGCAACAACATCCTCCAAAAGCAAGGTGTTACATTACCGGTAGCGACCAAGTGTGGGCGCAATTGCTTTCTATCGACGACAATAAGAGTTTTTTCTTGGATTTTGGACCACAAAATGTGAAGAGGATAGCCTATGCTTCTAGTTTTGCAGTTAATGATTACCCTTCGGAGTTGAAAGGAGAACTGGCTGAGCAATTAAGAAGATTCGATGCTATCAGTGTTCGGGAACAATCGGGGGTGAGGATTTGTAAGGAATTAGGCTATGAGGCTAGTCTTGTGTTAGATCCTACATTGTTATTGGCGGCTGAGCAATACAAAAATTTGAAAAAGGAACCTTCGATTTCCAATTATTGCTTTGTCTATCAAGTGAATGTTTCATCCAAAGAGGAGTTGTATTGGGATGTGTTCGCTGATTATAATAGAAAAAAAGATTTTGTGACGGTGGCCACCTTTGCGAATCCCATTTATGATATAGACATGGAGTTTCTTGCTGGGGCGCGATACGTGAACCCTTCAATTGAACTTTGGTTAGGGTATATTTGCAATGCATCGTATGTGTTGACCTCTTCTTTCCATGGTGTGGCCTTTTCACTTCTCTTTCACAAGCCATTTGCTGTTTGTTTGAGGAAAGAAGGCCTCTTTGCAGGTAATGACCGGGTAATTACATTATTGGAAATGCTGAATCTTTCGGATAGAGTGATGCAAGATGGAAAGGGAGCGGAAGATATCATTGAGAAACCGATAGATTGGGAGAAAGTGGATGCTGTTTTGAGTCAAAAAAGGAACGAGTCCTTGGCTTTTCTTAATAATAGCATTGGGAGATGAAGATACTGCATATTTCAACGTCTGATTTCGGTGGGGCAGGCCTGTGCGCGCTCAGGATTTGCCAATCGTTGTTGGATTTGGGAGTTGACAGCAAGATGCTGGTGGCACGGAAGTTATCTGATGAACCATTTGTCTCCAAGGCGACGGAATCAGGGAAGAACAGTTTTGTTCCTTCAAAAAACAGGATAGTTCGCAAGATCCAAAAGGAATTGAGGCAAAAAGGGTATGGGTTGACAATTTTGGAAAGGTATCAAAGAGAGGTGGCATGCTTACAGGATAAGGCGTTATTTACATTCCCTATCAGTAAGTATGATTTGGCGAAGCATCCTTTGGTCAAGGAGGCGGACATTATCCATCTTCATTGGGTAGCCAATTTTATAGATTATCCTACTTTCTTCCCTAATGTTGAAAGGCCTATTGTTTGGACCATTCACGATGAGAATATTGGTTATGGAGGATTCCATTACAAAAAGGCCCGAGATGAGCATTATTCAAAGTGCCAATCAATTGAGGATGAAATGTTGACAATAAAGCAATTGGCTTTGTCTCAAGCTAAAAGCGATATTTATCCTGTGGCCATTTCGGAGGTGATGGAGTCGTATTGTAACCAGGTGCCAATGCTTGAAAAATATCCCATTACGCTTATTCATAATGGTGTGAATGTGACTAGTTTTTCCCCGATTGACAAGGAAATTGCGAGAAAAACTTATGGCATTCCACAAGATCGTTTGGTATTCGCTTTTTGTGCACAGTCCTTACAAGACCCGAGGAAAGGATTAAAGGAATTGATAAGTGCATTGGAACAATTGAAAATGGAGAATGTCACCTTGATTTGTGCAGGAGACGAAGAGGCTCCAATAGGGCCATCCACAATCGATATTGTGAAGGTAGGAGTGATTAATGATGAGAAATCATTGTCGGTTTTTTATTCTTGTGCAGACTTTTTTGTTTTGTCTTCTTTTGAAGAGTCTTTTGGCCAAACCCCCTTGGAAGCCATGGCTTGTGGTGTTCCCGTAATTGCCTTCCCCTGTGGCGTGACCAAGGAACTAATCAATGAAGCCAATGGGATAAGGTGTAAGGAATTCACTGTTGAATCTCTTGTTGAAGGTATTAAAGCCGCTATGGGTGGACAATACGATGGAGAAACGATAAGGAGAGATGTAATAGAACGGTTCTCATACGAGCGAATCGGAAAGCAGTATTTGGAATTATATAAGAGTATATTGGAGAAAGTATCATGAAGCTTTCCATCATTACCATCAACTATAATGATTGCGAAGGTCTAAAAAAGACTACCAATAGCGTTGTTGCCAAACTTTCCAATTGAAACTGTTATGATTAAAAAAGTGTTAAGAAAGTTTTTTTTGCGTTTAAACAAATATAAAAAGCAAAAGAGCATTAATAGATTAATGTTGTCATTGCCTAACTTATGCTGTAAGTACGAGAATCTTTTACAGAACAAGGTGGTTGATTATGGAACGGGCAATTCTTTGATAATTGAAGAAGGGGGTTCGCTGACGAACTGTAACGTTTCTTTTTATGGTACAAACTGCATATTGCATATAGGGAAAAATGTAGCACTCAGTGATAATGATTTTTGGTTTGAGGATGATGGGGGAAGTATTGTCATAGGAGATGGCACTACGACCGAATCCGGCTGTAAATTTGCTTCTTGTGAGGGAAAAAGAATAGAAATCGGTAGGGATTGTATGTTTAGTCATGATATTGATGTCCGTAACACGGACTCTCATTCCATATTGAATGAAAAAGGCGAAAGGATTAATCCGTCAGCCGATATCACAATTGGTGAGCATGTTTGGGTAGGTGTCAGAAGTACGATATTAAAAGGGAGTGTCATTCCGTCAAACACGATTGTAGCGGCTCAAAGTTTGGTGACCAATTCTTTAAAAGCATCCGAACATACTTTGATAGCAGGGATTCCAGCAGAAGTTAGAAAAACTAACATCAGTTGGACGAGAGAGAGATTATAGTTCAAATTTGGTAATAGGAATTATTGTTTTCGATTAGTTTTTATGCGTCTTTCCATCATTACCATCAATTATAACGATTGCAATGGCCTCAAAAAGACCATTGACAGCGTAGTCTCACAAACCTTCAAGGATTTTGAGTGGATTGTGATTGATGGCGGTTCTACTGACGGCAGCCGAGATCTGATTGAACGATTTGCTGATTGTTTCGCATATTGGGTAAGTGAACCTGATACGGGAGTGTATAATGCAATGAATAAGGGGATCAAGATTGCAAAGGGTGAGTATATACAGTTCTTGAATAGTGGAGATTGGCTTTATGATGAGACGGTACTGGAAAGGGTGTTTTCAAGAAATGATAAAGAGGATATAATATTCGCAAGTAAGCATGTTTTCTACTATCAAGACGGAACGACAAGCGTTTGTGAACGGGAGTATGGAAACTATTTTACGCCGTTTAATCTTATTCATCAGAACATAAATCATCAATCGGCTTTTATTAAGAAAGAATTGTTTGAAAAATACGGGTATTATGATGAGACATACAGTATAATTGCGGATAGGAAATTCTTTTTTGAAACGATTCTGCTGCATGATGCATCAACGGCAATGTTGGATTTTATAATAGTTTATTTCGGGGCGGAAGGGCTTAGTAGTACCATTGATTCTTCAAAGGAAAAGGAAAGGCTATTGTGTGAATACTTGCCTAAGCGATCGGTGGATGATTATTATGAATGGTTAAGTAGAAAGGGCTACATAAACGACCATCAACACGAAATAGATGTTTATTCCGTATTACGAAAACATAAATTGTTAAGGAAGGTCATGCATTTTTTCTATAAGTGTTACAAAAGATAATAGAAGCCAATGGGTTTGCTGAAATACATAAAGAATCATATCTGGCATGATAGGAATACGAGAAGTTCTCTTGATCAAGCTCAGCATAAACTGAATAGGATACAGTCGGTTTTGGATGAGATGGTGTCTCAAAACCGTATGGACTATTTAAGGGATAAGACCTTGAATTCTCATGAATCTGGTATTTCTGATGAGAAATGCTGTGAAAGTGAGTTGGTAGTTTCTTTGACCACCTTCGGAAAACGCATTTATGATGTGTATCTCGCCATCGAGTCCATCATGCAAGGATCGGTAAAGCCTAACCGAATCGTTCTATGGCTGTCGGAAGAAGAGTTTAAGGGGAAGCCATTGCCGAGAACACTTGAATTACAAAAGAAAAGAGGGCTGCAGGTAGAGTATTGCGAAGATATTCGTTCATATAAAAAACTAATACCTACTCTAAAGTTGTATCCTGATTCTTGCATCATAACTATAGACGATGATGTCATGTGTGTATTTGATGTTGTTGAACGATTGCTGAATAGCCATTTGAATCATCCTAATGCAGTCTGCGCATGTAGGATGCATGAAGTGAAGTTGGATGGAAATGGGAGACTAAAAGGATACTTGGATTGGAATTGGGATATTGTCAAATGTGACAAGGCTTCTTCATTGTTGTTCCCGACGGGGGTTGGTGGAGTGTTATACCCCCCTCATTGTTTGCCTGACGAAGTGCTCAATGAGAAAGTGTTCATGTCCATTTGCCCGTATGCCGATGATGTTTGGTTTTATGCCATGGAATTGATGCATGGTACACCTGCGGTTAAAACTTATACGGGAAAGAAGTATTATTTTGTGGACATTCCTTCATATGCCATCAATTCGTTGTCAGCTCAAAATACAAATGCGGCCAATTGTAGGAATGATGTTCAAATCAAGGCGGTTTTTGATAAGTATCAACTATATTCCAAATTGACTGATGCAAGCGAAAGATAGTATTGAATGTCTGGTTTATCGGAGCCCATTTCGGCTCAAAAAAGCTTGGGACCGCTTGTATGCCAACGGGTACTACACCCCTTTTCAGGCATGGCGACTGAATTGGGTTTGGTCTTTGGTGTATGGATTGAAAGGTGCGCGACGGAAATACAAGCCGTTGTTCTATTATTTCCAAGATACAGAAAACACGGAGAATGAGTGTATAATCCCAGTGCTTGTTGATAAGAAGCGAAGGTTGTTGGCAAACTATTCCCAATTTGGCCCTGTCGACTATTATGATGCCATCTGCTCCACGCGCGATGGAGAATTCCTCCGCAGATGTATGTCGGAATTGATGAAAGAATACAAGGGATATTCGCTGAATTTCGAAAACGTGAATGAAAGCTCGGCTCTGTGCCAAGTTTTGATGGAGTGTGATAGAACAGAAGCTCCATGCGTTAGAATCAAATTCCAATCGGCAGATTATGATGCGTATAACCAATCGCTTTCGAAGCACCAGAGTCTGAACTTACGGACACGTTACAATAAACTGCAGAGATTAGGTTTGCCGTTCAATGTGGTAAAATACGACGCCCAAAACAAGATTCCTAGAAGCGTCCATCGGAAATGCATGAAAATGTACGAGGTTCGTTGCGCAATGAAAAACGGATACAAGAGTGGACCGCTCTCCAAAGTGGCGGCATATAGGGATAGGGTAACTAACTTGATAGATCTTTTGGCTATGGGTGAGGGTAATGCCGTTTTTGTTGCCTTTGTCAATGGAGTCCCCGCTGGCTATATGGTCTGCTTTTATGATTTACATCGTCCAATTGTTTATGTGCCGAGATTAACGGTCAATGCCGATTTCATGCGTTATGGTGCAGGTATCTTGATGCTGAACGATACGATAAAGATATTGCTTAAAGAAGGAATTGAGATTTTGGATTTGACGCGAGGCGACGAACCGTATAAGTTTTCCATGGGTGGTACTGTGCACAACAACTACACCTTCCGAAAGGCTCTCTAATGTAAGGTTGATCATATGAGATTATTTGCTCCTTGCATTATCGAAAACACCGCTAATTGTTTGCCATTCCCTTGGCATCCATCCGTGTTGTGTGTTGACGAGCTCTTCGGTGGACATCGCTTTTGGATGGCACAAACGCCGCTTCCTCCATTTGAGATTCAGCCCTATATCGATCGATATGAATTGCCCTGTATTCATTATTCTGACGATGGTTTGGAGTGGAAAGCGATACCGGCAAACCCTATCGAAGACTTGACCGATGAGCAAGTCGAGGAACATGATTATTTTTCAGATCCTCATTTGGTATCGAAAGACGGCGTGCTGGAGTGTTATTATCGGTTGACATTATTAAAAGACAGACAACTTGTAGGAAGTAAAACCCTATTGTGTAAAAGAACTACAACGGATGGTTTCAATTGGTCTGAGCGGATGGTTGTTGCAGATTTGAGGCGGCCTGGAGATTTGGAGATTTGGGGTGAACAGATCATATCCCCGGCGTTGATTTGGGAGGGAGGGAAGTATAAATGTTGGTATGTGGATGCTTCGGGCTATAAACATGGCAGGCATGTTCGTGTGGTAGAAACTGCCGATGGGGCAACATGGTCGCCAAATCGAATCTGCACTTTGGATGGAGGCAATACCGATCCTTGGCACATCGACGTCCAATGCTATGACGGACGACATTACATGATTGTTTACGATTATTACAAACTTTCTCTGTATGTTTCCGATGATGGGGGTAGCCGTTTTGAGTATGTCAACGACATATTGCAACCTTCCAATAATGCCTATGATTTCTATTCCGATGGACTTTATAGAGCTTGTTCCATAAAAACAGAGAACGAATTTAGGGTCTATTTTTCAGCGAGAAGAAAGGCAAAGACCTATATTGGTTGCTTGCGGACAATAGATTGGAAAAACTTCAAAGGCCAGAATGGGCAGTCATTTGTTCGATTTATGAAGAAAGACATCCTCGCTGATATGCCGAGAAAAGAGATGTTGAGACCTATGAAGAGGAGAATCAAAAAGGCGTTAGGAATGGTGAAATGAAAAGGTTTGTTGTATATAGTGCAATTATTGGCCAATACGATAAGCCTCTTCAGCCTTTGGCCATTGACGAACGCTTTGATTATGTGTTGTTTTCGGACTTCCTTCCCGAGGGGAAAGAAGGTGCCTGGCAGGTGAAGAGAATTGATTATTCGAATCCGGTACAATCCAAAATAGCCAGATATGTAAAAACGCATCCCGAATCTTTGCTTCCTGAATACGAAGCCTCGTTGTGGATGGATGCCAATATAAGGATTGCGTCAAATTTTGTATATGATAGATTCATTGAATTGTTTGAAACAGATGCAATGATTGCTGGTGTCAAGCATCTTGCATACGATTGTGTTTATGAGGAGATGTTTTCTGTCCTTGATTTTCTGTATGAAAGAGAAGGTGTAGTGTTGGATTGGGGGCATTTTTTGAGAGATAGAAAGTTCCCGAAACATGCAGGAATGTTTGAAACGGGGTTACTTTTCAGAAAGCATTCAAAAGAAGAAGTTGTCGCTTTTGATTCGATATGGTGGAATTACATTGAGAAATATTCCAAACGAGATCAATTGTCTTTCACTGTTGCGCTTAAAGATGCCAACTTGCAATGCGATTATTATATCCCTGATGGCTATACAGTTCGAAACCATGAAGGATTTGTGTTCGTGAAGCACATGAATGAAAAGAGTAAGTTCGGAAAAACGGATGAAACCGCATGGCTGATGCACCATTATTACAAGCATCATGAAGACAGAGAAAAAGTGGCCAAACTATATTATTGGATTTATGGGAGAAGGCACCCTTCTTTTTGGGCCAAGGTTTTGGGTCAGTATTATAGAATCGTTGATAGACTGGACTTGAAAAAGGGGTAGGGAGTCCTCTCATTGATTGGGATTTTATGCTGTTCCATTCCATAGAATTTGCCATTTTTCTGCTGATAGTTTTCCTGCTCTATTGGTTTGTCTTCGACCGCTTCATCACCA